>NZ_LDUY01000068.1 GCF_001038455.1 Fructobacillus sp. EFB-N1 | reverse complement strand
CAAAAAGAAGTGACGGATAGTGTTAAGACACCAGACAATAGTACTCAAAAAGAAGGGGCGGATGGCGTTGATACTACAGTAATAGATCTTAAAAAGTTATTGATGGGTGGAATCGACAACCGCTCTAATTTATTTTCTGTAAATCTTGTTCAATCTACTGCTTATTATTCTCAGGAACAAGTTAATAATGCAATTGCTATTCATTCGTTTCTTTCAAGCAAGGGATGGACTGATAATGCTATAGCTGGATTGTTGGGTAACATAGTTTCAGAAAGTGCGATTATTCCTGATAAATGGGAAGTTGGAGGAGGTGGTGGATACGGCCTTGTTCAATGGACCCCTGCTAATAAATTGATTCAGTGGTGTAATAGTCAAGGAATGGATTGGCATACGATTAATGCACAGTGTGCTCGAATCAATTATGAGTTGCAGAATGGAATTCAATTTTATCCATCTAGAGCATATGGAATTAACGGTAAATCTTATATTTCTTCTAGTCTGTCGCCCTATACTATGGGACTAATATTTTTGGCGAATTATGAGCGTCCATATGATTCTAATCAGCCTAACAGAGGTAATCAAGCACAATACTGGTATGATTATTTTAACGGAGATAATGAATCGCAAGCATCTCAGGGCACTCAGGAAAGCGGAACATATACGTTTAGTCAAGCAACGAATATCCGGACGTCACCTAGTTTGAGTGGTCAAATAGTGGGTCGATATTCGGCTGGTGATAGTGTTTCTTACAATAGCAAAGTGCAAGCTGATGGTTACACATGGTTGCAGTACACGACAGCATCTGGACGTAGCTGTTATGTAGCAGTCTTGGATAGTGGTAGTGCATCACAAACGTCTCAAGGCACTCAGGAAAGCGGAACATATACGTTTAGTCAAGCAACGAATATCCGGACGTCACCTAGTTTGAGTGGTCAAATAGTGGGTCGATATTCGGCTGGTGATAGTGTTTCTTACAATAGCAAAGTGCAAGCTGATGGTTACACATGGTTGCAGTACACGACAGCATCTGGACGTAGCTGTTATGTAGCGGTTTTGTGACAATATGTTGATGGGAGAAAGAAATTTTTATGAAAAAAAGATCTGTAGCTGTAGCTGTCCTTCTTATTGTAGTTTCTGGTTTTCTTATTTTTAAGCTGGGAAACGATAATAATTCGTCAAAAAAATTAGAAAATAATAGTCATTCACAAAGGTCTGATTCTAGTCAAAAATCAAATAGTTCGACAATTAATTCTTCTAAAGAATCTGTTAAAGAAGGACAAGATGAAAACTCTGAATCTATTCAAAAAAGTCAAACTACAGTTGGAAATATACCAGCTACTAACGGAAATATAGGTACGAACAATCAAAATGAAAGTGATAATTCTGGATCGACTAATACTCAACAGACAAATAAAGAATCGCAGCAGAGTATAAGCCCAAAGGCTGAACCTAATCAGAAATTAAACCAGCCACAGGGAAGTTGGGTTAAAACATTTGAAAATAGTTTGTATAATCAATATGGTCAGGTACCATATAAATACGTATCTATAGGAAATGGAGATTGGGAAGTATGGGTGCAAAACTATAAAAATAGTGAAGAACCGTATGTAACAGTTAACGAAAATAATGGACATTATCATGGTTAATATTGAAATAGTTGTATTATAAAACCAGTTACTATAAATACTCAAAATAGAGTTATATCAAAAGTAAAGCACTATCCATCATATTACATATGTTGAATAGTGCTTTTTAATTAACAGAATTTTTGTCAGTTAATTACGGAATAATTTGTACCAAAAACTTTTCTTTTTTTCTGTAAATTCAGTTAGCTGATTTTTTTGATTTTCAATTTTTTGTTCAGCGATTAGTTGTAGTTGTTGTGCTTGATCTAGTAATTTACCTAGTTTTTCTATTTGTCGGTCTTTGCTAGCAAGCTCTTTCTCTTTGCTAGCAAAGAGCTGGTCTCTTTGTTGCTTTAAATCTTCTATTTGTCGCTTTAAATCAGCGTTTATAGACGTTTTTTCTTTGTCTGTTCTTTGTTGGTTTTTTGCTACCTCTTTGTCGGTTCTTTGTCGGTTTTTTGGTGGCAAACTCTTTGCTACCTTACCCCTTATTTCCCTTTCGGCTGTAGGGTTTACAACGTTAAAACCCCGACTATCCTTTTGTCGGTTCTTTGCTAGCAAATGTTGATAATGGTATTGCACTGTTTGTTTACTGACACCTAGTTCATCGGCCAGTTCTTTTATTGTTTTTGCCATCCGAAGTCTCCGATTTTAGTTGGTTGGCTTTTTTTCTTGTTCTACTGTAATTTATTATGCTATATTCTTATTAACAAATACATATGAAAAAGGCCATCAACTTCCTGGCAGGGAAGTTGATGGCCAGCACAGTAACTGAGTAAGCAGTTGCCATGCATTTATTTCTATAAGTCCATTTTACCGACAGAGAAATAAATAATCAACCTTAAAAAACAGGGAGATCGCATAGCAATCAGCTAGGCGGTCTCCTTTTTAGTTACTGTGACGGCTTTTGATTTCCTTAGGGCTGTTATCCTATAAGGCTGATACGGGACAGGCGTGTACCCGTAAGGAGGGAGGCAGTGTTCCGTCCAAACCACGTCCAAAGGTTGCTTAGCGCGCAACTGGGCAATGAATAATTGGACATGGGTTGGCTCGCCCGGCAAGTGATTGGCAAAGTAGTGGCTCTCAGGTTAGCACCTGAGAGGCTCTGAGAGACGTTTTAAGCTCAGAGCGGAAGTCTGGCTAAGCATAACCCGTTAAAGACGGGAGAGTGGGCAGAATGCTCTTTAAACGATGTTAGCGACTTGACCAAA
>NZ_LDUY01000067.1 GCF_001038455.1 Fructobacillus sp. EFB-N1 | reverse complement strand
CCTATTTCTGGGAGCTGGTCTTTTTTACTTTCGGTAACGCACATTATGTTAACTAGTTTTTTTATCTGCGATATACAGAATAAGAGTATACAAAATCATGAAATTGAAAACAGCGTCCATGTTGTCAAACAGATAAGTATGTGACAACAGATTTATGATAATTTGTGTCAAGGTTACTACAAAAAGCGCTTTAATTATGTTTCTAAATAATGATTTTTTTAATATAATTTTTTCTCCGGATATCTTTTTTATAAGAAAAATTGATTTCTAATACATGCAACTTGAAAATACTTGACTAGTATTAAATATTTAGAAAAAAGTCTTCTTTCCAGCAGATTTCCATCCATGTGATATTTGATCTGAGTGTTCAAATGCCTGCTGCGCCATGTAAATACCAAATGGAGCTAGATATCCCCAAAATCCACCATTTATTTCAGATAGTTTTGCTTCATTAATATCCTGGTAAGTGCTTAGAAAATTTAATTTTTTAGTCATCGAGATACATCTCCTTTATATTTTAATTGAATATTAAATTATTACCAATGTGGAACTAGTGTAGTTCCGTGAGCTGGATACTTGCGAGCGGTGTTATATGTCACTCGAGCAGTATATCCTACCCATGTCCAAAATCCATCACTAGATCCACCGATAATATTTTCTAACTCATTATCATTTAATTCTACAAATTTTTGCATATTCTTCTCTCCAATTTTCTGAAATATACGCTAATATAACCATATATTATCTGTAATTTTAAAATAAATCAACATATTTATATATCATATTTTGGTACTAAGTTACTAAAATATGATAGAGTTTTTATAATGTTATTTTACTTTTCTAAAATTCATGTAAAAAGGTACCCAGGAAATATGTTCTATTATGTATCCCAAGTTGATGAACGAGATTGTGGTGTTGCTTGTCTTGCCATGGTGGTCAAAACATATGGTCATGATATTTCAATTGCACGATTGAGAGATTTGGCTAAAACGAATCGTGAGGGGACGACCGCACTAGGACTAAAAAAAGCTGCTGAAAATATTAACTTTGATGTTAAGGCGATTCAGGCCGATATGAGCATCTTTCAGGAGATAAAACGGCTCCCACTTCCTTTTATTGTCCATGTTCAAAAGCCTGATCAAGGTCAGCTGTTAGAACATTATTATGTGGTTTATAAAGTAACCAAAAAGAAAGTATATATTGCTGATCCTGACCCTAATGTCAAAAAAATAAAAATGAGTTACGAGAACTTCGCTAAACAGTGGACAGGCGTGGCTCTTTTTTTGGTGCCTAATCCAGAGTTCAAACCTGAAAAGACAAAAAAAACAGGAATCAGAAGTTTGTTAGCAATTATTGGTAAGCAAAAAGGTTTGATTGCCAATATTGTGGCTAGTTCTCTAGTCGTGACATTAGTTAGTATTATTGGATCTTATTTCATACAATTTCTAGTTGATGAATATGTTCCCAATAACATGATGAATACCCTCACGATTGTCAGTATAGGCTTGATAACAGCCTACATTTTCCAGCAGATCATGTTTTATGTGCAGCAATATCTTTTAATTGTATTGGGACAGCGGTTGTCGATTGATTTGATTCTTTCTTACATCCAACATCTTTTTAAACTACCAATGAACTTTTTTTACACCCGTCGTGTAGGAGAATTGACGTCTCGATTTAACGACGCTAACTCTGTTATTGAGGCAGTGGCCTCATCAATCCTTTCAATGTTTATTGATGTTGTCATTATTATCATGATGGCGATTGTGTTACTGAGCTATAATGCCAATCTGTTTTTAATTACAGCATTATCTATCCCAATTTATGGCTTAATCGTGTTGAGTTTCGTGAAGATTTTTGCCCGTTTGAATCTACAAACAATGCGTTCTGGTGCAGATTTGGAGTCATCGGTCATTGAAAGTCTAAACGGCATGGAAACGATCAAGGCATTAAGAGCAGAAGAAAACAGTTATCAGCATGTTGACCAAG
This sequence comes from Fructobacillus sp. EFB-N1, assembly GCF_001038455.1. Lineage (GTDB taxonomy): Bacteria > Bacillota > Bacilli > Lactobacillales > Lactobacillaceae > Fructobacillus > Fructobacillus cardui. Next base: position 3,765 of record NZ_LDUY01000067.1, on the reverse strand, counting down.
AATATGTACGATTTTTAAAAAACTCATTTTCAAAAGCACGGGTAACAGCGATTCAAGAAGCCTTGAAAGGTGCTTTAAAGCTGATTCTTCAAGTGTTGGTGTTGTGGTATGGTGCAAATCTTGTTGTTCAAAATAAACTGACCATTGGGGAATTGATGGCCTATAACGCCTTATTAGGCTATTTTACGGAGCCGTTGCAATCAATTATTAATTTGCAAAGCCGTATCCAAACCGCCATGGTGGCAGCCCATCGACTAGAAGAAGTCTATGCAGTCAAATCAGAGTTTGCAAATGAAGAAAATAAATTAACGATTGATGCCACCGATTTGGATATTCATTTTCAATCCATTTCATTTGAATATCAATATAATCAAGCTATTATTGATCAATTATCTCTCGCAATCACTAATGGTGAAAAAATAGCGTTAGTTGGGATTTCAGGATCTGGTAAATCAACCCTAGCGAAGTTACTGGTGCGTTTCTTTGATTTAGAACCTAACCATGGGAAGATTACACTAAAAGGTACGGATATTAAGCATCTACCCAAAAAAGCTTTAAGGTCGATGATTACTTATGTACCACAAGAACCGCATTTATTTAATGGGAAAATTATTGATAACTTGTTGATAGGTGTTAAGGGACCTGTTACGACAGAAGAAATCTTTAAAGCCACTGAGATTGCTGGCATTCGAGATGACATTGAAAACATGTCACAAGGCTTTAATACTGAAATTACCGATGCAGGGACACTTTCAGGTGGACAGAAACAGCGAATTTCATTGGCTCGGGCTTTGTTAACAGAATCTAGCGTGTTAATCCTTGATGAATCAACCAGTAATTTGGATGTGTTAACTGAAAAAAAGGTTGTTGATAATTTACTAGCACTGCAGGATAAAACAATTATCTTTGTAGCCCACCGACTAACGATTGCTGAACGCGTGAATCGAGTGGTCATGTTAGAACAAGGGAAGATTGTAGCGGATGGTCCTCATGATGAATTACTAAAAAGTAACCAAGCATATCGAACATTGGTACAGAAATAGCAGAGGGAGTGTATATAAGTGAACGTACGTGACCAGCTTGAAAGTGCTGAATTTTATAATCGTCGTTATGGTACTTTTACCACGAAGCTTATTTGGCCGATTGTGCTTTTTATTGTTATGATGGTTGCCTTTTTATGTTTTACAAAAAAAGAAATAACCGTTAAATCAATTGGTCAAATTATCCCTAAAACAACTTTAACGACGATTCAATCGCCAAGTAATGCGGCGATTATTGAAAATAATTTAAAAGAAAATAAGGTGGTACATTCCGGTGAAACCTTGTTGGTTTTTAATAATCAAGAAACATCGATTAATCAAGATAATAATCAGCAAAAATATAATCGTAATTTGAACCGCCTACAACTTTTAAAGACGTATCAGCAAAGTGTCGAACAAGGGAAAAATCTTTTTCAAACGAATGACGAATATGGTTATGCTAATCAATTTTCTGATTATCAAAGTCAGTTAAATGATCTGGATTTGTCTAATCAAGAAAGTATTGATCAAATTAACCAATCTGATATTGAACAGAAAGAAAAAAATAAAAAGATTGATCAAACGAATCAATCGACTAATCAAAAGAAGTTGTCTTTGAAGTCAAAAACTTTAGCAAGTATTCATCAGGAAGTACAAAGTTTGAATGATAGCGGGATTGATTTAAAGACTAATCAAGAATTATTAAATAATACGGCTAATAGTGCGATGATGAAGGCGCCAATCACTGGGGTATTGCATTTGAAAAATGCTAGTCCAAAGTCACAATATCTTGCGAGTGGTACAGAAGTGGCGGATATCTATCCAGAATTAAAGGAACAACCAATACTTTCAATTCAATTCGCAGTACCTGCTAATCAATTAAATGATTTAAAGTTGCATCAAAAAATTAGATTTCAGACGAATCAAAATGGACCCAAACCTCTTTTGCTGGACGGAAAAATCAATCAGATTGATGAGGCATCAACTGAAACGCAACAGGGAAATGTTTACCGAGTTACAGCGCAATTGTCTTTGAAAAAAACAGATTACGATCAAATACGATATGGGCTGGAAGGGAAAGTATCGGTTATCACAGGTAGAAAAACATGGATGAATTATCTTAAAGATAGTATTTTCAAATAAAATGCAACGTTCGTGGATGAACGTTGCATTTTATTTTTTAAAAGATACATTATGTTAACTAGGTATTTTTTTCATTAGATGAATATCTAATTAATCGGATTAATCGTGGTTCATGTTTGTTCCAATAAATAAAGGTAATGACCACTAATAATAGTTGAAACATTGCGAAAGATGAATGTAGTATGTTAGTTAGTTGGCTGGACACGTCTGCTGTTAATATAAAATCTTTTGTAAAATGCATGAACATAGATAAATACAAGCTACCTGTTTGTACATAGATGGCGCTGTATGAAAGTCCAGATACAAAAGATAATATACATTGTAAAATAACATAGGACACAGATTCATGGGATAAGTTCGTTAGATGCATTAATGCAAAGATAAAATTAGAACTAAAAATTGCTTTAATTAATGCTGTTCGGGAGTAATTATTACGAACAAAATATGTTAAAAAAAATGATAATAGGACTCCTCTAGAAAAGTATTCTTCTGGAATTCCACCCATAAGTCCAGTCAAAATTGCATTTTCTAGATGTGGAGTGGAAAAGAAAGGGATACATACGATACTTATAAAAATAAAAAGAAAAACCGTTAGCCATGACTTTGAGGGCATTAAGAATACTTTTTGCTTTGTTAAAAAGTAATTCAAACTAATAAAAAGAAGCAACTCAGCTGTTTTAAAAATAAAATTGCTCATTATCTGGGATAAATGGAGAATAAAATAGGCTTCATTGATTAATGGGAAAATGATGAATTGTTCTAAAAGTAGAACTCCCAGAATAAATGTTGTAGTTAAAATAATCAAATTTCTTTTATTAGGATAGTTAGGCATCTTCGTTCTCCAAGAATCAAAAGGTAATAGAGTAATAGTTCGCGGTAAAAAAATTAATCTGCTGTTGCTTATATTAGCATACGAGCAAAGAATGAAAAGCTCACGAACCGAATTCGTGAGTTATTTGAGGAATATCAATCTAGGTATGATTACTATTGGATTACTTTACAGTTAAATCATGAAAGAATAATTGTGAATGCTCGTATGCTAATAAAGTGGACAGATGTTATGCACCCATCCACGGTATAGGTTATTGAGGAAAGTGTTTTCTAGTCAGACGGAGGATTGTTAAATGTAAATGTTTTTTCAATGTTATTAATTGTAATTGTGGTATAATGATGTTGTAATTAACTTTTTTGATTTTGATTTGTTTTTCTTGAAGGACGCTCAGCACCAATTATTTTAATTAACAAAAAGTGGTGAGTACACCAAAGGAGAAACATATAATGGAAACAGGTACAGTAAAGTGGTTTAATGGCGACAAAGGATTTGGATTTATCACACGTGAAAGCGGTGATGATGTTTTCGCCCATTTTTCGGCTATTCAGGGTAATGGATTCAAAACGCTTGATGAAGGTCAGTCAGTGACGTTCAGTGTTGAATCTGGTGATCGTGGTTTGCAAGCCGTTAATATTGTTAAAGCATAATGAAAAATAAAAAAGCCCACGTCGTGGGCTTTTTTATTTTGGCAGATTACAAGTTTAATTCGAACAACCCCGAAAAACTTCTAGTGGCGTCTGGTAGTTATGTAACTTCATGGGTCGATTGTTG
>NZ_LDUY01000066.1 GCF_001038455.1 Fructobacillus sp. EFB-N1 | reverse complement strand
TTTGGTCAAGTCGCTAACATCGTTTAAAGAGCATTCTGCCCACTCTCCCGTCTTTGACGGGTTATGCTTAGCCAGACTTCCGCTCTGAGCTTAAAACGCCTCTCAGAGCCTCCTAGGTGCTAATCTAGGAGCCACTACTTTGCCAATCACTTGCTGGGCGAGCTAACCCATGTCCAATTATTCATTGCCCAGTTAAACGCTACTTCAACCTTTGGACGTGGTTTGGTCGCTATTTGCAAGCCACCTGACGGGTACACGCCTGTCCCGTTTCAATCTTATAGGGTAACGGCCCAAAGGAAAGCAAAAGCCGTCACAGTAACTAAAAAGGAGACCGCCTAGCAATTGCTATGCGATCTCCCAATGTCTTTTTTGGTTGATTATTTATGCTTCTAACGTTAGAATATCCTTAAAGGGGAGACCCGTTAATATTGTAAGAAGATAAATGCATGGCAACTGGTTAGGACAGTTACTGTGCAGGCCATCAGTTCGTTTGGTAGACGGCTGATGGCCTTTTTTCGTATGTATTTGTTACAAGGAATATAGCATAATAGACCATATAAAAACAATTCAATTATCGCTTTAACTCTAAAATTAGGATTTAACCATGCCCAAAACAATCAAGGAACTATCAGAAGAAATCGGCGTATCAAAACAAGCGATTAATCGATTTTTGACCTCTGATTTTAGGAAACAACATGTGACAACTAAAACCGACAACAAGGTTGGCGCTCTACTTGTCGATAAATCAGGAGAAGCACTGATAAAAAAGCATTTCTCAACCGACAACGACCGACAACAAACCGACAACGACGACCGACAACACGTTGTCGGTCTACTAGAAAGACAACTTGAAGATCAGCAACGAGAATTAGCCGAAAAAAACAAACAAATCGAGGCCAAAGATACTCAAATATCGAACCTACAAAACCTACTCGACCAATCGCAACAATTACAACTTATTTCGGAAAAGAAGTTAGCTGAAAATAAACAAATTGCTGAACAATACCAACAAAACTTTAATCAATTAATTTCGAAAAGAAAACACAGTTTTTTTTCTAAAATATTTCATTTGAGTAATAAATAACGCTTAAAATGGGAATAAGGTTCACTTCTAATCTCCACTATTGGAATAAAAAAAGTATATTATTAACTTATTATATCGATGTAATTAAGAAGGTTATTATGAAAAAAACTATCAAAATTTATTATTTATTATTAGGTCTATTTATTATAGGTGTTTCTGCGTCATTATTAAGAGAAACCGGGTTAGGTGTCGATCCATTCACCGCTTTGAGTATTGGACTAGCAACAAAATTAAATATTCCCTTATCAATTACCCAATTTCTTATTAATCTTATTGTTTTTCTATATATGTTGTTTAGTGACAGGAATAGGATAGGTATAGGAACCGTTCTAAATATGACCTTGGTTGGTGTATTTATTCAAATTTCTTCTCAAATTCTTCTGTCATATCATCTATCTCAGTTAGAAATTTTTCCAAAAATTGTTATCCTGTTAGTTGGATTGTTATTGTTCACACTAGGTTCAGCCATTTACATGTCTGTCAACATGGGACAGTCACCTTACGATGCAGTAGCTCCTATATTATCAAAACAAACGAACCTAAAATATAGTGATGTCCGAAGCTTTCAAGATATTATTGTTGTCATTTTAGCTTTTATCGTTCATGGTCCTATTGGTTTAGGCACAATAGTAATAGCACTCGAAGCTGGTTCATTGATTTCCAAATGGAATTCCATTATTCCAAAAATAGAATAATAATGATCTCAATAACCAGAAATCCATCAATAATATTAACTCTTAGTTAAAAGGCAGATTCTATAATTAATTCGAACGAGAAAATTTAAAATAAAAACCCAAAGAAT
>NZ_LDUY01000065.1 GCF_001038455.1 Fructobacillus sp. EFB-N1 | reverse complement strand
CTCCCAGAAATAGGGGCTGGTCTTTTTTTTATGAAAAGGGTCCTTGCTCAATTTGATCCTAAACAATTGGTCTACTTCTCAGAAAGCGAATCTGAAGCCATTCTGCTTTTGTGAAATTCCCCTTCATGAGAATCTTTATGAGAGCTCTTCTTTTCGTCTGAATCCATATAAATCATAATCAAAAAAGCCATTTTAAGACCAAAAATCTGTACATACAGCGTACGTACAACAGGTGAAACCGACAAAATTTACCCCATTTTCTGTACATACGCTGTATGTACAAGAAAAAATGGCTGAGTACTCGGGAAATCCCCATACTATGGGGTACCACGCTTGCGTGAGTATCATTTCCCCTTATGCTCTGTTTGGAGGATTTTGTACATACGCTGTACATACGACGTGTACATACAGCGTATGTACAGCATTCAATCACTATAAGATTTATTGATGCCCTTTATTCGTGGGGATTGGGGCAACGCCCCAAAAAAATGAAAAATCAGGAAAAATACAAAAAACCTAATTTAGAATATCAGCATAGTGAGTACTCACATGCTTTGCTTGCAAAAAGAATGGAGAACTAAATTTATTTAGAATACCTCATCTTATCCGAAATTCATCAAGTGATGACCTAACGGTCATCTGGCCTACTTAT
>NZ_LDUY01000064.1 GCF_001038455.1 Fructobacillus sp. EFB-N1 | reverse complement strand
CCTATTTCTGGGAGCTGGTCTTTTTTACTTTCGGTAACGCACATTATGTTAACTAACTAATTTTGAAATTATTTTTTTATAGGTTTAAAGGGAATTGTTTATAGCAGTAAGTGATATGAAAATTTAAGATGATATTTAGTTTACATTATTTTTCTATAACATTTGTAAATGCGATTGAATTTTTTTTATAAAAAAGTATGAAAATTGCTTTTTTTCTCCGAAAAGTGAATAATGGCACATTGTAAGTGTTTGTTTAAATTACATCGTATTTATGAAAGAAGGAAATTTTTATATGGGTATTAGTAGAGCACATTATCGTTTGTATAAGTGTGGGAAGTTTTTAGTATGTGGGCTATCTATGTTTGCTGTTATTATTTTACACAATGGAAATATAGCAAATGCTGATAACTCTACATCTTCATTGTCTGTTTGGAATCAAGAGACGATTTCCCAAAATGTGGTGACGGATGGCGTTAAGACACCAGACAATAGTACTCAAAAAGAAGTGACGGATGGTGTTAAGACAC
>NZ_LDUY01000063.1 GCF_001038455.1 Fructobacillus sp. EFB-N1 | reverse complement strand
ATAAGTAGGCCAGATGACCGTTAGGTCATCACTTGATGAATTTCGGATAAGATGAAGTATTCTAAATAAATTTAGTGATTCATTCTCTTTGGCAAGTTTAGCATGTGACTAGTCACTATGCTGATATTCTAAATCAAGTTTTTTGTATTTTTCCTGAATTTTTTGGGTTGTTGCCCCAATCCCCACGAATAAAGGGTCTCAATAAATCTTATAGTGATTGAATGCTGTACATACGCTGTATGTACACGTCGTATGTACAGCGTGTGTACAAAATCATCAAAACAGAGCATAAGGGGAAATTGTCCATACGCAAGCGTTGGCCCCCACAGTGTGGGGATTTCCCGCGTCCACCTTCATTTTTTCTTGTACATACAGCGTATGTACAGAAAATGGGGTAAATTTTGTCGGTTTCACCTGTTGTACGTACGCTGTATGTACAGATTTTTGGTCTTAAAATGGCTTTTTTGATTTTTAGGGCTAAAAAAAAACGACTGGTTTGCACCAATCGTTTTCCAAAGTTACTTCCGCTTGTTAGCGAAATAGTCTTTGATCGTTTCGGCAAGTACAAGATTTAAAATTGTAAATGCCTCACTTAACAACAGAGTTAACACAAGAGTTACCTCCTTTCGCTTTGCTTTTTCCGCAATGCAAAGCAATCTAATTGTACCTGATTCAAAGTTTTTATATCGTGTTATAATATAAATAACAACAGAGGTACGAGAGTTCCTCCTGAAAAGTACCGACCGCAATCGGTACTTTTTTTGTACCCAAAAGATGGTGTTTTGCTGACGAGAAATTTCAAGATACAATGTTTTTATTGGAATAAGAAATTAGGAGAATTATTTATGAAAAAGTTTATTGGGTCAATTTATCTAAATAATTTAATCGGAGCGTTGGTCTATTTTTTGGTTATTCATTTTGTGTTCAGCTCGAATAATTTGTTACATGATATTGTATCTACGATTATTTTTTATATTATGATGACAGCTTATTTTATCGTTAGTAAAAGGTTTAAAAAACAATCTCATCAAGATTCTCAGAATTGATTTTTTCACAAAGGTCAAAAGGCTTGCCATTGGGATTATGAGAGCTAGACCAATTAGTTTTGGCCAAATTGAGCAAGGACCCTTTTCATAAAAAAAAGACCAGCCCCTATTTCTGGGAG
>NZ_LDUY01000062.1 GCF_001038455.1 Fructobacillus sp. EFB-N1 | reverse complement strand
TCGTCCTATCCTCGCAGCCAGCGTTCCGGCAACTACTTTCGGCGCTATAGAGCTTAACTTCTGTGTTCGAGATGGGTACAGGTGGTTCCTCTATGCCATCAACACGACACCTTTGAGCTTTTACACTCAAAACTAAATAATCTTTACTCTTCTTTTTTCCAAATAAACCGCTACTCATTGACTCTTTGGTTAAGTCCTCGACCGATTAGTACTAGTCCGCTCAACGCATCACTGCGCTTCCACTTCTAGCCTATCTACCTCATCTTCTCTGAGGGGTCTTACTCTATTCATTAGATGGGAAATCTCATCTCGAGGCGAGTTTCACACTTAGATGCTTTCAGCGTTTATCTCATCCATACGTAGCTACCCAGCAATGCCTTTGGCAAAACAACTGGTACACCAGCGGTATGTCCATCCCGGTCCTCTCGTACTAAGGACAGCTCCTCTCAAATTTCCAACGCCCGCGACGGATAGGGACCGAACTGTCTCACGACGTTCTGAACCCAGCTCGCGTACCGCTTTAATGGGCGAACAGCCCAACCCTTGGGACCGACTACAGCCCCAGGATGCGATGAGCCGACATCGAGGTGCCAAACCTCCCCGTCGATGTGGACTCTTGGGGGAGATGAGCCTGTTATCCCCAGGGTAGCTTTTATCCGTTGAGCGATGGCCCTTCCATGCGGAACCACCGGATCACTAAGTCCTACTTTCGTACCTGCTCGAGTTGTCTCTCTCGCAGTCAAGCTTGCTTTTGCCTTTACACGCTACGAATGATTTCCAACCATTCTGAGCAAACCTTTGAGCGCCTCCGTTACCTTTTAGGAGGCGACCGCCCCAGTCAAACTGCCCACCAGACACTGTCCAGGACCACGATTAGTGGCCGCTGTTAGAATGTTCATACAACGAGGGTAGTATCCCACTTGTTGGCTCCAGCTAGACTAGCGTCCAACTTTCTTTGCCTCCTACCTATTCTGTACAAGCAGCACAAACATTCAATATCAAGCTACAGTAAAGCTCCATGGGGTCTTTCCGTCCTGTCGCGGGTAACCCGCATCTTCACGGGTATTTAAATTTCACCGAGTCCCTCGTTGAGACAGTGCCCAGATCGTTACGCCTTTCGTGCGGGTCGGAACTTACCCGACAAGGAATTTCGCTACCTTAGGACCGTTATAGTTACGGCCGCCGTTTACTGGGGCTTCAATTCGTACCTTCGCCGAAGCTAAGCACTCCTTTTAACCTTCCAGCACCGGGCAGGCGTCAGCCCCTATACTTCATCTTACGATTTTGCAGAAACCTGTGTTTTTGATAAACAGTCGCCTGGGCCTTTTCACTGCGGCTGGACCGGAGTCCAGCACCCCTTCTCCCGAAGTTACGGGGTCATTTTGCCGAGTTCCTTAACGAGGGTTCTCTCGCTCACCTTAGTGTTCTCCACTCGACTACCTGTGTCGGTTTGCGGTACGGGCAGTGTATTGCTCCCTAGAAGCTTTTCTTGGCAGTGTGACGTCACAGACTTCGTTACTTTATTTCACTCCGCATCACAGCTTGTCCTTAGCAGAAGAAAGCATTTCACTCTCTTCCAGACTTACTGCTTGCACATACATCCAATAGTATGATCTGTTAGCCTCCTGCGTCCCTCCATTGGTCAAACGCTTTACACTGGTACAGGAATCTCAACCTGTTAGCCATCGACTACGCCTCTTGGCCTCGCCTTAGGTCCCGACTTACCCTGGGTGGACGAGCCTTCCCCAGGAATCCTTAGTCATTCGGTGGACAGGATTCTCACCTGTCTTTCGCTACTCATACCGGCATTCTCACTTGTAAGCGCTCCAGCCGTCCTCACGGTCGACCTTCGTTGCCCTTACAACGCTCTCCTATCGCGTGTTATACACGCCTGCAGTTTCGGTAATATGTTTAGCCCCGGTACATTTTCCGCGCAATGGCACTCGACTAGTGAGCTATTACGCACTCTTTAAATGGTGGCTGCTTCTAAGCCAACATCCTAGTTGTCTATGCACTATCACATCGTTTTCCACTTAACATATATTTAGGGACCTTAACTGGCAGTCTGGGCTGTTCCCCTTTCGACGGTGGATCTTATCACTCATCGTCTGACTCCCATGTATACATATCTGGCATTCGGAGTTTATCAAACTTTGGTAACCCGAGATGGGCCCCTAGGCTTAACAGTGCTCTACCTCCAGTATGCTCATCATGAGGCTAGCCCTAAAGCTATTTCGGAGAGAACCAGCTATCTCCAAGTTCGTTTGGAATTTCACCGCTACCCACAGTTCATCCGAGCATTTTTTAACATGCACCGGTTCGGACCTCCAGTAAGTTTTACCTCACCTTCATCCTGACCATGGGTAGGTCACCTGGTTTCGGGTCTACAGCATCGTACTATTCGCGCTATTCACACTCGCTTTCGCTACGGCTCCGGTTTTTTCACCTTAACCTCGCACGATACCGTAACTCGCCGGTTCATTCTACAAAAGGCACGCCATCACCCTTTAACGGGCTCTGACTTCTTGTAGGCGTCGTGGTTTCAGGAACTATTTCACTCCCCTTCCGGGGTGCTTTTCACCTTTCCCTCACGGTACTGGTTCACTATCGGTCACTAGGGAGTATTTAGCCTTACGGGATGGTCCCCGCGGATTCCGACCGGATTTCACGTGTCCGGCCGTACTCAGGATCCTGTCTAGAGGACAGAAGCTTTCGGTTACGGGGTTATCACCCTCTTTGACAACGCTTCCCAACGTTTTCACCTAACTTCTATCTTGGTAACTCAACGACAGTCCTACAACCCCAGCATGCAAGCACACTGGTTTGGGCTTTTCCCGTTTCGCTCGCCGCTACTCAGGGAATCGATTTTTCTTTCTGCTCCTGCTGCTAATGAGATGTTTCAGTTCACAGCGTATTCCTTCTCATATCCTATGTATTCAGATATGGATAGCACTTCTATGTGCTGGGTTTCCCCATTCGGAAATCTCTGGGTCATAGCTTACTTACCGCTCACCAAAGCTTATCGTAGTTAGTCACGTCCTTCATCGGCTCCTAGTGCCAAGGCATCCACCACGCGCCCTTATTCACTTAACCACAACTTTATCAGTTGGATCAGTTTTATGAGTTGGTCTTTAAAGACCTGCGATTAAACCGTTCTTTTTAAAGAACTTGTGTTGTTTCTCGGTTCATTTAGATGATTCACCTCTGAATCATTTTAAAAGAATTTCTTGATTATTCAGTTTTCAATGTACTAGCTTTTGGCCAAAAGGCTTTCTTCTGGCCAATGGAGAATAGCGGGATCGAACCGCTGACCCCCTGCTTGCAAAGCAGGTGCTCTCCCAGCTGAGCTAATCCCCCATACGCTGGTTGTGCTTCACGCACTCAAAACTAAACAAAACTTTGACACAAATCAAATTGACACTTAAGTCCCTGTAACGCTCCGATTATCCTTAGAAAGGAGGTGATCCAGCCGCAGGTTCTCCTACGGCTACCTTGTTACGACTTCACCCCAGTCATCTGTCCTGCCTTAGACGGCTCCTCCCTAAAAGGTTAGGCCACCGGCTTTGGGCATTACAAACTCCCATGGTGTGACGGGCGGTGTGTACAAGACCCGGGAACGTATTCACCGCGGCATGCTGATCCGCGATTACTAGCGATTCCGACTTCATGTAGTCGAGTTGCAGACTACAATCCGAACTGAGACGTACTTTAAGAGATTCGCTTACCCTCGCGAGTTCGCTGCTCGTTGTATACGCCATTGTAGCACGTGTGTAGCCCAGGTCATAAGGGGCATGATGACCTGACGTCGTCCCCGCCTTCCTCCGGTTTGTCACCGGCAGTCTGTCTAGAGTGCCCAACTGAATGCTGGCAACTAAACATAAGGGTTGCGCTCGTTGCGGGACTTAACCCAACATCTCACGACACGAGCTGACGACGGCCATGCACCACCTGTCACTTTGTTTCCGAAGAAAACAGCACTATCTCTAGTACCTTCAAAGGATGTCAAGACCTGGTAAGGTTCTTCGCGTTGCTTCGAATTAAACCACATGCTCCACCGCTTGTGCGGGTCCCCGTCAATTCCTTTGAGTTTCAACCTTGCGGTCGTACTCCCCAGGCGGAACACTTAATGCGTTAGCTTCGGCACTAAAGGGCGGAAACCCTCTAACACCTAGTGTTCATCGTTTACGGTGTGGACTACCAGGGTATCTAATCCTGTTTGCTACCCACACTTTCGAGCCTCAACGTCAGTTGCAGTCCAGTAAGCCGCCTTCGCCACTGGTGTTCTTCCATATATCTACGCATTCCACCGCTACACATGGAGTTCCACTTACCTCTACTGCACTCAAGTTCGACAGTTTCCAAAGCACTTCCACAGTTGAGCTGTGGGCTTTCACTTCAGACTTATCGAACCGTCTGCGCTCGCTTTACGCCCAATAAATCCGGATAACGCTCGGGACATACGTATTACCGCGGCTGCTGGCACGTATTTAGCCGTCCCTTTCTGGTATGGTACCGTCATGTAAAGGTCATTTCCTACCCTTACCGTTCTTCCCATACAACAGTGCTTTACGACCCGAAAGCCTTCATCACACACGCGGCGTTGCTCCATCAGGCTTTCGCCCATTGTGGAAGATTCCCTACTGCAGCCTCCCGTAGGAGTTTGGGCCGTGTCTCAGTCCCAATGTGGCCGGTCAGTCTCTCAACTCGGCTATGCATCATCGTCTTGGTGGGCCTTTACCCCACCAACTAACTAATGCACCGCGAATCCATCAAAAAGTGGTCCAAACGGACCTTTTAACGTTTTGTCATGCGACAGCACGTTTTATACGGTATTAGCATCTGTTTCCAAATGTTATCCCCTGCTTTTCGGTAGGTTATTCACGTGTTACTCACCCGTTCGCCACTCGCTTGAAGAGTGCAAGCACTCTTCGCTGCGCGTTCGACTTGCATGTATTAGGCACGCCGCCAGCGTTCATCCTGAGCCAGGATCAAACTCTCATGTTAAAAGTTTGAAGATTGCTCTTCGATTAAACTGACTAGTTGCTATCTCTCGATAACGCCTATCCGTTTATTGTTTGTTACGAATTGACTTCGCAAATTTGTTTGTGACTACTTACCAAGTAGCCACCGTTACAGATTTGTTTGTTCAAAGTTTTGTTCAGTTTTCAATGTGCGATGCCTTGTTGGGCAACTCGTTTAGTTTACCATAGCCGTGAAGCAAAGTCAACAACTAATTTGGAAAGTTATTTGAGCTGCTTTGTTAGGGCAACTTGATTAGTTTATCAGGAATGTTGAACGATGTCAACAACTTTCTGAAAAGCTTTTATCAACTGCCGGTCATCTAATATAACCAGCGCCTCGCTAGAAGCACGTTTGCTTCGTAACGAACAATAACTAGTATAGCGCCTGCCCTCCTACTCGTCAATAGTTTT
>NZ_LDUY01000061.1 GCF_001038455.1 Fructobacillus sp. EFB-N1 | reverse complement strand
GTCACTTCTAACAGTTCCTTAATTCGATTCTTCAAATCATTAGCAGTCTGTTGAGTGTTCTGACGTTGTTGCTGGGCATACTGCATGGCCGCCTGATAATCTAACTGGTACTGTGATAGTGTCCGATTCTTCGTTCCAATCGTGAGTGACATCTTATGCGGTTGCGTAATGTCCAATTTTTTCGCTACCACTTGCAAATCTTCAACCAGACCCAAGAACTGGTCATATATTGGATAGAAATTACCAATTTCAAATGACTTATAAGCATTATCTAGTAACGATATATCGACCACATCAACCGACCACGTTAGCAATCCGACTCGCTGATTTTGCAGGTAATCCTGTCCTTTGCTCTTTAGAATGCTAGGAACTTTTACATTGTTCCACTCGACAGCCTTCTGAATAATGCCAAAGCGACTAATCAAAGCTGTGTCGTCTAGGTAACGAATCCCGTTGTTGACCGATTCAATAGTTGTCTTTGGTTGAGCAGCCGCTGTGTCATCACTAGACTGTTCAGTCTGTTCTTGCTCAATTGGCGAACCGATTGGTA
>NZ_LDUY01000060.1 GCF_001038455.1 Fructobacillus sp. EFB-N1 | reverse complement strand
AGCTCGATAAAGTGCAAGATAGTGTAATTACACTAGGAGTACATGACGGGCGCTCTGTGAGCCCTAAACAGCGTAAATTTGCTTGGTCAATAATGCAGGACATTGCAACTGCAGCAATTGGTGGAAGCGAAGCAGATTTTGAACAGAGAATATACGGCTATTTCAAGAGCGAGATGGCGAAGTATTACGGAATCGAAGACTTCAGCATGTCAGACGCTACTGGCAACATGTCGGACACTAATTTGCTGATTAATATGCTTCTCGAGTTTTGTTTGCAACACAATATAGCACTTAGATACCGGCCATTAGACCACTTAGACGATCCAGCCATTGCTCGCTATGAGTATGCCTGTTTGATGAATAAGCGTTGCGTGATTTGCGGACTAAAGGCGGACCATCACCATATAACCGGGAGCAAGGTTGGAATGGGCAATGACCGCACAAAGATTAATCACAAGGGACGGCGTTTGATTGCGTTGTGTCGCCAGCACCACGATTTATTCCATCACGAAGAAAAAGAGCGCATGGCTGAATATCATTTGCAAGGCGTGCCTGTGGACGAAAAAATAGCCAAGATTTACAACTTAAATTACTGGTAATAGAAATTGGTATAGGGGTATTTATGACTAAAAAA
>NZ_LDUY01000059.1 GCF_001038455.1 Fructobacillus sp. EFB-N1 | reverse complement strand
TTTGTCAGAGTGCAGTACGGTGCTAATCGTGCTGATTTGAAGTATCAACGAAACCTGTCAGCATTAGGCAGTATTGGGGCTAATTACGCCGTTTATTCATACATGACTGCTAATGATACTGCTAGTGCTGAAAACGAAGCACAGGCGCTTTATACAAGGACACAGCAGGCAAGCAACGGCAAGCAACCACGCTTCTATATGATTGACGTGGAAGAAACCACTGGAAGCAATATGCGTGGCATTGTCGAGGCCTATATGAATAAGTTAAACAGCTTGGGTGTACCAGACAGCAAGATTGTCCTGTACATTGCCAATCAGTTGTACAACTCGTTCAATTTGAACGTTAGCCGTGCTGGTTCAATTATGATTCCAGCCTATCGTTCAACGCCACCAGACCATGCATACGACTTGTGGCAATACACTAGTTCGGGTGCAGTGGACGGTATTAACGGTAATGTTGACATGAGTAAGAATTACTCTGATAGATTCAAAAATCAGTATTTAAGAAAGGAGTAGCAAATGGCAAATGATAATGGCTTCGTGGATATCACACCACAGGCTGGTAATGGCAATCAGTACCGAGACCCAACTCATATCCCGAGTGATAACGAGTTTTCACAAGACATTAAGAATGGCGTTGTTGATAGTAATAGTCGGACGTTGGCTAAATGGTTGCGTGAGAAGCAGTGGGG
>NZ_LDUY01000058.1 GCF_001038455.1 Fructobacillus sp. EFB-N1 | reverse complement strand
GGTTTCGTTGATACTTCAAATCAGCACGATTAGCACCGTACTGCACTCTGACAATTGCCAACGCTAGTCCTGCACTGTTGACCTTATTCCAGTCAATATCACCTTGGAACTCGGAAACATCAACAATCGCACCGTCAAAGAATTGTGACTGTTGTGATTCAAGTTCTTTCAGCCGTGCTTGTAAATCAGCAATCTCTTTATCCTGTTCGGGAATACGATTAGTCACTTCTAACAGTTCCTTAATTCGATTCTTCAAATCATTAGCAGTCTGTTGAGCGTTCTGCCGTTGTTGCTGGGCATATTGCATAGCCGCCTGATAATCTAACTGGTACTGTGATAGCGTCCGATTCTTCGTTCCAATCGTGAGTGACATCTTATGCGGTTGCGTAATGTCAAGTTTTTTTGCCACAACTTGCAAATCTTCCACCAGACCCAAGAACTGGTCATATATTGGGTAAAAGTTACCCATTTCAAACGACTTATAAGCATTATCTAGTAACGATATATCGACCACATCAACCGACCATGTCAGCAAACCGACTCGCTGATTCTGCAGGTAATCCTGTCCTTTGCTCTTCAGAATGCTAGGAACTTTTACATTGTTCCACTCAACCGCTTTCTGAATAATGCCAAAGCGTCCAATTAAGGCCGTGTCGTCTAAGTATCGAATACCGTTATTGACTGATTCAATAGTTGTCTTTGGTTGAGCCGCCGCCGTGTCATCACTAGACTGTTCAGTCTGTTCTTGCTCAATTGGCGAACCGATTGGTA
>NZ_LDUY01000057.1 GCF_001038455.1 Fructobacillus sp. EFB-N1 | reverse complement strand
CCTGTGTATTGTTCCAAATCCCATTCGCTACCAACTTCGCCATGAATTTCATCAGAATCAACAATGCACTCTGCACCGTTTGTACCAAAGTCAATCGTTTTAGCAAAAACAATTTCTTTAGCGTATTTATCCCACGCCCTAAACTTAATCTCTCTCATAAATAATCATTTCCTTTATAAATCAAATCCAAACGCTGCATCCATACTGTAATCATCTTGATATTTATTCTGGCCTTCTTTGAATCCAAAGTAATAGTCAATTTTTGATTTTTTTGGAACTTTAAGTTGCCGTTGATCATCTATCAAATCAGCTCTATTTGTGCCTAATGTAAGCATTTCGATTTGTGCCGCTACATATCCATCTCCGTATCCTACTTTGTAGTAGTCAATAGATTCTTTTGCTATTTTTCGTTGGCAGAAAAGACATTGACTATAACCTTTATTAACTCTTCGTTTCAAACAAGACTGGCACCATTCATTATTTCCAATACGATCAGATAGTCTCATCATTCCACCTCTTTCTTGTCGTACATGTCTGGGTTATAACCAGCTTCAATGACTTCTTTTTCCGTGAACGAATCAAATGTTTTTGAAGGAAGGCCTGGTACAATTAGCCCACTATCTTTCTCAAGATACCAAGTATCACCATCTTCATCAGTCTTTTTATACTTCCAAATGTAATTCTTCTCTTTCTCGACAAATTGTTCATGCGCCCAGTCTCTAGATTTAGGAAGTGCAATTAACGCAAGTTCTTGATTCATGTCCCTGAAATGGTTATGTTCTTTTGAGGATGCTGATTCTTGGACTCGTTCATAAATTCGTTGCAACTTAATTAATGCAATCAAGCCCGTTTTATTCAGTTCTTGGTCAGCAATATCAACAATTTTCTGATACTCTGCTTC
>NZ_LDUY01000056.1 GCF_001038455.1 Fructobacillus sp. EFB-N1 | reverse complement strand
GTGTCATCACTAGACTGTTCAGTCTGTTCTTGCTCAATTGGCGAACCGATTGGTACTAGGCGAGTGATAATATCTCGGACATCATATTCACGCTTGGCACTTTTCAAGTTTTTACCCAACTTGATTGGTGTATCGATATGTTCGCCAACGCTGGCTAAATACTCCAACACCAGTTGGCCATTACCGTCACGGTGCCAAATTAAAAAGCCGCCTAAGCGACTTACCAATTTATCTTTAATTGTGTCAAATGTATCCTGCGCATCGTCTGTATAACGATAGACATTATCAGTGCTGTTCGTCACAGTCACTCTACCGAGCTGGAAACGTTTGTATGGCTCTACCTGTCGATTGTGTTCATCTACAATCATCTGCAAGAAATCTCGAATCGTGGTGTCTTGGACTTTCCGATAGACTTGCGTGCTGTCATGCAAAAAGGCCAAACAGTCCTCGCATTGCAAGACTTGCGTATGGCTACCGCTGAAAGAGCCGTCAATCTTAACTACACGGCCGTCAAAGACGACCTTGCCCGTATTGGTATCAACTACCTTCACGAGGTTAGCAATCGCTTCTGACTGACGATAGAGGCTGTTCTGCATCGTGATTGTAAATGAGGCTGTTGAGATACCGTTGAACTGCATATCCAACTCGCCTGATATGGCCTTATTACCATAGTTTCGAGGCTCATGTAGAACCTCACCGACCTGGTCATTGGCGTTCTTATATACAATTACTCGGTACATTAGAGCAACACCTCACTTTGAATCACAAATCGAACTGTCGCATTGCCCTTAATCGTCACATGATTATTGCCCCGTTCTAATGAGAACAGATAATCTTTCGATTTATCAGGACTGAACAGATACGAACGACCGTTCTTGATAACCTCGATATTGTCACTCGTCACCACTGTTGGACTAAGGCTATTCTCACCAACGTTCATTAAATCAAGGTCACGCTTTCCGTCAATCTGGTACGAGAATGGCTGAATGAA
>NZ_LDUY01000055.1 GCF_001038455.1 Fructobacillus sp. EFB-N1 | reverse complement strand
AGCTGTGTTCAATGACTTAATTTCTGTACCCAACCACTTAATATAATTTTTCATTTTTTTATTCTCCTAAATTAAAATCCATATACGACTAAGCAACTGGGGAATGGTGCCGCATCTTTTGGCTGTCCACTCACCTCAAACTTCAAACGGCCCCTGATAAACTTAACAACAGCCTTGTCTTGAATGAACTCATGCCAATACTTCGTATCAGTTCTTGATGGAATCAGCATGACAATAAATCTGTTTTTATCTCTTAGGTGTTCCTCGTATGCCTTTTTAATAAACGAGTACATGTCTCTCCCATAAGGTGGATTCATAAAAACATTACCCTGCCAATCATGTTCCAAACAGCTATTACCCACTGAATAATAATTACTTAATTTATGGTTACTATCATTGGCACATGCATCTAAATCAAACTTGAATTTTTTATTTAACTTTTCAAATAAATCAGTCGGTGTTTCCCAGTCGTCTTTTTTGCTTGAAAATAAAACTTTATCCATCAACGACCTCCAACAGTTCTTGATTCTCGTGAATGTTACCGATGACCTCGTAATTGTTTCCTTCAGAAAACGCATAACTCGGACAATCATATGATGAGTCCCAAAATCCTTCTATGTTAAAACCGAATCCTTCGAAAATAACAACACCTCTTTGGTATGGAAAAGGTTTGAATTGGACAATATCGCCCTCGTAGATTTCTTTTCCGTTTTTGTCACGTAGTCCTGTGTATTGTTCCAAATCCCATTCGCTACCAACTTCGCCATGAATTTCATCAG
>NZ_LDUY01000054.1 GCF_001038455.1 Fructobacillus sp. EFB-N1 | reverse complement strand
ATGTACTGGTACTAGATGATTTCGGCAGTGAAGCTGGCGGAATGGGTAACAGTGGTAAGCAGGCCAGTGAGCCAATGCAAAAGTTTATGTACGAGTTAGCCGAAGCACGCCAGGCCAAAGACGAATTTGGCAAGCGAACCAAGACAAACATTGTCACGACGAATCAAAAGATTAGCGGAGATGCTAACAGTCTTGACCGCTCATATAATCCCAAGATTATCAGCCGACTCATTGCAAAGAAAGAAGCTAATCAACTTATCTTTGGCGGAATGGAGGACTTGCGAGAGTGAAAGAGCCCAAATTTGTTAAAAATGCTGAATTGCAGGAGATGGCAGAGAGACAACCACACGATAGCCAAGAAGAAATGATGGCTATGTTGATATTCAGGAAGACACATAGGAATTTTTAAAATGACAACGACTTACAAGAAAGCACGATTGCGTGCCAAGTTAAAGTTGGCTGATGCCAGCGAGATTATTGGAATTGACGAGAAAGATCTGGGACGTATCGAGAAGGGGATTGTTAAGCCAAACTTATTCATTCTGAAGCGAATGGCCTACAAGTACCGAGTAACAACTGATTACTTACTGGAGGTGCAATTGTGATTATGAACGATAAAGAACGAGTGGCCAGTATGGCCGTTGAAGCGCTTGAACACACAGCGCTATCAGGAATTACAGCCAACCAGCATGTTGAAGTTGGTGGCAAGATTTATAAGTTAACGATTGAGAGGCTGTGAAACATGACGAAAGAAATTAGCATGAATCTTGCCAAGAAAATCAGAGAAGAACGTAGCAACAACAATTTAACTTTGTCTCAAATGGCACGTAAGACCGACATAAGTAGGACGAAGCTGAATGAATTCTTTAGCAACAATCGGAGAGTGTTCTCTGATGAAATTTATCAAAAGTTATGGCGGTTCGCTTATTACGATGATTGAGGTGCCTGAATGGAATTTGCGGGTAAATTACTAAGCAGGCGGGGTAATGTTGTCACAATTGAGCTAGATAGCTCTGATAGCCTGTATAAGCTCGATAAAGTGCAAGATAGTGTAATTACACTAGGAGTACATGACGGGCGCTC
>NZ_LDUY01000053.1 GCF_001038455.1 Fructobacillus sp. EFB-N1 | reverse complement strand
ATCGTGATTCACCATATGGCCACGACTGACTATGATTCAGTTCCTGGCATTTGGAACAGTCGTCAGGCATCAGCTCACTATGGTATTGGGCCAAATGGCGAGATTCGTTCCTATGTAGACGAAGAGAACACAGCATGGCACGCGGGCGATTGGAATGCCAATTTAACTTCAATTGGTATTGAACATTGCAATATCAACGGTGCGCCAACTTACGACATTGCACAGGCCACTATTGAATCGAGTGCTAAGTTGGTAGCTGACATTGCCAAGCGTTACGGATTTGGTCAAGTTGTACCTTACAAGAACTTGTTCCCACACTCTCAGTTCATTAGCACGGCCTGTCCAGGTCAATTGGTTGGCAAGTTGCAAGAAATTGCTGACCGAGCTAATGGCATTAACAATGGTGGTGGTTATGTGCCAACTCAAACAGCCACTTCAGCACCACAACCAGTGGCACAAACCGCAATCCAAAAGTTCCAAGCTGGTGGCGACCGTTTCGTTCTGAGTGGGCCATTCACTTGCAACACTTGCCAACGAGTGAACGGAATCTATCAAGTAATGGATGATGACTTGTGTGCTGACCCATTCTCATGGGCAGACAATGGTATTCCAACTGATTTGTTGAACGATTTGTCTGATCCAAATGGCCGTACTTTTGAAGATGGTGTTCAAGTTAAGTTCAAGCCACAATACCAATCTGGTACGATTGACCGCTATTCAGAGAACGCTAACGCCGTTGGAATCGACTTCTTAGATGGTAATGGTATTATCTGGTTCGATGCCGACAAGTTCTGGAATCATGCTTGATAGGAGAGTGATGTGAATAAAGATAAACTTGATAAGATTATTAAAGAAGACCACAAGCACACCAATCGTTTAGACAAGCGAATGGGCAAAATGATGAACGACCACAGCTATGATATTGTTGATGTTGATAAGCAAGTTCAGCAATCAATGACATTTGGCCAAAAGGTAGCTGATAGAGTGGCCAAATTTGGCGGTAGTTGGACGTTCCTGATTGGTTTTATCGTCGTGCTGGTTAGTTGGATTACAATCAACTCATTACACCTATTTGGGGCTAATTTTGACCCGTTTCCATTCATTCTGCTTAACCTCTTCTTATCTATGGTGTCTGCACTCCAGGCGCCATTGATTATGATGAGCCAGAATCGTGCCAGTGACTATGACCGGATGAACTCGAAGAATGATTATCATATCAACTTGAAATCAGAAGAAGAAATCAGGATTCTTCACTCAAAGTTGGACCATATTATTCACGAAGACCAACCAAATAATTT
>NZ_LDUY01000052.1 GCF_001038455.1 Fructobacillus sp. EFB-N1 | reverse complement strand
ACGCCAAGCTAGATAAATCGTCCCAAACCAGAAGACAAAATACATGGCAACAAACAAAAAGCCAAAGATGGCACCACCTGTGCTAGTTTCTGTGTATGGATAATATTTTTGCATGTTTTATCTCCCCAAGTACCACCTATAAATATAATTACTTTTTTAAATAATCTTTTAGAAGTTGTTCCAATAAAGCAGAAAAGCTTAACCCTTGATCGGCTGCATTGAGCATTGCTTCATCATGAATTGATGGCTTCATCATGATGACATATTGCTTTTTATTCTCTCGTTTTACGCGCGGTGTTGCAGAAGGGGTAGGACGCTGCTTTTCATCTTCTGCTGATTGTTTTTGGTGATTTCTTTCTGATAACGGCCCTTCAGTTTCCATCATTTTTCTCCTTTTAATTTTTTTTATTTTACTCTATTATTATATCCAATCATATGTATAAATGCAATTATATTTATAAATATATGTTTAATACAATCAGTTCTTAATCTGTAATAATATTAGGTAGTTGTTTATTTTTATCACGATGTAAATTAATCAAAGTATTCGTCTTATATTAAGAGGTATTTACAATGGATTGCCGTCACTTAACTTTAGAAGATCGTGTCAAATTAGAAACCTGGATTGGAGAAGGTTATTCTCTATCACAAATTGCCACTCGTCTAGGTTTTGCTCGTTCCACTATTACCAGAGAAATACAACGTGCCACCAAGCATCAACGAATGGGGATACGTTTGCCAGCAAACCGTGCTAAAAAAATGTATCGAGCGCTCTCAGCGCATCAACTTGCTGAATACAACAAACACTCAAAAATAAGGTTGCGTCCACGTAAATTATCCAATCATCGTGCAAGCATCATTAAAAAAAGAATTTTGGAAGATAAATGGTCACCAGAACAGATTGTTTACGGTAGTCATAATTTTGGCGTATCAGCCCGTTGCATATACAACTGGATTAACCAAAATAAAATTGAGGGTCTCTCAAATAAAAGTTTACGACTAAAAGGTAAACGGTATAAGCGTGCTTTAAGTCAAAAAATAATGAGGAGCCTTCATCAGTCAAATTCTGATAAACGAGCTGTCATCCAACAACATACGATTGAAAGACGACCATTGGCAATCGAACGCCGTGAAGTTTTCGGACATTGGGAACTAGACGGTGTGGAGTCCATGCAATCCAGTCATTTGTTATTAACTTTTGTCGAAAGAAAAACGAGATATGCCGAAGTGGTGCTTGTAAAGAATAAGTACGCTTATTCAATAAGTGAAGCGATTGAAGGTTTTTTGAAGAAATATCAAGGTTCTGTTAAATCGATTACTTGTGATCGTGGTACTGAGTTTTTAGCAACCATGACCCAACGGGTTTTTCAAAAAAACAACATCAAATATTACTATGCCCATGCGTATTCACCACACGAACGCGGTTCCAACGAGAATTTCAACCGTACTTTGCGGGAATACTTTCCAAAGAAAACAGATTTCGCTCATATAAGCCTCGCAAAGCTTCGAAAAGTTGTCATGAGTATCAATACACGTCCTATGGCTTTACACGGCTTTAAAACGCGTCTGAGTGCCTTTAAACGCCATCTCAGTTATCAACGCCTTCAAATAACAGGAATCACATAAAAAAAGAATCCATAAATTGGATCCTTGGCTATGATAAAAATAGGCAAGTTTTTTTAGTGAACACAAATTATTAAAAAACTTAAAAACCTTGCTATAATCAGCTTTAAAGAGGTTATTTCAAAGAAAAATTTTAAACTGTTGCATTAAGACTTGAC
>NZ_LDUY01000051.1 GCF_001038455.1 Fructobacillus sp. EFB-N1 | reverse complement strand
ATGTACTGGTACTAGATGATTTCGGCAGTGAAGCTGGCGGAATGGGTAACAGTGGCAAGCAGGCCAGTGAGCCAATGCAGAAGTTTATGTACGAGTTAGCTGAAGCACGCCAGGCCAAAGATGAATACGGCAAGCGAACCAAGACAAACATTGTCACGACTAACCAAAAGATTAGCGGTGATGCTAACAGTCTTGATCGTTCGTATAATCCCAAGATTATCAGCCGACTAATAGCAAAGAAAGAAGCTAATCAACTTATATTCGGCGGAATGGAGGACTTACGAGAGTGAAAGAGCCCAAATTTGTTAAAAATGCTGAATTGCAGGAGATTGCAGAAAAACAACCACACGATAGCCAAGAAGAAATGATGGCTATGTTGATTTTCCGGAAGACACATTTATAGGAATTTTTAAAATGGCGGTAAAAAATAAAGCAGAAAGAATATGGGCGCTGTACAAAGGCGATGAATTTATATCAGTTGGCACAATAGATGAGATTTCAAAAGAAACTGGTAGGTCATTTGATTATTTGATGTTTATGACTAATCCGTCATACATGAAGCGCAAGAGTGCAGGAAACAAATTGCGATTATACGAGGTAGATGACGATGAATGATTTAAAAGAATGGCTGGCAGGAATTGGAAACAAAGTTGTCACGAGTGCATTTATGACGAATGAAACGCAAGTGCCAGAAAAACAGCACGTAGAAATCAACGGTAAGTTTTACAAATTGACGATTGAGAGGTTGTGAAATGAGTCAAAGTAAAGAAATCAGCGATAAGATGGCCAATCGTCTGTGACGGTACGCCATAAGAACCACCTAACGATGGCACAAGTAGCACGTAAGACTGGTGTTAGTCGCACACAATTGCATCGATTCTACGGTGAAGACCGACGTAATTTCTCGTTAGCAAATTACCACAAGTTATGGCGGTTCGCTTATTACGATGATTGAGGTATCTGAATGGAATTTGCAGGTAAATTACTAAGCAGGCGGGGTAATGTGGTCACAATCGAACTAGATAGCCCAGAAATCCTGTATCAGCTCGATAAAGTGCAAGATAGTGTAATTACACTAGGAGTACATGACGGGCGCTC
>NZ_LDUY01000050.1 GCF_001038455.1 Fructobacillus sp. EFB-N1 | reverse complement strand
CCACTGTTACCCATTCCGCCAGCTTCACTGCCGAAATCATCTAGTACCAGTACATCGACCTTTTTCATCAACTCCTTGGCGTAACGCAAGCGCTCCTGTTGCTGATAGTCGTTGAAGTTGTGCACTTTGTCTGATAGCGCCACTGTGCTGACAAACATAACTGTCTTGTCTGAATGTTCTTTCAATGCTTGAACCATTGCCAGCGTTAGTGCTGTCTTACCTGTTCCAGCATTGCCCGCCAGCAAGATATTAAGGCCTGAGCCGTCAATCACACGCTTGGTCAACTTCCTGGCCTTTAACTTCAACTCTTCGGCCTTGGCCACATTCTCTTGCTGGTTTGGATCCCAGTTGTTGAAGTCAAACTTCTGTCGGCCACCACCACCCCAAATGCTCCAGCTTTCAAACTTCTTGTGTTCTGATGCCTTTAGCTTTTGATATGCTTCCTGGTCAGCCTTTGCTTCACGCATCTTGATGTAAGTCTTCATCTCTTCATCATTTAGTCCGCTCAGCTTCTGCTTAGCCCGCTTGTATGCAGGAACAGACTCAAAGCTTGATTCAATCCCTTTCACAGCATTAGCTAAACTTTCCATGTAACCTCCTAAAAGTCCCAATCACCATAGGCCTTTGTTAAGTCTTGGTTTCCTTTAGATTTCTTGTTTGGACGTTTTCCATCTCGATAACCAAACTCACTGGCCTTGTCTGAATACTTGTCAAATTTATTAACTAGCGTTGAACTTGAGAAGTTGGAGATAATGTCTTTCGTCCAGTTATCAACGATGTAATTCATCACGTCCTGAAATTCTGTGACTGATACATTTTTCATTACTAGTTGGCCAAACACGCCTGAGTTTTTCAATTTACGATTAAGAGCCTGATTGAAAATATCCAGCATTTCCTTGGCAGAATTTGCAGATACCACATCATCTCCCCTTTGGGGGGTAAGGGGGGTATCTATATCTGTCTCTATCTCTATCTCTTTCTCTATCTCTAACTTATCGTTACCATTCGTTACTTCGGTGTTACTTTGTAACGCTTTTTGTTTTTGTCGTTGTCTAAATTCACGAACTCTTTTGGCCGAATCCACTTCAGAACCAGTCATATCAGCGCTTGCAACCAAGAATAAATCTTGTTTGATTTCAGGGTGAGTAATCAACTTTTTTGCTTCTAAGTAAGCAAGCAGTGCTCGAACATCTTCAACATTTTCATCAAGCATTAGTGATAATTCTTCGGAAATATCATTTCCAGCGCCTTGAAAGTAAATCATGCCGTTTGTCGAGGCACTCTTTACTAACATTTCTAAGTAAATGATGGTGTAAGTATCTCCACCAGCCATTCTTCTTAATAACTTGATATAAGGATCGTTGAAGAAATCAGGTCTCAATTTAATCCAAAAGTATTTTTTATTTGCCATTTAATATACCTATACCAATTAGAACGGAAGATCGTCATCACTAATATCAATTTCGCTGTTTCCTGGTTGGGCAAACTTGTTATTGCTTGGCTGTTGTGCTGGTTGTTCCGTTCCATTTTCTGCGCGTCGCTTATCTGCTTCTGCCTTTGATTCAAGCAATGAGAAATTATCAACTACTACTTCAGTCACATACACTCGCTGTCCTTGATTGTTTTCATAGTTACGTGTTTGCAACCGTCCTTCGATTGCAACCTGCGCTCCCTTACCTGTAAAGTTAGCGAAGTTTTCGGCTGGTTTACGCCAGATAACAGCGTTGATAAAATCTGCCTCACGTTCGCCATCGCTGTTCTTAAATGGCCGATTGACAGCTAACGTGAACGAACCAACCGCCGTACCAGATTGCGTGTACCGAAGTTCTACATCTTTAGTCATTCGTCCAATTAATACCACTCGATTAATCATTAGTGACTTCCTCCAAATCTTCGTTCATTGCATATCTAATTGCACCGTATAGAGCGTTAGCTTTTGCAAAGCTCAATTTTTTAACTTGATTAGCGCCTTCATTCGTCATTCCCAACGTTGCCCAAATCATGTCTAATTTGCTCTTAGCCACTGTTTTCAACAGCTCAATACATTTAGCTTGAACAGCTCTTTTTTGCTCCAATTCGCTATTCAAATGCTTCTGTAATTCAGTCATTTCTTCGCCATCATCATCTTCATCTTTTGGCGTAACTCCAAAGGCTGCCATCAATGAACCACGCTTAGCATAAGTGGCCGCCTTCATCGCTTCTTGACTGTTATTGCTTCCACTTACTGGAAGGCCTTCAATCATCATGTATTCGCCTGATGTATGAGTAATGATAGTCATTACCTGCATGTGTTCTTTGCCGTCAGGGCCGAGTTCTGAATTAACGCTCTGAACAAATGCAATACCTGCATTGCTCTCTCTATTCGCCTTACGAATAGCATTCGCTACATCGTTCAAATCAGCATATTTAGATCCGTGAACACCAGTCTTTGTCTTATCTGGTTGTTTCATTGCCATTTGTAACTTATATAAGCC
>NZ_LDUY01000049.1 GCF_001038455.1 Fructobacillus sp. EFB-N1 | reverse complement strand
AAATTTAGTCATAAGAAAAACCCTGAAAGTTATACAACTTTCAGGGTACAGGTCATCCTACCTTCTTTTTATTGGTTTAAAATTTGGTGAACGACGGTAGCTGCTTCAGTGAAAGCGATTGTTTGCACGTGTGGTCGGGGGATTACTGTAGTGAACCAACTTTGGCCTTCTAGAGGAACGCCAGTGACAAACAGGTTAGGAATTAACTGATTTTCCTTGTTATAAACAGTAAATGTTTTCAGATTAACTTTAATGGTATTAGCTAAAGGAGCAGTACCATCCTGGTTAATAATTCGATTATCACCAACAATTAAGCCGTGCTGACGGAGAGATTTTAGCAACGGACTTTTAGCTGTGCGGAAATCAGGCCGGCCGAGTCGTGCCTCAATGAGGGCAGTCCCTTGATAATGCTCATCAAATCGGTCAGTTGCGGTAAAGAATTGTTGATCATGATCGACACTGAAATTTGGACCGGCAATAGTGACTTGCTTAGCTTTAATTAAGGCCAAAAGTTGCCGTATTCGAATTAATGGCGGCCCAACCGATAGCTGTGAATCAAAAAGCTTGAAGTCAGTTAAGAGTTTTTGATAATCATCTTCATCAAAAAGACGGTCATTATAAAGTGTTCGTACAGTACCACGAACATCACGAAGAATGTCATAGGCGCCTGTTAGGGGTGATTTATCATTACCTAAGGCGGCAGAATCAATATCTTCTTTTAAGTGTTGAACGAAGAATTTCCGGAAAGCAGAAAGAGAAGTCACGTCACGGGAAGGGGTTGCTTCCTTTTCCCAAGAAATGTGCACATCTAATTTTAGATGAAACTTTTCGTTAACATGCTGCCAATTTTTTGGATTTTCTAGAAAATCTAAAATTTCTTCTTTTTCTGTATCAGAAAGCTTATCAAGCAGGTTTACTTGGTTAGTTAGATACTTGTAGGTCATCTCTTGATCTAAGACATGGCGGAAAGTATTGTAGGGTAGGTGACCACCGCAATCTTTCGCAATGCGCTGCATGCGTTCGAGCGTGAAGAATCGTGGTTGATACAGCTCGTTTGCTCCTTTTTGATTAAGCCCATGTGCTCGGGGTGGCAGGCCAGATCCAGAACCAATGATCAAATGTGGCTCATGACCAGATGGATGGTAAACAAGTGATCCATCTTTTTTAGTCAAAAAGGAACCACCTTTACCAGCTGTCAAAGACAAGAGATCATCAAAAAAGGAGAGACCAAGGCCTTGAACCAAAACAGTATCATTTTCGTTCAGGTTAGAAAAGTCATTTTCCGCCGGGTGAGAGGCAGGATAATAGTGAAAGCCTTTTTCTTTTGCAAACTTTTCCAAATCTTTCTTCTTTTCACTTAACTCGGCATCAAGGTGACCAAGTGCCAAGACGACTTTGTCAGCAAAAAAATGATTATAATCGGTAGTCGTGATGTTAAAACCTGGATTAGCTTCTAATAAGCTTTTGACGGCGACCTGGTGAAAGCGCACGGAAAGATTACTTGGGCAGTTTTTTAGAATTTCTTCAAAGAACCAAGCCGCATAGACACCCATTAAACCGCGGGAAGCATAGGCAGTCATTGATGTTAGTGATAAAACTTCCTCACGATAAGCCATTGGATATTCGTGATGTTGTTTTAAGAAGGCCAGGGCATAAGATTGGGCCCAAGTAAGCAGGTTTGGCGTTAAATCATCACCGCGACGTTGACCAATATCATAATCATTAAATAACGTCACCTGGTTGGGATTCGTATTCATTAAATAAGTTTGATTATTTTCAAAAAAAGGATTCCAAACGCGACCACCAACCGGGTAAGGGTCGAAAATATTAATTGTTAAGGCCTGGTTTGAATCAGCTTTTTGAATAAGGCGGTCGAGAATAGCAAGATTTCTCGGACCCGCTCCAATTAAAGCAATTTGCATGGGGACTCCTGTATCAAGTAAAAATAAAAAGCCAATGATAAAGTAAGCGCAAGCTATGAAAATGAATTTTTGAAAAAAATAAGTCAGAAACATTACAACTAATGTGTCTAAAATTTATAATATTTGGCAGATTACAAGTTTAATTCGAACAACCCCGAAAAACTTCTAGTGGCGTCTGGTAGTTATGTAACTTCATGGGTCGATTGTTG
>NZ_LDUY01000048.1 GCF_001038455.1 Fructobacillus sp. EFB-N1 | reverse complement strand
ATTCTTTGGGTTTTTATTTTAAATTTTCTCGTTCGAATTAATTATAGAATCTGCCTTTTTAATAAAATTAGTCACCGATGGTTGACTCAAATAAAAAACCTCATCTAGAAGATAAAGGCTTAGTTATTTTATCGACCCCTTAATTTTACTTAATTGGTGTCAAAATTATTTTAATATTAGGGTCTGTTCTAAAGACCATCTTTACATGTAAGCATCACTAATCGGCATTTCATTTAAACAAATCAAACCAACTAAATGTCGTTTTGCTATAAACCTTGTTATAAACCTTCCTTTTGGGATTCAGCCACCCCCGCCCCTTCGTTCCATAACCTGGAATTAAAGCCTTCTTAACCGCCCGCGTTGCCCGGCCGGAAGTTCGAGCCGCAATTGACTTCTTCAAACTCGGTGTCCGCATCCCATACTTCATATTCTGTCCCCTTTTTCTTCTCATTCTAGGTTGAGTATAGCACTTTTATCAGAGCCATTCCTTTTTAAACGTTAAAAGAGTCATCGTGATTTTTATCATAAAAGTCTGATAACCCTTGAAAATCAGTCACTTTATCCACGCAAACAAGGCAAAATACAGTACAATAGTATCCGTATTGGAGGTGACGGATTTGTCTAAAAATTTATTTCCATCACATGAACGACTTCTCTTTGGAAGTCTCTTAACCTTCACCGCCGGATCACTAGATGCCTATTCTTATCTAATCCACGGTGAAGTCTTTGCCGGTTTACAAACCGGAAACTTAATCTTGCTCGGCATTAACGTGGGCAAAATGCACTTTTCAATGGCAAGTCACTACCTGATTTCACTCCTTACTTTCGGCTTTGGTACCCTTTTAATCAAGGTTATCCAGCATGGATTGGAAAAAAAGGGGGCCAGCAAGACGGCTGAGCGCCGCTTCATCCTTTGGTATATGACGGCCATCCTTGTTTTGTCCGCAATCCTGCAGGACCACGTTCCCAACCTTGTGGGCACATCAATTCTTTCCTTTGCCGCTGCTGCCGAATTACAAGAATTCCGCAAGCTCAAAGGGGAACCATTTATGCCACTGATGATGACTGGCAACTTCCGGACATTCTATGCAGCCCTCTATGAAGGCCTTTTTCGTGGCAACACTAAAATGGCACAAACGGCCATTGACATTGCCACAGTGATTTCCACCTTCTTCTTGGGAGCACTCTTGATTAGTGTCACTGTTCCCTTCCTGGACGGGTTGGCCATACTCATTCCAGCCCTGGTGACACTCATTATGGGCCAACTGGTCACAATGGAATAAGTGAACAGTCTCTAGCCATTTTGTTAGAGGCTTTTTCTTTTGGTTTATTTGCCAAATAACGCCACCGAACCACCACAGAACAAACTGATTGTACATAAAAAGGTAAGACATTTAAAAACGTCTTACCTTGAATCACTATTGGACACCCACCAGGTCCGCTAGCTACTTTTTAAAAGCATCCTTTGTTTTGTCGGCAAAATCTTTGGTGGCATCTTTAGCATCGGCTGCAAATTCCTTTGCCTTGCCCTCAGCCACTTTAGCCTCACCTTCCAACTTATCCTTTGCTGCATCAAATTTTTCTTCGAATGACATATAATGTTCCTCCTTTAAATTTGATTTCCCTCAGTATACACCAAAGTCCGTTGATGTAAACAAAAAATTAAAAAATTACGACAAAAAAAAGTCTTGCTCTACGAGCCTTATGCCGACTAACGGTATTGAAAACGCTTATTTATCAACATTTATCAGTAAAAGTGTCACAAAAGTGTCACTGTTAATAAAAACGTCACAATTCATTAATCATTGTTTGTGTTGGCTCTTCTTTCCTGAATAAGTTGTTCTAACTCATTGAGGTCATCTTCTGTTGCTAACTTGCGAATGAACGATCGTGAATAAGTTCGGTATGAAAGATACTTCTTGTGTTCTTTGTTCTTTTCAGCCCAGCGCTTGTTTGCTTCATTTTGAGCGGTTGTGGAACTTTCGTATTCTGCTGGTCGCCCTACTTTTTTATCTGTCATTTAAAATACTGCCTTACATATAACAATAGCAATGACTACAATTCCAATAAAGATATAAAACTGTTGTCTTTCCTTCTTATTTCCCTTAGTTACTTCAATCGTAATTTTTTTACCATTTTTGCTAGTATATATTTTTTTCATCATGTGATAATATGAGTGTACACGAAAGGGCTTACGCCCTGTGGTATTTTTACCACTTAATCGTAATCGAGAACTTAAGAATTTTGAAGTTGATTTCAAAGGCTACTTCAACGTTCTTAGGTTTTTTTATTTTACTCATATTTCCTCCTTTCTTTATATTTATATAATACCATCTATTATATAATAATGCAAGTGTTTTCGCTAGTTTCTATAAAAATAGGCTTATTTTTGCACAAAAAAAGACGGGCGCGCGTCTGCGTTTTCCCCGTCAATTCCGCGACATACCTCGTAAGGTTTGTGCCGCTCTCTTTATTAATTATATCATTTTGACATAAAAAAAAGACCTGCAACTAAGCAGGCCTAGACCATATGTTAAATCGATATCTTTTCAACATCGTGATGTGCTTTAATCACTTCATCATCGATAATAGCATTTTTCCCGTCTCTTTCTTTTACGATAGACCATGGGGTTCCGCTCCTGTGCGTTGGATTAGTAGCATCATCAAACTCGTAACCTTTAATCCCATTATTTTTGAAAAAATCAGCATATTTTTTAACGCTATCATCAATTGTTTTTAAGACATATTCCGATTTCAAAGTTTTGCTTCTAACGTCTCCAGCTTGATGCCATTCTAAAGAATGATGCTTATCGATTTGATAAACTTCGCTTTCAACTGGACCACGATCCCACACTTCAAACTTCGCATCAAATAATGGTTTTCCATGTTCTATTAAGTAATCAGCGTACAAATAATACATTACTTTTAATAACTGAAATCTAGTTAAACAATACTTTTTTTGTATATAAGCCGCCACATCAACACTAGTTAACTTTAAATCTTCTTGCAACATAGCAATAAAGTCATCACGTTTTTTGATTACTTGAGCGCCTTCAAAATAAGGATCAATTTCTTTAACAGATTCGAACGAGGTTGAGTCAGTTGTAACAAACCTGATAACAAAGTTTTTTATTGAACTGATACTGATTTTACGGGACTCACTTATAACCTCTTCGACATTGTCAGTAACGTAATCGTAAATTAGAAAACTCTCTTTTTGTTTTGACACTGCCAGTAAATGAAATACCATAGTGGTCCCCCCTTTCATATGGTTATTTTATCACGTTTAGCTTGTTCATGTTCTGTATGAGAAAATATATTCATTTTTGCATTACTTTCTTTCCAAATTTGCAGTTCCCATGGAAAAGTTTTATTGTTCTCTTTAAAATAACAATGGATTGCCTGATATTTAAGAGTCGGACCAGTTTTTGGATATTTTTTTAAATAATATCGCATAGTACATTTGCATTTACAATCTTCAAGCATTTTGATCAATTCATCATCACTGATAGTATCAGAAACAATTATTCTCATGCCGAATGTATCATTCAACCACTTTATAACCGGTATTTTATTAGTTGATTTTTCCTTCTCAAAATTCCATTCAATTTTTGCTTGTATACTTTCTTTGCTTTTTACACGCCAACTGAAAATATTATCCAAATACATGTCTTTAATAAACTTATTTCCAGTCAATATGTCTTCGAACATATTATTTTGTATCACATTTAAATAAAAAAAATTATTATCAATTAATTGACTAAATCCCGGATCATTAACAATATCGGTAGCACCTAATTTTTTTAAATTGAATTTGCCAAAAACATCTTTCATCTCGCTAGATACAAACATTTTATATTCTAAATCAATATATTTGGCAGATTCTATAATTAATTCGAACGAGAAAATTTAAAATAAAAACCCAAAGA
>NZ_LDUY01000047.1 GCF_001038455.1 Fructobacillus sp. EFB-N1 | reverse complement strand
CCAGACGCCACTAGAAGTTTTTCGGAGTTGTTCGAATTAAACTTGTAATCTGCCATAAATAAAAGTAAGACCCCTAATTTCCATTCGAAATCAGGGGTCTTTTTGAATTGTGTTGAAATGAGGTGGAACTCTTAGTCCGCCTCTTCAAAAACGACTTGGCCGTTTTCAAAGGCGGCAATCTTAGCCAAAGAGTGGATGTTCGTTAAGCCGGCTTCGATGGCAGCTTGGCGACCAGGTTGGAATGACTTTTCAATCACAATGCCGGCGCCAACGATTGTAGCACCCGCATCATCGGCTAAGGCCTTCATACCGAGTAAGGCCTGGCCGTTGGCGAGGAAGTCGTCGATTAGTAAGACGTGGTCATCGGCCGATAAGAAGCGCTTATCGATTCTGATCTGGTTGGTGCTTTGCTTTGTGTATGAGTAGACGTCCGCGGTATAGGCATCGTCTGAGAGAATGCGGGACTTGGACTTGCGGGCAAAGACGACGGGGACATCAAGACTCAAGCCAGCCATCACAGCTGGGGCGATACCAGAGGCTTCAACCGTAATCACCTTGGTGATGCCCTGGTCTTTGAAGAGACGGGCAAATTCGGCACCCATGGCCTGCATCAACTTCGGATCAATTTGATGGTTTAAAAAGGAATCAACCTTCAAAATATCAGCGCCTAAGACGCGGCCGTCTTCTTTAATTCGTGCTTCTAATTCCTTCATGAGGACTCCTTTATTAAGACCGCTTACAAGCGGTAATCTAATTAATATTTTACCAAGGGTAAAAGCTTGCTACAAGGGCAAAAGTTGGCATTCATTAAGAGATATGGTACATTAAAAACTAATGAAACGAGGATTATGTCGATGCCAAATCAGCAAGACAAGCTCATCAGGTGGATGAGGCTTAGCAAAACCTTTCTATTAAATCTAGCTGCCTTTTTAGGCTTCTTCGCCCTTGAATATGCGGCGATGGTCTTTATTCAGGGTTCAGTTTATTTTTCCGGTCAGCACCGTTATGGGCTGTTGGTACTTGGCCTTGGTTTGGCGTATTGCTTTGTGCGCTTTGGCCTGCAGGCCATTAAAGATAATAAGGCTAAGTTATCTTTTTCTTTGAAGAAAATTGCCTGGCCAACCAAATCAGAATTTGGAACAATTATTGCGGTCTACCTGTTAGGTTGGTCGGGGATGGTCATCTGGAACGAAATTGAAATTTTGTTCTTTTATAAGTTGACCCACGGGACAACGGAAAACCAGTCGGCGATTGATAACATCATGCAGGCTGGCGGCCACTATTCATTGGTCATGTTTTCGTTGATTATTGTTTTCTTAGGACCGGTGATGGAAGAAATCCTGTTCCGCGGACTCTTCTTCCGTTATTTCAAATCGGTGAAGTTCCCTTGGTTGGTCGTCGTGCTGTCGGCTTTGTCCTTTGGCCTTTATCACCTGAGCTCTTACACTTGGGTATCGCTCTTGGATCTGCCACCGTACGCGATTATCGGATTCTCGCTGGCTTATGTTTACAAGAAAACGGACAAATTATCATCATCGATTATCATGCACGTTTTCCACAATGGTTGGATCCAAGTTATCTCGATTATCACCTTGCTCCAACACTGATTTTATCTTCTATTAATTAGGCCTGCTTAATCGCAGGCCTTTTTTCGTGGATTAAAGAGTAGGTGGGTCGACGGTTAAGCATAAGCAACAATTGGACGGCCGGTTAAAGAGCAGATGAACCGGCAGTTAAACAAGTAGGTGATCGCTTGCCAAATCCGTGTGGAAAAATAAAAAAATCTGTTGTTCTTTTACCCAGGTCGATCATCAGCGAGACTGATTTTTCAGCTGGGAGAACAGCAGATTTTTTAGCTGGATGAACTTAAGCGTTAACGTCTTGATCAGCCTTTGGCCAGCCGTTCAAGAGCAAGTTTAGGATCACGGCAACAACGGTCGTCATGACAACGCCATTGGTCATCACCATTTGCAATTGCTCTGGCAAGTGAGCCAAGAGGGTTGGGACTGAGCTAATGCCTAAGCCAGCAGCGATTGACAAGCCAGCAGTCAAGAGGTTACCTTCCTTGTTTAAGTCGACCTTACCAAGAATTTGCAAACCTTGGATGGCAATCGTTGAGAACATGACCATCATGGCGCCACCCAAGACGGCTGAAGGGATGATGGTGGCCAAGGCACCAAACTTTGGCAAGAGCCCTAAGACCAAAAGCAAGCAAGCGGCATAGTAAATGGGTTGCTTGGTCTTTACACCTGAAAGGCGAACAACGGCCACGTTTTGTGAGAAGGTTGAGTAGGGGAAGGTATTGAAAATTCCAGAAAGAACAACGGCCAAACCTTCGGCACGGTAACCACGGGCCAAGTCCTTTTGTTCTAATTTCTTACCAGTCAAATCAGCCAAGGCAAAGTAAACACCAGTGGCTTCGACCATGGCAGTCAAGACAATGATGATCATCGTCAATGAGGCAGACCATGAGAAAGTTGGTGTTCCCAAGAAGAATGGTTGGGGAAGGTGGAACCAGGCAGCATCAGCAACCGGCGTCAATGACACGCGGCCAAGGGCGGCTGCGAAGAGGGTTCCCAAAATAATCCCCATTAAGACGGCAATGGCCTTCAAAAAGCCCTTGGCGAACTTCATCAACAATAATGTCAAAACGATAGTCACAAAACCAATCACGAGGTTTTGCCATTCACCAAACGACTTAGCCGTTAAGCTGCCACCACCCCAGTTTTGGAGGGCGATCGGAATTAAGCTTAAACCAATGACGGTAATCAATGAACCAGTCACGACTGGTGGGAAGAAGGCGCGGAGGCGAGCAAAGGTCCCGGAAATCAAAATGACGAAGAGACCAGCCACAATTGTGGCGCCGTACATTGCACCCCAGCCGAGGCTTGAGCCAATGTTAATCAATGGTGATACTGCTTGGATTGATGAGCCCAAAACAACGGGTAAAGCAATACCAGTGATTGGCGTTTGCTTCAATTGGAAGAGCGTTGCCAAACCAGTACAGAAAATATCAACTGAAATCAAGTAAGCCAGTTGCGTACTATTGAAGTGCAGGGCCGTCCCAATCAACAGTGGTACTAGGATGGAGCCGGCGTACATAGCCAGCACGTGTTGCAACCCTAAGAGTAGGGCCTGAAACTTTGGAAGGGGGTGGTTGGGTGTTTCCATGAGATCTCCTGTGCTTGACCAACCATCCTTGGTTGGCCAAAAGTTATGATAAAAAACAAAAAATATCGGAGTAGTCTCATCCCACAGACAACAAAAAAAGCACGCAGTACCCAAGCGTGCTCAAAAAACCCTTGGTGATAGTCGCCCTTTTTGCCGGGCGGTAGAGACTTGGCTAGCATTAAAAGCCGGATATAACTCCAATACGGTACCAATATTATAGCAGGTATGAACTTGAAAAGATACAAATACCATTGGAATGGTCGGAAAATCAGGCAAATAATGAAATTAGCTGGAAGGATGGCCATTATCCGGCACAACGGACACTGTAACTTTGTTGTTATATTTGACAAAAAACGGTAAAATATTTTTAGAATTATTTTTAACTTCTGTACCAACAATTGTTGATAAAAATCAATCTATATTAGATAATTAAAAGAGGGGGGAGAAGATGAAGGATGATGATAAATATTATAGTAGATTTTTAATTGAACTAATCGTTGTGGTGGCTGTCATGCTTATCAGTGCAGTCTTCTTTGCACTAGCCCTCGCCACCTATTGGTTTTGGCAGATTCTATAATTAATTCGAACGAGAAAATTTAAAATAAAAACCCAAAGAATTTCTTTACAATGGTAGTTGATTAGACCAACCAAAAGGAGAAATTCTTTGAGCCATTTAATTTTATCATCTTATGACCGTGGT
>NZ_LDUY01000046.1 GCF_001038455.1 Fructobacillus sp. EFB-N1 | reverse complement strand
AAATTTAGTCATAAGAAAAACCCTGAAAGTTATACAACTTTCAGGGTACAGGTCATGCTCAGTCAAATGACAGTGTTATAATATGGAATATGAAAAGCTATCAGACGAACAATTCAAAAGAAACCCAGGCGTTGGCTGAGCAATTAGCCAAGCTCGTTTACCCCGGCCTGGTGGTGACCCTCCAAGGCGACTTGGGCGCTGGTAAGACGACCTTTACTCAGGGATTGGCGAAAGCCTTGGGAATTACGAGTCGGGTTAAAAGCCCGACTTTTAATATCCTGAACACTTATGAGGAAGGGCGAATTCCACTTTACCATTTCGACGCTTATCGTCTTGAAAATATGGGTGCAGCCGACCAAGGGTTCGAAGACTACCTGGGCACTGATGGCGTCACTTTGATTGAATGGCCCCAGTACATGGCGGATCTTTTGCCAAATGATCGCTTAGAAATGACCTTTACCCGCATGGCGGGCGCAGACTCTGATCGTGAAATTGTGGTTCGGGGCTTGGGCCAAGCCACTCAAATTGAGGAGGACTTACACGGATGATTGCAGCACAATTTGACCACTATGAGTACTCAATGCTTGGCTTGGACCTCCAGCAGGCCCAAGCTGCCCAAGATTTGCTGGTGCAATTGAAACAGGAATCGGATACTTTTGAATTAGCGGAAGTCCGTGATTCACTGGCAGCGTCTAATCAATCGTCAGTTGTAGAAGCTGATTTGAAAAACGATGACCTGCCCAACAAGACTTGGTTGATTTGGGCCAAGCCATTGGGCCATGAAGAAGACAGTGACGCGCTTGCTGTTGGCATTGCCTCGATTGCCGATGGCGAAGTCGGCTTGGCAATCTTGGCCGCCTTTCAGGGTCATGGACTGGGTCAATCAACGCTGGCAGCAATGGTTGTTTGGTCCGAAGAAGCCGGTTATGATCGTCTTTGGCTCGATGTTGATCTGGAAAATCAGGTTGCTCGTCATCTATACAAAAAGCTTGGTTTCACGGAAGTCGGTGAAGAACCGGAGCCAATTGAACTACGGTCCGGCCGCCAAGCAAACCTCATAAAAATGGAGTTACTGTTCTAATGAATTTTGTCGCTTTTGATTTTGAAACAGCCAATAACCAGCGCCATTCGGCTGTTTCACTTGCTTTGGTTGTCGTGCGTGACAACCAGGTTGTGGATCAATTTTATTCCTTGATTAAGCCACCAACGCCGTTTTCAGCGCGAAATTCGCAAATTCATGGTATTTATCCAAAAGACGTTGTCAATGCGCCCACATTTGCAGAAATTTGGCCAACGATTGCGCCATTATTTACCGAGGAAAAACTCGTGGTGGCGCACAACGCCAACTTTGATGCCTCGGTTTTACGGGCTTGCTTAGACTATTATGGTCTGCCTGAAGCTCATTACCAGCTGTTGGATACTGTGCAAACCTCGCGCCGGCTCTTGCCTGATTTACAAAACCATAAGCTCAACACAGTTTCTGCCGCTTTGAATATTCGTTTGGATCACCACCATAATGCGCTGGAGGATTCTTTAGCCTGTGCGGAGATTCTGATTTATCAAAGTGAACTCTTTGGAAATCAGGTCCTAAAAGAATATGTTCGTAATAAATAAGGTATGTTGATTGTGCTTTTCAAGAGGATATTAACGGCGTAATATTGTTCTTTAAATACATTTTTCAATGAATCGTTTAACTAGTCGGCACTGCTGTAAACCGCATGGTTGAGGCGTTTATGCTATAATATCGGTATGCAAACAAGTGAAGATGGTGGCTATCCTGGAAAGGTGGTGGTGCCTATGGTTTTAAAATCATAACCCCCAGCATCCTAGGAAAGGAGAAGCCTGATGTCCGTAGTGGATGTCTTAACATTGTTGTGGGCGTTTGGAATGTTTGTTCTAACGCTCATCGGCATTGTTATTGATCTCATTAAATTAGGTCAAAAAAAATAACCATCACAACTTTGGCCAGCTGATGGTTATTTAACAAACATAAAAGGCTAGCCACCGTTTAACGGGTTTGCTAGTGAAGCGGTGTTGCTTGAACAACACCGCTTTTCTTATGCCCTTATTATATCACTTATAGAAAAAAAGACTAATGAACTATTAGTACATTCGGTGATATATAGAAAAAATAATATAAATTACGATATAGCAGTTTTTAAGTTATTCTGAAACAGCATTAAAGAATTAGGATACTAATAAGTAAGAGGCTATACAATAAAAAATTTTATCGTATTTCAATAGGTTGATTAGTTAATACGCTAATGTTAATTTAATCGAAACTATTTAAATGGATTAGGTCGATGTCTTTGAAGTTAAAAGCATCCTCTAATTCATCTTTACTTAAAAATTTTGATAAATAATTTTTTTCATTTAGCGCAAAATGCGAGTCGTCATGTATTAAAAAAGTAATGATATTAGACTTTTTAATAAGCATTAATCCGCTTTCCTTACTGCCACCAACGTATAAAGTCAGTCCCTTTAAATTCAGCAACCGTGCACTATGGTAATAGTCCCTTTTATGATTTTGAAAGTAAGAGGCAAGATTATCCAAGAGTTGTTGGGCAACAACCGCGTTTTGCTGTTCAAGCATATGTAAAATCATATTATTGTAAATGGCAGATTCTATAATTAATTCGAACGAGAAAATTTAAAATAAAAACCCAAAGAA
>NZ_LDUY01000045.1 GCF_001038455.1 Fructobacillus sp. EFB-N1 | reverse complement strand
CAACAATCGACCCATGAAGTTACATAACTACCAGACGCCACTAGAAGTTTTTCGGGGTTGTTCGAATTAAACTTGTAATCTGCCATTTTGTTTAAGTCTTTCTCGAATTTGTTAAATTTAAAGTTTAACTAAATGATACCATTTTAAATAAATATTTCGAATGATCTGTTTCAATTATTCTTATTACATTTGTTAAATTTCTTTTTGATGCAATGATTGACAAAATTTAAATTAGAATTATAATTGTGTTAAATATATATATTTAGAATGATTTGAGAGGTTTTAATATGGAAGAAAAGAGAGTGAATAGATATAAAATGTACAAATCAGGGAAACATCTTGTTTTCTCTTTGTTTTTATCATTTTCTGTGGGAGCTATTTTAAGCTCTTCAAATTTTTTGTCATTTGATTCAAATGATGATTTACATTTATTTCTTCATGCAAAGGCAGACAATGTTTCGTCAAATATTGATTGGAATAATTGGCAGACAGCTTCTACTGTTCCAAGTGATAATGGAGATCTAACAGGATCAAAGGGTCATATTGTTGTTTCCGGAATTGGACTTAAGACAGATGTTAAAGATGGTTATGTTCAAGGTGATACTCAACCTACTGTTACTTTAGATGCTTATACACTTCGATACAGTAAAGGATCCGCAGCAAACTCTATTTCATGGTCTAAATTAAATGGTGCAAATATTTCCAATGTAGTCCTAACAGACCCTAATGGTAATACGCAATCTATTTCTGGTTGGCAGTTCTTAGATATTAATGGCAATGTAACACAGAATTTGGATAATGCTGTTTGGCTTTCCTTTCCTTTCCTTTTAACAAGCAGTAATGGAAGAATCACGTATTCTAATAATGCTCAGGGAAACACATGGGGTTTTAATCAAAAATTTACACTTTCTTTTGACTTGGATATACCGGATGAAGCAGTAAAACATGGTTATAAATCTTATAGAAATGCTGTAACCAATCAAACTGAACCTCAAGTTGTTAAGTCTTACTATAGAGATGTTAATAATAATGGTGATTTATCAAATCCTGATAAAGTAGGGGTTGGAGGTTCTTGGGGTCAATCGGTGACAGCTCAAGCTAAAGATTTGACTAGTCAGGGATATTATTTTGTAAAGTCATCTGAGTATATAAACGATGATAATCATGTAGCTTCATCGCAAAATAGCTCTATGAGTCATCAGTTAAATTCAGATAAAATTGCGGATGTATTTTATTATTCTAATTCAGCGAGTGTTACTGCTAAATATGTTGATGAACATAATAAAACATTACATCCTGATAATATTTATTTAGGTGTGACAGGTGGAGCGTATAAAACGCAATCTATTGATATTCCAAATTACCATTTAGTTAAAGTGAATGGGCAAGAAAGTGGAAATTATGCGATGCCTGTTAATAACGCATCAGTAGGAAATAATCCTGTAGTTTACGTGTATGAGCCAGACCAAGAATCAGCCACTGTACAATATATTGATGATACTACTGGGAAAATTTTAGAATCCCATAATTTAACAGGTAGTTATGGAACAACTGATTCATATAGTACACAGGATACAATAAAAAAATATGAAAATGACGGATATGTAGTTGTTAGTGATAATTATCCTAGCAATGGTGTTACATATAATAGCGACACCCAGACATTTCAAGTACATTTAGATAATCTAAAGTTTCAAAAAGACACGCAAAAAGGAGACCTACAAGCCGAACATGATCAGGTGGTCCAAACCATTAATGCTGATCCAACCTTGACGAGCGCTGAGAAGCAAAAGCAAGTCCAGGCAGCCAATCAAGTTTTGCAAGACAATGGTGCTAAAATTAACCAAGCTCAGAGTGCGGATGTTATTAATGCGGCTATGGTAGAAGCTAAGAAGGGATTTAATCAAGCACACCAAGCAGGTAGACCCGTTGCCGATCAACAGGCAGCTCAAAAGCAGAGCTTACAAGCTGAACATGATCAGGTGGTCCAAGAGATTAATGCTGATCCAACTTTGACGAGTGCTGAGAAGCAAAGGGAAGTCCAGGCGACTAATCAGGCTCTAGTGGATAATCAAACGAAGGTTGATCAAGCCAAGGATGCGGATGCGATTAATGCAGCAACGGAACGAGGTAAGCTAGTTATTGATTCAACGCACCGAATAGGTTCGTTAATAATGGATCAACAGGCAGCTCAAAAGAAGAGCTTACAAGCTGAACATGATCAGGTGGTCCAAGCCATTAATGCTGATCCAACTTTGACGAGTGCTGAGAAGCAAAAGCAAGTCCAGGCAGCCAATCAAGCGTTGCAAGACAATGATGCTAAGATTGATCAAGCAGAGGATGCGGATTCCGTTAATGCAGCTATGGCAGCAGGCAAGCAAGCAATTGATGCAACGCACCAAGCAGGAACACCGGTTGCCGATCAACAGGCAGCTCAAAAGAAGAGCTTACAAGCTGAACATGATCAGGTGGTCC
>NZ_LDUY01000044.1 GCF_001038455.1 Fructobacillus sp. EFB-N1 | reverse complement strand
CAACAATCGACCCATGAAGTTACATAACTACCAGACGCCACTAGAAGTTTTTCGGGGTTGTTCGAATTAAACTTGTAATCTGCCTTTAATAAAAAATCAATTCTCATCATTGAAAAAATAGTCGCTTTACTTACAATGAGGATAGAGAGTTGATTGAAAGAACGGAGGGAACCTATGAAAACAAAGGTCATCACCGCTAACACTGCCAGAGGTTTTGAACAGAATTTGAATGCCGCTATCAGCAATTTGGAAACTCAGGGACATGAGGTCATGACGATTTCACCCTGGTCCCTTACTTATCGCGCCATTATTCTATATAAGTAATCTGATTTTGTATGAAAGGAAAATAATCTGATGAACGATAAAAACAAAGAAAACGAAGACCAACAGCCACGAGATACACTCTACACGCGCCCATGGTTCATTATTATCGGTATCATTGCTGTGCTTAGCATGGTCGGTTACGTTGCACTGCTGGGCTAAGTTACGATCACTGCTAAATCAGTATTGAGTTGAGTCCACTTCAACAACATCAAAGAAAAAAATAAAAACCCACCGTCCAATAACGGTGGGTTTTTATTAGTAATGTAGCCCGTTACCTTTCTCAAGCACATAGCCCTTAGTTAGCGTAACGACCATTAATAAATGTTAATTCATTGCTATGGTTGTTTGATCCATAAGCTTTCACAAGCGCGATCACGAAATCAACAAAGGGCCAAATACCCAAAGTAATCCATGAGCCGATGAAGAGCTTGAACAAACCTAAACCGATTTGTCCCCGAATAAAGCGATCAACACCCAAGCCACCAACCAAAAAGTTGCAAATCCAAACAAACACATGCTTATTCACAGTATTAATCTTTGCGTTGCTGTCGTATACAGTATCCATATATTTTTTCTCCTTATGTTTCCAGTAACTTTATTGCGAAACCCTAAATACAATTTTATCATTAATTTTACTTTAGTTACATAGAAGATGTCGTTTTGAAGACAATATTTTCATAAATCAGCCACAAAGGACATCAAAAAATAAGACATAAGAAAAACCTCAGAATTTTGTTTCAATTCTGGGGTTCAGGATTCATATCAGTCTACATTCTGAGAATCAAATTAAAATGAATCACAATTAATTATTCTCCAAATTCTTAGCAGCTTGCCCATCTTTCAGCAAGAAAAATGCTAAGACAGCAGCGACTGTCAAAATCGATGCCGAAACCAACATCACACTGTTCATTCCTGCGTAAAATGCTTTTGAAGCAGCGTGTTGAACGCTCTTCACAATGGCCATTGGCGCTTTAATATCTTGTGACATAATGCTATGACTCGAAAAAGGTCCCTCTGCCAATAACTGATTGTGTATCTTTTCAATGCTTGGTAAGTGGACATCAAAAGAATTAAAGAAAGTATGCAAATGATTATCGTATGTCCTGCTTTGAGACAATCCTAGGATAACGACCCCAAATGATGTTCCTAATTGCATAAATACGTTGACTAAACCTGATACCATGCCAATTTCATCTGGTTTTGCATCCGCTAATGCCGCATTATTCAACAATGGATTGACGAGTCCGTTTGATACTCCCAGTAAAATCAATGGCAAAATCAGTTCCTGGTAGGAAAGCTGAGTTGTCATGGCGTTAGCGAAGAGTAATAGACCAACAGCACCAACTAATAAGTTAATCGCAATGGTTCGCCGATTTGAAAATTTATTAGTTAAATAGCCGGCAACTGGGCCTAAAATCAAACTCCAAATGGTCATCGGGACTTGACGCAACCCTGTTTCAAAAGCCGCATACGACAGCGCATTTTCCATCATTGATGTAATAAAAATTTGCATAGCATAAACGCCCGATCCCAAGGCGAAAGCAACAATGATCGAACCAACGAAATTTTTATTTTTAAACAGAAATAAATCCATCATCGGCTTTTCGATTCTAGATTCAACCACGATAAACACCAATAACAGCACAACCGCAGCAATTAGCCAAAAGGCAATCTGAGGATTAAGCCATGATATTTGGGCGTGATTTTCCTTTTGAATTAACCCATAAACAGCAGAAAAAATGGCTGTCGAAGATAAAATCATCCCCCAAAAATCAATTTTCTGGCCTTCACCATATTTTGGTGTTTCCTTTGTTGTGAAATAAACTAAAATTCCCGCCAATATACCAATTGGAATGTTCACATAAAAGATTGATGGCCAACCAAATGATTCAGATAAAATACCACCAATTAAAGGACCAGAAACAGTCGAAATTCCCATCACTGATCCTAAAATGCCTAAGGCCATCCCCCGTTCTTTTCCATCAAACAAGGAAGCAACTAATGCTAGCGCTAAACTCATTAAGCCAGCACCACCAAACGCTTGAATAGCCCGACCAATATTTAAAATCAGCAAGGATGGTGCTAAACCGTTAATGGCTGAAGCCAAAACGAAAATCACCATGCTAATTAAATATATTCGTTTTCGGCCATACATATCACCCAATTTTGCAACAACCAAGATGACCACCGCATACGAAATTGTATAGGCGCTAATCACCCATTGAACGTTGCTAAAGTTGGTCTTAAAGCTTTCAGCCATAATTGGCAAAGCAACATTCACGATGGTGACGTCTAACAAACTCATAAAGACGCCCAAGGATAGGGCAAATAACGCCCACCATTTCCTTGAATTACTTCTTACTGTATTACTCATTTCCAATTCCTTTCTGATACAAGTAACAGTAATCAGAATGGCTATTGTCATTATTGATGATTTGTTGAATAAACCTTATTAGTAGAGCAGCCCAACTACTCCAATTCGTATTCACGTAATCATTCGAAAATAAATCTTTGCGGCTTTTTACTTTCGTATCGCTTTAACAAATGAATCCGACAGTTGATTCTTCTAAAGAATAGAATCAACCGAACAAGTTTCATCTCTTGATTGCTTTTATCGAAATGAAAGCAAAAAAAAAGATGATTTCTGAATGTGCTTTTAGAATTCCCTAAAAACATCTCATTCAACAAATCATACATAAGCTAAAGCCTTTTTCTGATTACGTCAATAAACAAGATTTATCGACTAGGTTTATAGTTTAACCAATAATTTGTCATTTGACAAGTTTTTTTAAAATTTATTGAATTTAAAATGCAAAAACCCTGGAAGTCTACACGGCTTTCAGGGCTTAACTAATTTTTACAGTTTTACTT
The DNA here is from genome assembly GCF_001038455.1 of Fructobacillus sp. EFB-N1. Classification (GTDB taxonomy): domain Bacteria; phylum Bacillota; class Bacilli; order Lactobacillales; family Lactobacillaceae; genus Fructobacillus; species Fructobacillus cardui. The sequence goes on along the minus strand of NZ_LDUY01000044.1, from coordinate 847 downwards.
TACAAGCTTGGCGTTGCTAAAGGCAACATCGTTAACCCACTTTGGATCACCATTTTCACCACCCATAATGGTTGCGTGGCTGAACTTTCCTTCAACTGTGATTGTTGATCCCTTTTGGATTGATAGAGCGTCATCCTTATTTGATCCTCTAAAGTTAAATGTCAACGTCTGCTTCTCAAACTCATTGTTTTCAACAGTTCCAGCATCAATTGTCACATCATGGCCACTAATTGCACCATCCTTCACATCAAGAACAGTTCCTGTAACTTGAGTGATTTTCCCCTTGTAAGCTGAATCAGCCTGTGAAGAAGTATTGTTTTTATAATTATTAACAATATCATCTGGAGTTACTTTAACAATATTTTCCTTCGACTTCGAACCCTTTGATGAACTACTTGAATCGCTCGATCCACCAGCTGCAGATACACCTGCAACAATTACTATCAAAACTAAGAGAATAAACCAAATTCGCTTATAAAATGGCTTTTTTTGAACATATGTTTGGCCATTTTCATCAACAATTTTCTTACTCATTTTACTGCAATCTCCCATTCAGCTTTTTTCGTGGCTCAGTTTTACACGTTTTTGTTACAAACATCGTATCTTAATTTAGAATATTTTGCATCCAAGCATATTTATAGATTCTATTGAATTTCACTAATTATTTTATTTCTCAATTCATTATATTTCATATTTTATTTTAATTATTTGGCAGATTCTATAATTAATTCGAACGAGAAAATTTAAAATAAAAACCCAAAGAATTTCTTTACAATGGTAGTTGATTAGACCAACCAAAAGGAGAAATTCTTTGAGCCATTTAATTTTATCATCTTATGACCGTGGT
>NZ_LDUY01000043.1 GCF_001038455.1 Fructobacillus sp. EFB-N1 | reverse complement strand
TCTTTGGGTTTTTATTTTAAATTTTCTCGTTCGAATTAATTATAGAATCTGCCAAATCAAAAAAATGAAAATAATCCTCATTTTTTCTTGACAGTTTTTCATTTTATGATTAAACTGAGGGCATTAAATAGTTCGTCCATAAAAACCAATGATGTGGAGATCAAGATTGTTGTGCACGCTAAGAGAGTCGCCGATGCTGGGAAGGCGATGGAACGCAGGCAGTTAAATGGACCACGGAGGGTTCTTCTGAAAGAGTAGTTGCTCAAGTATGGGGAAACGTCAGGCATACGTCAGTTGTCGGGGATATGTTGGTATCTCGCTAAGGAGGGGCTGGAAACTTTTTTCGTCGGCTTTTTTTGTCGAAGAAATCAGTTTTTTTAGTCTAATTAAGGTGGCACCGCGGAAAAAATCCGTCCTTAACAAAGCATAAATTGCGTTGTTATGGGCGGATTTTTTAGTTGAAAAAACGAAACGAGGTGACCAAGAGTTGAATCAGACAGACCTAAAGCAATATGGCCAAGAATATCCCTTCCTGCCAATGATTGTTAGCAAGAAAATAAGCAATTTTGACCCAGTGGTGCTCATGCAGGAGTTGGGGACAACTCAGAATCAAACGATGATCTTTCAACGTGAGGGTGTGACGACTTTCTTCCTTTCGCTTGAGCAAACGATTACCGGCCGTGATGGCCAAATTCAAGTGACGAGCGCAGCTGGTCAAGTTGAAACCAAGCAGGGCGACCCAATTGCCTTCTTAAATCAGCTTTATCAACAGTACAAAATTCCGAAGGTGACTGATACCATCCCCTTTGTAGCAGGGTTAATTGGCTACTTCGCCTATGATTTTGTTCGCTACAATCCCGATGTGCACTTAACACCGGCCCAAGATGATTTTGGCTTAGCAGATTTCGAATTATTTTTGCCAAAGGTAGTCGCCAATTACCGGCACGATACCAAGGAGCTGATTTTAAGCCAAATGGTGGCGTCCGACCGTATTGAGGCTGACTTTGAAAAGGTCCAACAAATATTAAATGATTTGGCGGAGCAGGCTGGTGAAATCATGGACCGTGTTCAGAACAATGAGTTAGCAGCTGCCAAGCAGGAAAACCAGGATGGCTTCAACCATGAGTCGCTTGAGGGCGATGAGATTGAAGGCCAGCCCACACTAACTTTTACCAATCAATTTACCCAGGCCGCCTTTAGTGACCGGGTGCAGATAACGAAAGAACACATCCATGCAGGTGATATCTTTCAGCTGATTTTATCCAATCCTTACCTGGCTAAAACGCATAACCAGCAACTCCTACCAGGTGTCTTTACCAGGCTTCAGAATGGCCCACAATCGCCTTACCAGTTCTACTTTCATAACGGTGACTACCAGGCAACCGGCGCTTCACCGGAAACATTGATTAAGAAGACCGGTGACCGGTTGTTCTCGTATCCGCTAGCGGGTACTAGGCGACGGGGGAAAACAACAGAGGAGGACCACTTCTTTGCCCAGGAATTGCAGCATAGCGAAAAGGAACTCGCAGAGCATAATATGCTCGTTGATCTGGGGCGAAACGACTTGGGCCGGGTTAGCCAATTTGGCACGGTCGCTGTTACAAAGCTGCGTCACTTGCTTTACTTTCCAAATGTGATGCACCTTGGTTCGACAATCGAAAGCCAAGCCCAGGCTGATTTAACCCCTGTCGATATTTTAGCAGCGACCTTGCCGGCCGGCACGTTATCGGGGGCACCTAAGATTTCGGCCATGCAGATAATCAATCAGTTGGAGGACCGCAAGCGGGGCATTTACGGTGGTGGCATCGGCACAATCGGTTTTGATGGCGACCTCGATATCTGCATTGGCATTCGTTTAGCTTATCAAAAGGATCAAAACCTTGTCGTCCATGCTGGGGCTGGGATTGTTGCCGACAGTAGTCCAGAAGAAGAATATCGTGAATTTGAAAATAAAAGCCGGTTGATGTTGGACTTGGTCACAAAGGAGGCGGCGGCTGATGCTATTACTAATTGATAATTATGACAGCTTTACTTATAACCTCTACCAAGAAATTGGCAAGTTGACCAAGCAGACCATCAAGGTGGTGAAAAATGATCAGGTAAGCATTGAGGACCTGGACGAGCCAACGTTGACTGGATTAATCTTATCGCCGGGACCGGGTCGGCCAAATCAGGCTGGGAACCTCAATACCGTTTTGGCAGCTGCCATCGGGCGAGTGCCCGTTCTCGGTGTTTGCCTTGGCCACCAAGCAATTGGCGAGGTCTATGGGGCCAAGATTGTTACGGCCCCTCTCATGCACGGGAAGACGAGTTTGATTCACCAGCAGGGCAATCAGTCAGCAGGTATTTTAGCCAGTTGTCCGACAACGTTTACGGTTGGCCGCTACCATTCCTTGATGATTGATCCGGCCACCATTCCCAATCACTTAGCCGTGACCGCCCAGGCCGATGATGGCACTATCCAAGCGGTTGCCGATGAAGAGAACCACGTTTACGGGGTTGAATTTCACCCCGAATCAATTATGACGGACCAAGCGGTCGCCAAACAAATTTTTACTAATTTCTTAGCTTATACGGGAGAGAAGAACCATGATTAAAACAGTCATTCAAAAAGTTAGCCGACAGCAAAACTTAACGTTCGAGGAAGCGGCCGAAGTCATCAACGAAATCATGACCGGCCAGGCCGAAGAGATTCAGATTGCCGCCCTTTTGACGGCCTTAACGGCAAAGGGTGAAACGGCCGATGAAATTGCTGGGGCTGCCCAAGCAATGCGCCAAGCGGCCTTAGAATTTCCTAAGCAGCCGGCGGGCTTGGACATTGTTGGTACCGGTGGTGACCACTCCAATTCCTTTAATATTTCGTCAACGGCGGGTTTGGTCATCGCCAGTCTGGGTTATGACGTGGTCAAGCATGGTAACCGAGCTGCATCCTCAAAAAGTGGTGCTGCCGATGTCTTAGAGTCCCTCGGTTTCCCCATTAACCAGGAGGTTGACCAGGCCGAACAAATGCTAAAGGACAATCACTTTACCTTTCTTTTTGCTCAAAAGTACCATCAAGCGATGAAGTATGTGGCTCCAGTTCGTCGTGGCTTGGGCATTCGGACCATCTTTAACGTCTTGGGACCATTGGCCAATCCAGCCGAACCCAAGAAAATGGTTTTGGGCGTTTATGATGGGGCATTGTTAGAACCAATGGCGCAGGTTTTGCATCAGCTCGGTGTCCAGTCGGCCAACATTTTGTATGGAACGGACGGTCTCGATGAAGCTTCCATTTCAGCGCCAACCAAGTTAGTGCAATTGCGGGGCGACAATATTCAGTTCCAAACGATTACTCCTGAGGAATTCGGTTTGAAGCGGGCAACCAAAGAAGAGATTGTTGGTGGGACGGCGCAGGAGAATGCGGCTATTACCCGAGCCATCTTGTCTGGTGAAGAACGGGGGGCCAAGCGCGATATCGTTGTCTTAAATGCAGCCATTGGTCTGAATGCCGTCAACCCAGCCATTACGATTAAAGAGGGTGTGAAATTAGTCCAGGAGGCCCTCGATGATGGTCGGGTGGCCGAATTGCTGGCAACTTTAACCGCTGCGGAGGCAGTTGAATGATTCTAGATGATTTAGTGGCCGCTACCAAAAGCCGGCTAGTAAAAGAAAAGGAAGCGGTGCCGGTAGCTGATTTGAAAACGCAGGCGGAAGCCTTGCCGGTGGCTGACCCGCAGGACGTTTACGACCGTTTTTTAGCACCGGGGATTCACGTGATTGCCGAGGTTAAGAAAGCCTCGCCTTCCAAGGGCGTGATTGCAGCTGATTTTCCTTACCAAGAAATTGCCCAAACCTATGATCAAGCCGGCGCAACGGCCATTTCGGTCCTAACCGAGCCGGATTACTTTTTGGGCAAATTAGACTATTTGGCTGAGATTGTGCCAGCGGTGACCAGCCCCGTATTGCGGAAAGACTTTGTTATCGACCCCTATATGATCTATCAGGCCAGGGTCGCGGGCGCAAAAATTATTCTGTTGATTGTGGCGATTTTGTCACCAGAGGATTTGGAAGCTTATTTGAACCTGGCTGAAAGCCTGGGACTGGCGGTGTTAGTCGAGACACACGACGAGGATGAAATCAGACAGGCGCTGGCCGTCGGTGCCACGATGATTGGGGTTAATAACCGTAATTTAAAGGATTTTACCGTTTCCTTTGATAACAGCCAACGACTCTTTGATTTGGTGCCTGATTCCGTTGCCTTTATTGCCGAAAGTGGCGTGAAAAAGCCGGAAGATATCGTCCACTTGCAATCCTTAGGAATTAATGGTGTGCTCATCGGGGAGGCCTTGATGAAGTCGGCTAACCCGAAAGCCTTTATTGCAGCAGGATTGGGGGAGCAGGCCCATGACCAAGATTAAAATTTGTGGTTTGATGACTAAGGACGAGGCATTGATGGCCAACGAGGCGCGCCCTGATTTGGCGGGGGTGGTCTTTGCTCCCGGTCGCCATCAGGTTATGGCAGAGGAAGCTTTAGTAGTGCGCAAGGCGCTGGATAAGCGGATTCCCCTGGTCGGCGTGTTCGTTGCTGAACCGGTCGAAACGATTTTGAAATTAGTTGAAACGGGGACGATTCAAATGATTCAGCTGCATGGTCAGCGGCCAATCGTCGAAGTACGGCGGTTACGGGTGGCCGGCGTTCCAATTATTCAAGCTTTGGTCGGGGATGGTGCCATTGACCAGGCTAAGGATTGGCAAAATCAGCTTCGGCTGCGTCGGCTCAAAGAGCAGGATAGCGGTTTGGAAAAGCATCAAGATAGTGATTCGGCTTTATCCAATTTTAGTGGCCGTTTGGCCGAACAGGCAGCCAGTGATCCGGTTTTAGCCAATTTTAGTAGCCGTTTGGACGAAAAGTCAGCCAGTAATTTCCCTTTAGCAAACTTTAATGGCAGTTCGGACGAACACCCAGGTAGTAATCTCGACCTAGTTGATTTTTTAATGGTTGATGCTGGTGCTGGGTCTTGTCAACGATTAGATTGGCAGCGGTTAACCGGTTTGTCACCGACTCATTTATTTGTGGCCGGCGGGATTCAATCCAATAATCTAAGCGATTTATTGCAGATTTATCAGCCTGATTTCGTTGATGTGAGTTCTGGGGCGGAGACAAAGGGACACAAAGATTTAAACAAGATGGTGGCACTGGTAGCCATTGCCCATCAAGAGGAGAGAAAGTAATGGAAACAGAATATAAGACAAAGAAACAAGCCGGTCGGTTCTTAGAGTATGGTGGCCAATATGTGCCGGAAACTCTGATGAATGAGTTGAATAAGATGGCCGATGTTTACCAGGAAGCGAAGGCCGATCCTGATTTTCAGGCGGAATTGGCTGATCTACTGGCTAATTACGCCAACCGCCCATCGCTGTTGTACTATGCTAAAAATATGACGGAAGACCTTGGTGGCGCTCAAATTTATTTCAAACGCGAGGATCTGAACCACACGGGGGCTCATAAGATTAACAACGTGATTGGCCAAGCACTATTAGCCAAGCGAATGGGCAAGAAACGCTTGATTGCCGAAACCGGTGCCGGTCAACACGGGGTGGCCACGGCAACAATTGCTGCCTTGTTCGGCCTGGAATGTGAAGTCTTTATGGGGAAGGAAGACACTGACCGTCAGCGTTTGAATGTCTATCGGATGGAACTCCTTGGGGCCAAGGTTCATGCCGTGACTTCCGGATCAATGGTCTTAAAGGATGCCATTAATGCCGCTCTGCAGGACTTTGCGGCCCGACCTGAGGACACGTTTTATGTGATGGGATCGGCAACCGGTCCCCATCCTTATCCGGAGATGGTGCGTGATTTTCAAAGTGTCATTAGCCAGGAATCCAAGCAACAAATTCAGGACCAATTGGGACGCTTGCCTGATAAGGTCATTGCCTGTGTTGGTGGCGGATCCAATGCCATCGGTAGTTTCGCCCACTACATCGACCATCCCGAGGTGGATTTGATTGGCGTGGAAGCAGCCGGCAAGGGTGTTGATACTGATTTGACGGCGGCGACCATCGAAAAGGGCCGGTTGGGTGTCTTTCACGGCATGAAGTCGCTCTTTTTGCAAAATGATAGCGGCCAAATTAATCCGGTTTATTCGATTTCGGCCGGGTTAGATTACCCAGGAGTTGGGCCAGAGCACGCCGCCTTGGCGGCCGAACACCGGGCCCAATATGTTGGCATCACCGATGATGAGGCCGTGGATGCCTTTGAGTACATTGCCAAGCAAGAGGGCATTATTGCTGCGATTGAAAGCTGCCATGCCGTGGCCTACGTGCAAAAATTAGCGCCAACATTGCCAAAAGACCAGGTCATTGTCTGCACATTATCTGGCCGCGGCGACAAGGATGTGGCCGCGATTGCCAAGTACCGGGGGGTTGAAATTCATGAGTAAAATTAGTCAAAGTTTTAAAAACCATAAAAATTTTATTGCCTTTGTCACCGCTAATGATCCAGACATGGAAACGACTGTTAGCAATGTCGTGGCCTTGGCTGAAGGGGGCGCTGATGTAGTTGAAATCGGGATTCCTTTTTCCGACCCAGTCGCCGACGGTCCCGTTATTCAGGCGGCCGATTTGCGAGCCTTGCGTGACCCTGATTTACCGATTGAATCTATTTTTGCAGCTGTAAAGGAAATTCGACGGCAAACAGCGGTGCCGCTGGTCTTCTTGGTCTACCTAAACGTTGTCCTCCAGTACGGCTATGAGCGTTTTACTGCCGACTGTGAAAAATTCGGTGTTGATGGCCTGATTATCCCCGATTTGCCCTATGAAGAACGAGGGGAATTGGCTCCCTTTACTGACAAGCATGGGCTGGATTTGATTCCGTTGATTACGGTGACGTCTGGTGAGCGGATTCCAATGATTGCCAAAAAGGCGACCGGCTTTATCTACCTGGTTTCTTCCTTGGGGGTGACGGGTACTCGCGAGTCTTTTGCTTCTAATTTAGCGGAAGTCGTTGGGCAAATTAAGGCGGTCACGGATGTGCCGGTTGCCATTGGCTTTGGTGTCCATACTGCCGACCAGGCGCAAGCAATGGCTGATTTGGCCGATGGGGTCATTATTGGGTCCGCCTGTGTCCAGATTGTGGCCGACAACGGTCAAAATGCACCAGCAAAGTTACAGGAATACGCCGAGGAAATCCGTGCTGCCGTTGATGGCGTAACGGTCGAAGAGGCCTGATATTAATCTAAAAAAATAGGATGATTGCGATTGTTGCGATCATCCTATTTTATTGATAACTAATTTTTAAAAAAATAAACGAATGCCAAAGTACATAATGACGAAGCCGATAAAGGGCGACAAGAATTTGTTAATCTTTTTGGGATCGAATTGTTTCAAAACAAGTGGGGTTAGAATCGAACCAGCGACGCCACCAATCATTAAGTAGAGACCAGCTGTCCAAGAAATGGGGCCGCCGCTTAATAAGTGACTAACAAGGCCGACAACAGCCAAGACCCACAAAACATAAGTCGTGGTACCAGCAGCCTTAACCGCGGGAACATTCATAATCGAAAGACCCGCCACGGTGGCCGATCCACCTGATAGGCCACCAAATCCAACCATGAGTCCGGAAATCAGTCCGAAGAGTGGGGCAACTTTGCTATTTTCGTTGGACTTTTCATTTTCCTTTTTCTTGCGGAAATTTTTAATGACGACAATCAGGCCCATTCCTGTCAGCAAGATTCCAACGCCAATATTATAAACGGCAACGGGAATGAACCGAGAGACGGCGGTACCGATGATAATGCCTGGAATCCCGGCAATAATCAACCGATTACCAAGCTTACTTTCGATATTTTTTAACCGCCACTGTGTTACCATGCCTGAAAAGAGGGCGAAGACGGCAATTAAAAGCGAGGTTGGGACGGCGACGACTGTTGACATGCCTAAAGTCGAGGTTAAGACACCAAGGTAAAAAGTGGCACCTCCGCCACCAATCAAGGTAACGAAGCAACCAATTAGGAAACCATAGAAAATTGCAATCATGAAAAAAACCAGCTTTCAAATAAAATATTCAGCAAAACCCGTAAGGGATTGCGAAAGTTCGAGGTACAAACCTTCAATCAGAATGACACTAATTAATAGTAGTCTACCAGTCTTTAACAAAAAATGCAGGGCAGGAGGTACTTGAAAGAAAAAAATTGAGGACATCATCAAAAAAATACGGAGGATACCAGCACCAAAAATGTGCAGGAAATTTTAGTATCAAAAAAGGACTGGGATTTTCCAGTCCAAAAGTTGGCTAGTAGCTTGGTGGCAGCGAAAGAATTAATGGAAAGGTAAACAGGGTGGAATAAGAAATGAATTTTTTTCGGGAAACGTGCTAGAAATATAGTTAGGAACTCATTGATTACACGAAAGAATCCTGTTTACCAAATGTCGAACAATAGAAGTAGGAATTAAGACAAGTATTCATATAAGGATACTGCCACCAGGTTCCTAGCACCTAAATTATATCATGATTTTAAAATAATAATCATTATTTTAAAATATTATACAAATATACCAACGTTAATTAAAATAAATGGCAGATTCTATAATTAATTCGAACGAGAAAATTTAAAATAAAAACCCAAAGAA
>NZ_LDUY01000042.1 GCF_001038455.1 Fructobacillus sp. EFB-N1 | reverse complement strand
ATTCTTTGGGTTTTTATTTTAAATTTTCTCGTTCGAATTAATTATAGAATCTGCCTTTTTAATTAATCTTTTAGAACTTGTTCCAGTAAAGCAGAAAAGCTTAATCCTTGATTGGCTGCATTGAGCATTGCTTCATTATGATGGCATATCACTTTTTATTCTCTCGTTTTACACGTCGTATTGTTGAAGAAGGAGGCTTACTTTGTTTTTCATCTTCCACTTTTATTTTCACTTTTCAAAATGTCCAAAATGTAGCATAATATTACCGTAGTAATTCTTTAGACATATACGATACAGAGGGGGGCGAATATGCAGAAGACGATGCAATATTATAGTGTTGAATGACTTTTAAGACGTATTATGCAATAATACCAGAAGCGAAGCAAAAAAGAGGTAAAAAAGAATGCTAACACAAAAGAATCAGATACATTTTAAAATGTATAAATCCGGAAAATTTTGGCTAGTTTCTGGGGTTGCTCTTATCACATTTGGATTAGGAAATTCATTGGATATTCCGACAAATAGCGGAAATTCCGTTTCAGCAGATTCAGTGAATACTAGTTTAAACAATGCAAATTCTGACCAGGGAAACTCGCAAAAAGCACAATCTCAAACGGAACAATTGCCAGATGAATCAAAAGTAGTTACTGAAACGATTCATTATCAATATTCTGATGGAACTCCAGCAGCGGATGATTATACTAGACAAATAACGTTCACTCGTACTGTGTCAAAAAATTTAAATACTCAAGAGACATCGTATGGTGATTGGAAGAGCAATTCAGCAACGTTCTCTTCTGTTAAAAGTCCTGAAATCCCTGGTTATACTGCAGATCAACAAGAAATCTCTATTCATGACTCTAATGTTGAATCGAATGATAAAAACTTTACAGTAACGTATCATAAAGAAAGTGATAACAATGTTGATGCAAGAAATTTGCAGTTAAAAACTGCAACAAATAATATTAAGGAATCTCAAATTGATAAGCAAAGTATTGATATTCAAGATTCAAATGGGGACATCAAGTCACTTTCGTCTAATTCAAATTCAATACAGTTACCTTCAGCCCGATTTTCACCTAAAAACATTAATTTTTCAGGGAGAATTAATAACTATAATAGTGGGGATTCAATCACTATTCCATTTAGCATTAGTAATGTAAGTAATAGTTCACAGGCTACATGGGCTGCCGTTCAAAAGGACATTCCGGGAGTCGGATATATTTCGTTTGTTGCGGATCAACAGAATTATCCTAATGGCACCTATAGCGGGAAGTATGTTATTCATGTGACACATGATATTTCTACAGAAAAGTCTTATACAGTTTCACTCGGAGCAGGATTATTTATTAACTCATATGATTCAACGAAACCCATCTCAATAAAGTTAGGCACAGATAATTATACAATCACACCAACTCCAAGAGAGTATCCTAAAGACGATTCAAATTTTTATGGTTCAGGTTGGTTAGCTCGGGTTGCGCCAAATCAAATTAATGCCTCCACTGGAACATGGGATTCAAATTATTATAATAATCTGTTATCCTCTAATGGTGAAAATATTGGTAATACCAACATTCCAACTGGGGATTTCGTTACAATTCAACATGTGAAATCAATTAATGGGAATATTATCAATGTTGCAAAAGATTCAGAATATACTACTTCCTTATCCTTTTCTAAAGACGGATCAGAATTGATTAAAAATGATAATTCTGCCATCTATCATAGCAATATTTTAGGGACAGAAGTTCATTTAGATGTGAACATGACGGATATTGATATTGCTAAGCAATTAGCGCAGTACGGTAATAATAGCTACGCTGTTATTAAAAATTCGGACGGTTCTTATACAGTTGCTTATAATTATGGAAATCTATTAAAACGTAATGGATTTTCGATGATGGACTATTATCAAAATAAAGTGGGAACCGTTTCGAACAGTGACCAAAGTCCTGAAAATAAAAGAGATGATACAACTGATAGTAAAATCAATAATTCATTAGCGAATAAACAATCTTTGAGAAATCAAAATGATTTTAAGTTTATTTTTCAAGATCCAACCATGGAAAATGTTTTAACTGCTTCTACGTCATTTTTCAATGTAACAGACAATGAGGCATCACTAATTTCACCGGTAACGAGTGACAAAAATAATACTATTCCTAACGATAGCCTTGCGGCTGGACAAACTGAAATTAAAGTGAGTTATGTTGATGATTACGGTAATCCACTAACCACAGATGACGTATATTTTGGTTATCCTCAGGACGTTGATTCAAGTGTTAACGCTCACCCAAGTGAAAATCCAGTAATTAATACTAAGTCGATTTCAGGATATTCACTTGTAACTGATCAATCTGTTTCACCTTCATGGCTAAAAACGAGCGATATTTGGTTAAATTCTACTAGTAACAACATTGCATTTCCATTATCGTCGAGTCACAATACTGTGCAACAGGTATACTTTGTATATACAAAAAACACACCTACAGTTACAACTGAGACTAAGACAATTACACGAACAATCAAATATGTTGACGCAGTAGATGGTCACGAAGTTGCTAATGAGGTACAACAACCGGTTACTCTTACACGTACTGCCACAACCGATGCCGTTACTCATGCAGTAACATACTCAGATTGGAATATTACTGGCACATGGGACCAAGTTGATTCACCAGCTGTTACTGGTTATAATGCACCTGATCGTTCTAAGATTGACGCTGTTCATGTAACATCTGATACTAATGATGATACGGAAGTCGTTAAGTATAATCATCATACAGATTCAAAAACTGAGACTAAGACAATCACACGAACAATCAAATATGTTGACGCAGTAGATGGTCACGAAGTTGCTAATGAGGTGCAACAACCGGTTACTCTTACACGTACTGTAACAACCGATGCCGTTACTCATGCAGTAACATACTCAGATTGGAATATTACTGGCACATGGGACCAAGTTGATTCACCAGCTGTTGCTGGTTATGATGCACCTGATCGTTCTAAGATTGACGCTGTTCATGTAACATCTGATACTAATGATGATACGGAAGTCGTTAAGTATAATCATCAATTAACGTCTCATGATTCTACCAATTCAGATTCGAAAATTAATTCAGAATTGATTTCAAATAACCAAAATAGTTATACATCTAAAAATGATTCAATTAACTCGAAAAATATATTACCTAATACTGGAAAACGATTAGATAAATTAAGCAATCAAAGTTTCGCGGTTGGTGCAATCTTTTTGAGTTTCTTAGGAATGTTATTTACTTCTAAAAAACGTGACAATAAATAATAATAAAAAGAAATAACGGCTATTATTGAAAACCTAGACTTTCATCAATTCTGAAAGTCTCCGCTAAAAATTAGTGTATAAGTCGTCTCTAATTTTTCTTTTAAAAAATTATTTTATTGTTTTAAAAATAAATCATTGTCGTAATCCCCGGAATTTTTTATCCAAATTCCGGGGATTTATTATGTCACAATTATCAAAAAAAGACTAATCAAAAGACAAATACTTTCTTAGCCGAAAAGGCGAATTAAAAAGGGCAAAAGGCTGGCGTCAGGAAATGGGAAATCACCATTTATTTCCGAAAACGATTAAGGATATCCGTCGTGTTTATTCAAAGATGAGTGAGAGATGACCTAGAAGTAGAATAACGATTCATGTTGCGCCAAAGACGTCTGAAAAGGGTGAAATTGCAGCAATCTTAGCTGAACAATAAAAGCCGCGGGGGCCTACCAGAGCATTAATCTGGTAGGCCTTTTTTCTTTACTCATAACTCATAATTCATTAAAAAAAGGGAACACGTTTTTCGTGTTCCCCGATATATTTAACTATGGCCATAATAACCATAATACTGAGCTTTGGTTTCAGCCAACCACTTAGGGTCTTGATCCAAATATTTGTAAAACTTCACGGCCATTTTGCACGTGAATTTAATGAAACGCCAAGCTAGATAAATCGTCCCAAACCAGAAGACAAAATACATGGCAACAAAC
>NZ_LDUY01000041.1 GCF_001038455.1 Fructobacillus sp. EFB-N1 | reverse complement strand
GGGCAACTGGCCAGCTAGGTCTAAATATTTACTTCAACTTTTGGGGTACAGGTCAAACAGATCAATTCTATCAGTTTTTAGTTTAAAAAATTCAAATACAAAAGCGTTAAAAGCAGATACAGCTACAATTAATTGAAGAATAGTTACTCCAATATTGGATGATTTTATAGTTAAAAAGTTAAATAAATAATTTAAAAAGCCACTTGTAACTTACCTAATACAACAATAACTATAAAAAGCGCTATTAAAAATAAAATTCGGCCAGTCCAAAAATGAAACGGCTTTAGAAGACGTAAAGCCGATGAAATTACAGAATTAGAATCTTTAATTCTCCACAAATCTAAATATTTTAGTGTAAACTTTTTCTTTAATTTATTTCGTACTTCCCGTAAAAAGCTCGTTTTACCGGAACCCACTTACCATTTAAAAAAAGTCATTTTTTGTTCGCTAATCAAATTAGCAATAAAGTCAGCCTCAGCTGAAACATCTATATTTTTAAGCTTAATTGGATTAATTGTTTGTTGTGTCATTAGTTCCTCCTTTTCAAACAGATTTTTCTTAAAAATATTATACAAAATGTAAAGCAAGGAAAAGCCTATAAATAGCACTTATCGACTTAAATTTTATATTTAAAAAGATAATGGGTAATAAAATTTTTGATAAATATTTAGTAATTATTATACCTACCCTTAAAGGAAATTCTGTAAAATTAACACAATAATTATTATATTCAGGCAGTAAAGACAGTCTGGATTACTATCAGATGACACAAACTAATTCATAACGGAAAAACTCCTTTTACAGTGAAAAATTCTATTACATATTTTTAATTAGTTTGTTATCAATATTCAGGTACTAACGTATACAAAAATTGCTCTTTCAATTAAATTTAAGCCTCTCCCTCACTATGAGAACTTGCATAATCAGCCTACTCTTCCATTTTTTTCTGACTGTCTTCTAGTCCGCCTCATTAACTAATGGTTGCGAATGACATTCGCCACTAATTTCAAAATTAAAAAAATGATTTTGTATGCTACATAACCAACCAAAAGCATTAAATACACAAAAATCCCAATTGCAAAAACCAGTATCATTATTGGTAATAACATGTTTCTCTCCCTTTTGTATTACATTCTCTCTTTAAGTCTTGCACAGTTAAATACCGCCTACGTTGTATTTTACGGTTTTATTAAAGATAACACCTAAAAAATTCCCGATTAATATGACAATCAGTCACTGACTCCGACACTAGCTGCCTAATTAGACTTTTAAATTCAATCGTCAATCCAGACAGTTACTGGTCAAATGCATTATGACAGAACTGAGGGTGCTCCAAATAAACTAAAAAGCACGAGACCACATTGTCTCGTGCTTTCTACATAAATAGAACAGCGCCTGGCCAAATATTTTTGGTTAAATCCTCTAGTATCGACGCTGTTTATGATTGATATTTCCCGTTTAACAGTTCAATAAAACTTAGTTTGAACTTTCAACCAATTGAAACTTCATTTTCTGTACTACTGAACGACCACCAATTGAATTCACATAATTCAAAACATCAATAATTGACGCTCGATAATTGGTGGTATTATTTTGGCTAAAGAGCATCGGCTTTGCCGCGCCTTGGCTTGACGAACTAATATCGTCCATTAAATACTTATAATAAGCGCCATCATTATCAGCACCACCAACAGCCTTAGCAATAAAAGTTGGGTTCGATTGATTAGCAACCTGCGTCAAAACAATTCCTTTTGACTGCATCAAATTTAATTTTTGCCATTGATCATCGCCATGAACCAAACCATAGAGGGCAATCAGCCGATAAGCTAAATCATCGCTAGAACGAAAATCATCCTGAGTAAGCGTGTTGCTTAATGTTGAGGTTGAATTAAGAGAAGATGATGCTGATTTCGTATTGGAGTTCTCACTCAAACTAACATTAGCCTCCAGGTTTCCGGTACTAGCACTAGTTGCAGCACCTTGCTGGTTACCACTGGTAATAGCTGATTGGGTCTTTTGATTAGTGGAAGCGACGCTTTTTTTGCTAGAAGACTGGGCCGAACTGCTTTTCTTTTTAGTTATAAATCCAAGTTGTTGATTAGTTGGGTTTGTAACAGCATTAACAATAAAAGTAGTGGCCCCCAGTGTTAAAACGACAGTCACCACTGTCATTGTTAGCAAGATTTTTTTCTTTTTAAACATCTTGCAGACTCCTTAAATGCGTATTATCTCCTACACTTTAATCGCATCGCAACATAAATGTAACTGACGTATTGAGTATATAGCGATTGTTACTATCGGTCAACACTTATTTGACTATCTTAAATTTTTTTAACTTTTATCATAAAAAAAAGAGTCTGCAATTGCAAGCTCTTTTGCCAGACTATTTATTAATTTTATCTTCAATTACTTCTTCTACTTCTTTGAAAATGTAAAGCTTACTTAAAACATAATTTGAGATAATAACAAAGACGTTTTGAATGCCGTTCCAAATGAGATCATTCTGATGTAACAGATTAACACCAAACATCAGAATCAACCAACCAATCACACCAGTAACAATTCGTGCTAAGTAGAATTGCCAAATTTCACGAAATAATCCTGCTTTATTGCGCATTTCTGATTTAAAGACCCAAATTCGGTTTGTTACGTAGGCAAAAAATACTGCCAAAAACCAAGAAACCACATAAGCCAAAGTATAAGTCCAATGCAATACTGCGGAAAAGAGTGCATAAGTTACAACAGAAACAACAAAGGTTGCTCCGCCAAAAAAGAGATACAAAACAGTCTCTTCATACTTTTTATAAAAATCAATTATTCTTTCCATGATACTCCTCAATCAAATTCAGATACATTATAGTTGCAGCGAAAACAATCAGTTTTGCATTTAATCTGTTAATTTTCATTCATGATTCAAAAAAACATCTGATTATCAGTTGAAATACTCTGGCCAACGGTTGATTATTACTGAAACAAACAATTTTAAAACAAGTATTCATCAAACTTCATTTTACGAATTACTTGGTAAACTACCAAAGGACCCAAAATTCCACAAAGAAGTCCAACTATCCCTTGTAAATAGAGATTATCCAAACCAGCTTTTGCTAGAAAAATTCGACTTCCTGCAGTAAACATAATATGTAAAACATAAATAACCATTGATTTTTGGCCAATATAATCTACAGACCAATTATTAACATATTTAGCAAGATGGATAATAACAAAGATACCAATCATAGCTACAAAAAAAGAAAATACATTATGCCAAAACTTTGATAAATCTAACTCAAAATAAGCCACCTGTAGCAAAATAAATAAAATAAAATCAACAATTGGATTCATTTTATCCAAATAGTATCCTAAGCTAAGCACTTTTGTTCCTATTAAGAAAAACACAAAATAATAACCGATTCGCCAAAACTCCCAAAAGTTCAAAAAAGGCGAAATTCCAAAAAATAAGAACGAAAAAATTAATAATGAAAAGAATGGCCAATGAAACACATGGATAATCAAATAGTAGACAAGAAACATCCAAAAGAGATCATAAAGAAACCAAAATTGTGCGTAAGGGATCCATGGAAGCTGTAATGCATTTCCAATCCCCTGACCATTATTGGTACTTTTCGAAAAGACCTGCATGACAACGGCTTGAACAAAGCCCCAGATAAAGTAAGGAACAATCAAGGTACGTACTTTCTGACTAATTGCTTTTTTGGCGGGACGTTCAACCCAACGAACCGCAAAAATACCACTCAAAAAGAAAAATAATGGCATATGAGTACTATAAATAATTGAGTGCTGCCAATCATAATTTTGACTAGCCCCCCAAATACCGCTATCATGCAGTCCTAAAATCACATGCCCATAAACAACCAGTACAATACCGATAGCTTTGGCGACATCAATCCATTCAATTCTTTTTGTCATGCTTTATACTCCCAAAGATACTAAATCCATTATAATAATATATCATAAAATTAACTACTTATTTTAAATGAAATTTCAATGGTTCTTAATCTCAAATTTTCATATTAATTATCTTCATAATTTTAACAATAGGCAGATTACAAGTTTAATTCGAACAACCCCGAAAAACTTCTAGTGGCGTCTGGTAGTTATGTAACTTCATGGGTCGATTGTTG
>NZ_LDUY01000040.1 GCF_001038455.1 Fructobacillus sp. EFB-N1 | reverse complement strand
CCAAATGCCAGGAACTGAATCATAGTCAGTCGTGGCCATATGGTGAATCACGATTTTATTAACTGAATTACCCTGTCGGCCCTGAGTGTAATTAGGGAACGTCTGGAATCCAAATGGTGTAGCCAATCCTGATACTGTCATTTATTTCCTCCTTATTTAGTTGTAGTGGCGTTCAATTGCGCCACTGCTTGTTCAATAACTGCTGACAACTGTTCTTGCGAGAACTTGCCTGTTAGCTTGTTGGCGGCCAATCGAGTCGCTACATAGTCAATTGCGTGTTGCTTCTTGTCAGAGCCACCTAGTTCGCTCTTCTCCATCAGAGAAACGGCCTGGTCTGCCCATGTGAGCAACAATTGCAAATTGCCGTTCTTCGTCTTAGTCCGCAACCAACGCACCAAGGCATGTTCTGCTGGAGCTGCAATCGTCAGCAACGTTCCAGACAGAATCAATACATCTGTTAATGTCATATTCTTTCCTCCAATAAAAAAGACGGCTAATTAGCCGTCATGAGTTCATCAATTTTGTTGGTCAAGCTACGGACTTCTACCCGTAACTCTCGATTTTCGTTGGTCAGATTTTCATTGTCTGTCCGTAACTTCTTGATTTCCATGTTCAGGTCGCTAACCTGTAATGACAGGTCCTTCACCAAATCACTTTGGGCCTTGAACATGGCGCTTAAAGTGTCATCATGCTTCTGACTCGTGTCTTCCTTCTTGCCATTCCAGCCAAAGTAAGCGGTCGCAATCACACCCAATGACCCCATCACACCAATGATCACGCTTGAATAGTCAATAACGGCCACCGCCTTTCAACTTGTGTCGAGGTTCGATCCAAGCACTTAGAAAAACATTAATCGTGATGATACCGAAGACAAACGGAATGATTGTCACGTTATTAGTCACAAAATCACTTAAAGCATAGCTGACCGTCAACATCGTCCAAAGACCGCCAGACAGTGCAATCAACACCAGGCGTATTCGATGCCAATAAAAGTCCCACAAAGAGTTGACTAGCAACACCACCCCAACTGTCAAATATAACAGTCCAAATGGTGCATCATCTAGTAAACCCAAAGCGGGTGGCAAACGAACATCCAATTGTTGATAATGCAACATGACAATGATTCCGACAATGATTTCTTCCATCGCAATGGTGACCCACTGCCGATTTTTCCAAAAATGCCGTTTCATATATACTCCTTAAAACGAATACAAAGTACCAGTGATTTGCTGATATTGGTCAACTGTGATAATTTCCCCGATTACCCAATTCTTCAGGCTATCGTTGTTTTCGAGTCCCATTTCATACCAATTCTTTAGAATGTCGAACATCACTTAGCCTCCTTGGATTCCAGTTCAGCAATGCGCTTATCCTGAGCAATCAAGCGGGTTAATAGTACGTTTGCTGTCGCATTCAAAGCCTGTTGTTGAGGGTCTACATGTTGCTTAGCATTGGCCTTTTGTTCGGCTAAATAGTCATCAATCGACTGGCCTGTCCATGAATTAGTTGATGGATTCCATACTGGATTAATCAGTCCTGTTGGTTCGATTTCAGTTGAATTATCAACATGTTCATGCACCGCACCAGGAATGAATGCGTACGTCTGTGGGTCGAATTTGAAATACCACTTGCTGGTATCTACCGTTTGTTGTGTGTTATCTGTCATTTATATCCTCCTTACGATGGTAAATCATCGAGTGTTGACCATGATCCGAACCCATATGATACGTTATCTCCACCGTTGTTGTTGCTAGTGTGGAATGCTTGGTCAATATTCCATGTCGAGCCATCTGGGTAAATCTTGATAAGTCCTTTCGTATAGCCAACAGAAACCAATGCATCTGTCTCAACTGGCGGCCTAAATCCTAACGGGATATTCCAATTTATTTTAGAAAATGCACCATGCTCGCCGATAATATCGCCATAGATGCGAATTGTAACTGTTGTACCTACTCGTGTTAAATGAGCGTTCAGGCCGTAATCATATACATCTGCTTCATATGATTTCTTAGTTGTCATTCCCCCTAATGAGTGAATGTCATCGTGAGTGTACAATCCTCCGAATACATCTAATTTTTGCGTCGTTGAATCGCCATTTGCATGAAGGTATCCATTAACTGTTGCGTTTTTGAAATTCATATCACGATTAGGGTCTGCTAATTCATCGAAGTTGTTGTTGATGGTGTCGATACTATCGTTCGCCATTCCTTTGAAGATATGCTTCATAAATTCCTCCTATTTAATTAATGTTACGATTGCTAGAATTTCCACCGCCATCAAATTCAGAATCAGAACAATTATAAATAGACAGCGTATTATTACATGAACCGTTTATTACTATTTTTCGATTAGACACGCCACTAATTGTGTTCATCGACAATTTATTACCGCTCCCACTCATAATTAGGATACGAGTGTCATCTGATGGTTGTTCTGAGAGAATATGATTTCCATTGATCGTATAATCGTCACCATCAATGTGGATAGCGCCGTATTTACCGTCTCTCCCGATAGGGTCACTAGACCAATTCCCGTTGTTCTTCCTGAGATAAATCATATTATTGCTGAATAAGATATTATTACCACTCATCTTAATAGCCCCAGTATAGAATGATTGGAAGTTATTACCTGAAATATTGCAAATTGTCCCGTTGTTAATCTCGATACATTCGAATCCATCTGGATAGATATTGTTGCCCGTAACAGTTGCCCCATAAGGGTTATCAAATTTAAGCGAAATACCACGAGGCTGGCACCCAATATAGTTGTTCTGAATCTGGCATTGTTGGCTAGAACCAATAACATGTACACCATTAGTCAGTTCGCAAATCCAGTTGTTCGATAGATGCAACGCATCTGAACCAACTGCAACTACTCCGAAATCTAAATTCATAATGACGTTGTTAATAATCTTCACTCCATCAGAATTCCGATTTAAGTAAATACCAGTTTGCGACACTTGCTTACCAATGGCAGCCGCACCGACAATGTTCAAGTTGTCGAACACAACGCCACTTAGCCTATCTCCAATATTGCTATCACCTAGCTTCAATCCAATAGGGTTAGTTGGTGTTAAGCATAGCTTACTACCGCCCCCAGGACGATTTGAATTAGTTGGGTCATGGTCAATATTAGAACGAAATCCTGAATTTTCACCGACGATATGAACGTAATTATTATTGATAATAATAGGCGTGTTTACCCAGTAATCACCAACTGGGATATAAATAGTTCCGCCGTTTGATGGTAATTTATTAATCAGATTATTGATGATTGGTGCATTATCGAAATTTCTATCACCAGATTTAGCACCATAATTATCAATGTTGAATAGTAATTTGCTGGCATAGTTACTCAGGTCTGACGATTTAGCGTATCCAGACAAATCAGGCTTATTTGTCAGCAATTCGTAATTAGTGATTGGATAGAAACGCTGGCCATCGTCGTCTTTCAAGTATCCATAATCAATGTCAGCCATCATTCACCTACCTTTCCTAACTTCTCCAAATTGGCATTTGGAACATGAATCCCCTGATTAGATGAATCAAGCGTGAATTTCAACGTCTTAATCCCGTCAATCAAGTACCAACTATTATCGTGTTGTTCTAATTCACCAGACAACTTGTAATCTAGTGGAAGTGTCACCTTGATTGTATTAGCATCTGGATAAATAACATTGTTCGCTACTGATACGGGATTAGTCCCGCCGAATAACCCATCTGGTTCTGTCCCGAATCCGTTAGGAGCTGTTCCGATTGCCCATTCATAGCTGAATACAGAAACAGCAGGCATTCGATTCAAATTGTGCTTAATCGTCACCTCGAATCCTTGGGGTACGTACTTAGATAGCAATGTCTCGATGTTCTCAAATCGCTTGTCCAGCACATCAAATTGTCCGTACGTCTGACTGTTTCTGGCATCAATCACCTCGCTATCTTTGGTTGCGCCACTTAGTACACCAGTAAATCGACCCTCTAAATCCGTCTGCCTTTTTTCGACCTGTGACTGACGACTAGAATTACTATCAATCAACTCTTTATTGCTATGCCACTTAGTGGATAGCCATTCAACGAATAAGGCCAACGCTTCTCGTGTATCAGTCCCCCACTGCTTCTCACGCAACCATTTAGCCAACGTCCGACTATTACTATCAACAA
>NZ_LDUY01000039.1 GCF_001038455.1 Fructobacillus sp. EFB-N1 | reverse complement strand
CGGCAACTGGCCAGCTAGGTCTAAATATTTACTTCAACTTTTGGGGTACAGGTCAAATGCTCATTTTCATTTTCTTTTTATCGGTGATGGCCCTGAGAAAGAAGGTTTTCGACAAGCGATTCAACAAGCCGGTCTAACAGATAACGTCATCATCTTAGATAGTACACCAAAGATTAAAAATTATTACTCTGCCATGAATTTATTCGTCCTGCCATCGTTGTTTGAAGGATTGCCAATGGCTGGGATTGAGGCCCAGGCAAATGGTCTACCAATCATTGTTTCTGATACTATTTCACATCAGTTAAAAATTACGAAGACAACTTTTCTTTCAGTACAACCAGACAAAGAAAGCATTAAATCGTGGGTAGAAGCGATTCTAATCACACAAAGTAGGATTGATAATCAGAATGTTCAAGAGCAGTTTTTAAAAAAGGGTTTTCTAATTGATAGTTCTGTCGCCAAATGGGAAGAGATTTATTTATCCTGATAGACCAACAAAATTTTGAGGATATTATATGGGCATTTATTTACTGGTAATCGGTGAAATCAGTATCCTTTCATTGATTCAAAACCGATTAAGAAATACATACTTATTCGTCATTACGTTAAGTCTGATACTATTAGTAGGCATGAGGGCTCTTTTGTTAGGCACCGATACGGGCAGTTATGTTGACCTTTTTAATGGCATTGTAAATGGTCGTTATTGGGATAGTTCATTATCCAATCTATTCTCAGGCCGCTTTGAAATTGGCTTTCTAGATTATGTGAAATTAGTGGCGGGATTTACTGATAATCCGCGTTTCTTATTGCTATCTTCGGCAATCATTGTGTACGTGCCTTTAGCATTTTACATAAAAAGGGAGTCATTAAATCCGACGCTTTCTTTTTTGCTCTTTTTTACTATGACTTATTTTCCACAATCAATGAATGTCATGAGGCAATCAATGGCGGTTGGTTTCTTAATGCTGGCTGTATTGTCGTTAGATAGTCGTTGTCGCTGGTGGGTACCATATTTATGGATTTTCATTGCTTTTCTTTTCCATCGATCAGCCATTTTATTCTTGCTGGTGATGTGGTTAAAACGTTATCGTTTTACGACAAAAAAGGCTGTGATGGCGGTAATTGGTTCTATTATTGTGGCGATTTCTTTTACCACTATTTTTACGGTTCTTTTGAAATATATACCATCATATTCTTATTATTCTAATAGTATTGGTCATCTCAGTGTTAAAATAGCGCTCATGATGAACATTTCGCTGTCGCTATTGCTATTGATTATTGCATCAATGGATAAGAGTCATACTGAGTCGGTGAACACCAATCGCTGGATGTTATTACTGGCCATTTGTGTATATACTATTTCTTTTGTATTCAACGGATTTGATCGCGTTGCCATGGTATTTCTCTTTGCTCAAATTGTTTTAGTGCCGAATGCGATTGCTAAACTCCAGGATGAAAAATTAAGAAAAATACTAAATGTCCTGGTTGGAGCCATTTTTATTTTTTACTTTGTGATTGTTCTGATTTATCGCCCTGATTGGTTGAAAATAACCCCATATTTCATGTGAGAAGGTACCATGATTGAAAAAATAATTCATTATGTATGGCTAGGTAAAGGTAAAAAGCCGGCAAGCGTTGTTAAAAACATTAAAACTTGGAAAAAATGTAATCCCGATTTTGAGTTGAAAGAGTGGAATGAGAACAATTTCGATGTCACTTGTAATTCCTTTGTGGAGCAAGCCTACAAAGAAAAAAATATGCCTTTGTTTCAGACTATATTCGACTATATGCACTTTATCAAGATGGTGGTATTTATTTGGATACAGACATGGTAGCCTATCAAGGATTTGAACCTTTATTAACAAATGATTTTTTTCTGACTTTTGAAAAGGAAAAAATAATTGCAAGCTCAATCATTGGTAGTCAAAAGGGCAATGTTATCATTTTGGATATGATGAATACAATTTATAAAAATTTGATTTTTAACGTTAAAAGGATGAATGAGTATGCCAATACAATTTTGATTACGGAATACTTTATGGACCATTATGGTCAGATTAAGTGGGACGGTCACGAGCAAGTTGTTAATAATTTCATACATTTTTATCCGGGAAAGTTACTGGTCAATCCGGGAAAAAATAGCATTTCAATTCATCTATTTGAGGCTTCGTGGGTGGCCAATAAAGTTCGTATAAGGGCATGGCTAAGTGTTGCCTTGAGGCGCCATAGTAACAAGAAATTCGTGCGATTTTTTTATAACCTCAATCACTTTTTAAGAGGAATTTAAGCTTAGCGATAGAAAAATCTATTTTAGTGAGAGGAATAGACTGCAATGAGCACTGATATTAAAGTTTTAGTTAATGAAATCGAAAATTACTTATGGCCTATTGAAGAAGAGTATCGAAAGTCGTGTGCTGATTTTACAGCACTTTTACCAGTTTACATTCATGATGATTTGAATCATTTTATGATGGCGGTCAAAAGTGTTTTTCAAAATACTGTTAAACCGGCTGAAATTTTAATCATGCAGGATGGGCCAGTCCATGAGAATATGGTTGTATTTATAGATTTTTTAATTAAAAAATACCCCCATATTTTGCGTCATATCAGTAATCAAAAAAACCAAGGTTTGGGTTACACGGCTGCAAAGGGTGTTCTATCTGTTAAATTTGAAATCATTGCTCGTGTTGATGCAGATGATCTGTCAACCGAAGACCGTTTTGCGAAACAACTTCAGTGTTTTTGTGAGGATGCCCAATTAGATATTTTAGGAAGTAATATAGCCGAGTTTAATGATGATTATGAAATTCAAACCCATCGAACCGTGCCCAGTACAGCAACGGATATTGATCACTTTTCAAAGATGAGGTCCCCATTTAATCATCCAAGTGTTATGTACAAAAAGGAGTCAGTGATTCAGGCCGGTAATTATGCTGATATTCAGCATTTTGAGGACTATGATCTTTTTGTTCGAATGTTGGCACAGGGTCAAAAAGCGAAAAATGTTGCGAAAAATTTGGTTTTTATGCGTGCGCCTGAATCGATGTACGAAAGACGAGGGGGAGCGGAGTATGTGCGAAAATATATTAGTTTTCGGAAAAAATTACTTCGCACAGGCTATATTGCGAAAAAAGAATACCTATTTTCCATTTTGGGCTCTTTATTGACTTCATATTCACCGGTATTCGTACGCAAAATTCTTTATCGTCTTTTTTTGCGAAAAAATTAGTGCCACTTTATCTATAAAGGAAAAGAAATGATTACGGTAGTCGTACCAGTTTATAATAATGCTCGATTTTTAGATTCTTTGATTCGACAGTTTTATCAACAAACAGCTAGCGATTTTGAAGTGGTGTTTGTTGATGATGGTTCAACGGATAATCCGCAGAAAATCATTAATCAAATTGATGATGACAAGCTGATTTATCGGTATATTCGTCAAAACAATCAAGGTGTTGGTGCAGCCCGGAATACGGGAATTGGCCAAGCTCAGGGTCGATATTTAATGTTTGTTGATCCTGATGATCAGATTATGCCCAATTTTGTAGCAGAGGGAGCCAACGTTATAAAAAAGGCTGATTTGGGTATTATGGCATTTGATTTAATCGATGCTCAGCAAAATCAATTAATTAGTCATCACCAGTGGAAAAATGTTGAATATCAATATTCTGATTTTTTAAAAAATTTTTCATCACTATATAATAGTGAACTGTTATTTTCTGTTTTTAATAAGGTTTATGATGCCAAAATTTTAAAAAGACAGCAATTGAGATTCTCTAAGCTACGAATGGGAGAAGATTTTCTCTTCAATATGCAGTATTTTGACTTGATTGACTCCGTCTCGCTAACTGATGTTGTCACCTATCGCTACATGATTTATGGTGAGGGAACTGCTACTACTAGCTTTCATGGAGATGAATTTGATTGTTCATACAGTAATCAGCAATACTTAATTGATTTTTTGAATCGTCATAATGTTTATGACGAAAAATTAGTTAGTTTGCATTGGTCCTTAATTTTAGCTTATCGGTTTGCAGATGTCCGGAAGCTAAAACGAAGGGGGAGTAAGGAGTATCACTTTGCTCGATCTCAATTTTTAGAGATTCTAACAATTTTTAACAAAGAGCGATTGGTAAAGGTAATGTTATTACCTCCAGTTCGAATGATGAAATACTTAGTGATGGTGACAAAACTCAATCGTTTTTTTATTTAAGAGCATTATAAAGCAAAAACTTTGTTTGTCTGATTAATAGTGAAATCATCTGTCACTGTTTGAAGAGATACTATTGGCTTATCCGTATGAAGAGTGGATGTAGAAGATGAAAGTAATCAAAAATTATATTTATAATATGAGTTATCAGGTACTGTTAATCATTGTACCGTTGGTTACGATGCCTTATATTTCACGTGTTTTGGGGCCACACGGACTAGGGGTGTATGCTTATACAAATTCCATGATTTCTTATTTTGTTTTACTGGCTAATTTGGGGATTGATGCCTATGGTAGCCGTCAAATTGCTTATGTTCGAGAAGATTCTGAAAAACGATCACAAGTTTTTTGGGAAATCACGATTTTAAAAATTTTCACCACGACAGTATCCTGTCTGTTGCTATTATTGTATTTGCCCTTTGCGGGTGATCTGCGTACGCTAATGCTGGCGCAGGCTTTATCGCTGGTTGCGGTTATGTTTGATATGTCATGGTACTTTGTTGGCATTGAAGACTTTCAAAAAAGTGTGACACGAAATGTTTTGATTAAGCTGGCTTCGCTTGTGCTGATTTTTATTTTTGTTAAGCATGCGACTGACACGCTCATCTATGTCATTATTACCAGTGGTTCCTCATTGGCAGGAAATGCAGCTTTGATACCATTTTTGAAAAAAGAAATTCAAGAAATTCCTTTTAGCCATTTGAATGTGAAAAAACATTTTTTACCTGCATTGCTGTTATTTATTCCGCAAATCGGTATGCAGTTGTATCTCGTTGCTAATAAGACAATTTTAGGGATGATGGACACCGTAACAGCGGTTGGTTTTTTTAGTTCGGCGGACAGTATTGTTCGCCTTGGAATGACTTTTGTATCAGCCATTTCAACTGCCTTATCACCACGGATTTCCCACCTTATTGCTGAAAAAAAGAACAGTAGTGTTAAGCGGTATATGAAAGAGGCCTTTGAGATTATTAATGGAATAGCCATTCCGTTAGCACTTGGGTTGATGATTGTGTCAACAAAATTTGTTCCAATTTTCTTTGGACCTGGTTACGGTGCGGTGGCCAAATTAATTGTTATCGAGAGCCCAGCGATTATTGTTATTTCGTGGAGTGTGGCAATCACAAGTCAGTACTTAATTCCAGCTGATATGACTTATGAATACATTTGGTCAACCGTTATCGGCGCTTTGAGTAACATCGCTTTTAATTATCTTTTGATTTTAAAATTTGGTGTCTATGGAACGGTATACGCGACACTGTTAAGTGAGGGTCTCGTAGTTTCTTACCTAATTTTTTGTATTCGGCAGATTCTATAATTAATTCGAACGAGAAAATTTAAAATAAAAACCCAAAGAAT
>NZ_LDUY01000038.1 GCF_001038455.1 Fructobacillus sp. EFB-N1 | reverse complement strand
ATCCAATCGACCCATGAAGTTACATAACTACCAGACGCCACTAGAAGTTTTTCGGGGTTGTTCGAATTAAACTTGTAATCTGCCATTCGAATAAAAATAAATTGGCAACGAAAAAATTCGATTTCGTGGCACCTTCCATCGATTTTCACTCAAAACTGTAGCATAACTATGAACGATTAATTGTTTCACTCCATACTTTTTTAACAGATCAAAGGTCAGCCCAATTCAGATAACTGATGATAATGAACCGCTTTATATGAATAGCTTTTGAAGATACTCTTCACAAGTTTTCGAGCGGCAAATACCCCTCCTTGTTCTAGAGGATAAACGTGGCCACCCATCGATTTAATCTCATCAATATATTCATTATCATTTCCTTCGTTATTTGTTCCGGCAAAATCAAATTGAATCTTTTCTCGATTGATATGACGGTAAATGTTCATAACAACCGTCATACGACCATTATTTCTTGAAAGACTTCCCGGTAATTGTAATATTCTAATCATGATGACACCAATCTTCGTCCACTAAGCGCTTCCTATTTGTTAGTACTAAACTTTAATCAACAATAGTAAAAGCTCAAAGCATTTCTTTTGCCAGTAGTTTGTCACAACGCTGTCAACAAAAGAAATACCTTGGGCTTTTAGTATCATTATTTTAAACATGAGATTTAATAACCGAATCAGTAGAATCTAAAACAGCATTCGCTATATCTTGGCTAGAACCACTTTCATGTTCAGCAGGTGGCATTTCTACTTGTTCAGATCCAATCTCCTGGCAAACTAATTCATCGTCTTTATAGACATTGTCTCGCTTAAAAACCGACACAATTGTTTGAAAAAATAATTTGACGTCTTGCTTAAAGGAAACCGATTGAGCATATAGCCCGTCATAAGTAGCTTTTTCTTCATCGGTAATATTATTCCGACCATTGACTTGTGCTAAGCCGGAAATGCCCGGTAAAACTTGATCACCGCCATTCTTTTTCCTAAGATTAACTACTACCAAATCAGCTTGCGATAACGGCCTAGGGCCAATAAATGCCATATCCCCTCTAACAATATTAAGTAGCTGTGGTAATTCATCAATCGAGGTCTTCCGTAAAAAATTTCCGAATGGTGTGATATAACTTTTAATATCTGTGAACTCAGCATTTGATTTATCAGGTGCATCCACAACCATTGACCGAAACTTATAAAGTTTAAAAGGTTTTTAAATTCTTGCCAAAACGTTCTTGTACGAATAATACTGGTCCTTTCGAAGTTAGCTTAATCATTAGTCCAACAATTAGAAGTGGTATGAATAAAACAATTTCCATTACAATTGCCAAAGCTAGGCTAAACAATCTTTTGATAATTTTTTCATATACCATTATTTTCTCTCCTCCCTTGTGAACCAAGAATTTTTTTCAAATACTAACACCCAATACTTCTTATCTTAATCTCGCCATCCGACTGCTTGACTTGCCATGCTTTTTCTCGTTTTGACATTTCTTGCATCCAGAAATAAACGAACGAACCACCTCCCAATATGGCTCCGAAGACCAAGATATAGAAAGTACTTTTTGAGGATTTTACCTGATTATCGCTTTGTGCACGATCGATTGTAGAAACGTTATCCAAGTTCATCATACTTGATAACTTATTTTGAAACTCCTTCGCAACTGCGTTGGCAATTACTGTAGCTTCATCAGCGTTTTTTGATTTAACATTAATCGAAAAAACTTGTGATCCTGAATTTGTGGTAACAGAAATCATACTCCGGATTGCTTGTACGGAGAGGCCTGTATCAATTTTCTTTGAAACAGGCTTTAAAACGTCCGTCGAAACAATTAAGTCTTTATAAGTTGTAATTAAATTAAATCCCTGCTGTTTGTCGGCAGGTGTCTTACTTTTATCATCAACAAGCATTGTGGTAGTTGATGTAAAGGTAGGTTTCACGAAATAATGTGAAACACCAAATCCCATCGAAAGGCTTAAATAAAATAATAAAAAATCACTTTAATTACTATTTTCAATAAATTAAATTTTAAAAGAGCATGACAAAGATTATTTGTCATACTCCCTTAATTAAATCCACTTTGACTGTGTCTTTATATCACATAGTTAAAGTGAACATACAGAAAACGACCAATTTGAACCAATGGTCTTCCAAAGTTACTTCCGTTTATTAGCGAAATAGTCTTTGATTGTTTCAGAAATTACGATATTAATGATCACAAAAAATTCGCTAATTAGGAGTATGAAGCCCTCCATCGAAGTGCTTCCTTTCACTTCGCTGATTTCCGCAATGCAGAGTGCTTCTGCTATATCTTAAAGCTGTTATAATAGTGATAGGAATACAAGGCGCATTGATCACGTCTTCTTGAAAAATCCCCGGCCGCAACCGGAGATTTGTTGTACCAGAAAAGTCATCACTAAATCGTATAGTGATCGAATGCTGTACGCAAGCGTTACGTACAAGATTTCCGTACAACTTACGTACAGATTTTTGGTGTTAAAACGACTTTGTTGATGAGTAAAAGTAAGGTACAATATCTCACAACAAAGGTTTGAGGAGAGATTCATGAATAAAGTATTATCTTATTTCAATTGGGGTGCTGTAATTGCCATAGTATTACATTATTTTATTACGCATTTTATTTGGCATGTTAATTGGTTTGTGTCTATTATCTTGTTTATTATATTGTTTTTTCTGTGTGATCGAGTATATGACTATTATCAAAAGCAATCTCATGAAGGTTCTCAGAAATGATTTTTTCACAAAGGCTCAAGCCCTTGAAATGGGCTTTCTGAGAAGTAAACCAATTGTTTGGGTTCAAACTGAGCCAGTGTGTTTATCATAAAAGAAAAACCAGCCCCTAAATTTAGGGACTGGTTTTTTCTGTCGGTAATCGACATTATGTTAACTAAGATTTTTTTGTTTTTTATCTGCGACATACAGAATGAGAGTATATAAAAGCATTCACTTGAAAGCAGCATCTATGTTGTCAAACAGATAGGTATGTGACAATAGGTTTATGATAATTTGCGCTAGTGTTACTACAAAAAGACCTTTAATTATATTTTGTATTTTTAAATAATAATTTTCTCCAGACATCTTTTTTAAAAATACATTATATTAACTATCTTCGACTTCATCAAAGACATTGATCATAAAATTTGTACGTAAGTTGTACGGAAATCTTGTACGTAACGCTTACGTACAGCATACATATGCTATACGGTTATTTGGAAACACACATTATGGTAAATGTCCTTTTATTCAATGATTTCGCCATCGGTGACACTTAGACTATTCTTTGAGCATATTTTAAATTTTTTTAGCTTTGCCTATGAAAAATACGTGCCCAAAAACTTTTTTCTGTAAATTCAGTTAGCTACTTTTGTTGATTTTCATTTTTTCAGCGATTAATTGTCGTTGTTGTGCTTGGTCTAGTAATTTACCTAGTTTTTCTATTTGTCGGTCTTTGCTAGCACTCTCTTTCTCTTTGTTCGTTCTCTACCTTACCGCTTATTTCCCTTTTTACTGACGATTTCACGGATTAAGTGAGTAAACTTAATCATGGTTTCAATGATAGAACATTCACGAGCTAATAAAATAGAAAACATAAGCTGCAGATCCTTTATAGTTATTTTTAGACAATGGCCATTAAAGTTTCTGTAACTTTTGTGCGGAAATTGTTCGGTTTAATTTTACAATCCGCCATTAAAAAAGATTAGAATCTTATAGACGATTCTAATCTTCCAAATTACTTAATAATAATTACTTATTCTTCTTACGACGTGAAAAGATTCCAAGTCCCGCAAAACTAGCAAATAAAGCAAGCAAAATATTTGAATCAGGTTTGTTTCGTTCAGACCTCAACCCCGTATTTGGCAATTCATTTGTAATCGTTTGGCTAACTGAATCCTTGTCCGTTCCTGCTGGCCACTTTGGTCCATTTGGATTTGATGGATCAATTGGTTGTCCTGGTACTTGTGGATTGGATGGTCCAACTGGAACTACAGCATGATTGTAAGTAACGACTTCAGTAACATCTTTACTATTCACTGGTACATCCGCTTCAGCGATACTTGACTTATCTGGAGCGCTATAGCCCTCCTTGGTCAAATCAGGTGATGTGACTTCATGCCACTTATTATCATCACTATGCCAAGCTTCATTACCTTGATCCGGCTTCAAGTCCGCAGTAGCGTCACCCTTGCTTGAATAACCAACAATCTGACCTGTTACTTTATCAACGATAACTGTTCGACCATAGGTTACGGGTTCCGTAACGTCCTTGGAAACTGTTTGACCAGTTTGACCATCAACGTACTTAATCGTTCGTGTAATCGTTTGGCTAACTGAATCCTTGTCCGTTCCTGCTGGCCACTTTGGTCCATTTGGATTTGATGGATCAATTGGTTGTCCTGGCACTTGTGGATTTGATGGTCCAACTGGAATCGTTTGGCTATCGTAAAAGATGTTTTCAACCACGCCTTTGTCAGTCGCTTTAACAAGATACTGCCCAATAGATGAACGGTCCGGAGCTGAATAACCCATGTTACTCAAATCAGGCGAATCCACTTGATCCCATTTATCTGTACCTTCCAATTGCCATGCACGATCGCCACCTTGGATACTGATATCAGGGGTGTTCGCCCCATACTTTCCGGAAGTATAGCCTAGCAAATCACCATCAGCACTATAAACAGCATTTCGTTGGAAAGTAACAGTTTGAGTGACCGTCTTCGCTACCTTATCAGCATCTGTCACTTTCTGACCATTTTGGTTATATGCATCACGATCTAAATAATTAATCGTTCGTGTAATTGTTTCAGTCTCTGGTACTACCTTGTTATTGGCACTAGGATAGACAACCTTAACATACTCGTATGTATTCGGAAATCCATCCGCACCACTAATCCAAACATTTGGATCATCTTTCTTATTGTTGAAACCGGTCCCATCTGATTGAGGAGCTCCAATTTGATAATTAGAGGAAACCGTATCAATACTTGGGTCACCATAACCATCTATTTTAGGTGATTTCACATCTGGAATAGTTTCAGGTGAAACACCATTGTTCCAATCCCACAAATACTGATTTTCATTATCTGGATTAGCATACAAACGCCAACCTTGATGGGCATCATCAGTAGGCAGATCAACATTTAAACTATTATTTGTTGTTGAATAACCTAGAAACTTCCCCTTTTGGTAAATCTTGATTTGACGATAATTAATGGCATCAAATCGTGAGGCGCGAATATGTGAACCGGCTTGAACACCGTCATTTTCGTTCTTGTTTACATAGTCAATTTGACGATAGAAATTGCTAGTATTGTATTCTTTCGTCCGAACATAGTGATAAGTAATCGTCACATGTTCATATGAGTTAAAGTTGTTTGTTGGTCCAGTAACAACTTGGGCACTACCATCAGCAGTATAATAATTATTTTTGACAGCATCTACATTACCATTCACAGTGTCCAAAAATCCCTGATTTACGTCATAGGCACTCGTTACTTTATTAGTGTTTACTTCAAATCCTTTGGAAGACAAATCCGGTACATCGACATCTGGCAATTTAGTTTCTTGGCTACGAATCCTCCAACCCTGATTAACATCATTTAATTCAATGTCATTATGTTGCCCGTCAGAAGAATAACCAACTAAGTTATTATTGCTATCATAGACAGGATAACGGTAATAATTAACAAATGAGTTTACATCTTTTGGTAGAAGGTCAGCTGGAATATCAACGGAATCCGCCCCATTTTCACCAGTTGCTGCTTGGAAGTGAACATCACGACTAATATGATTAAACTGTTCACGCCCAACATGAACGTTATTAGAATTGTCATCACTGACTTTATTACTAATATCATCAGTTAATTGATTACCTAAATTTGTATTTTGTGAATTGTTGTTTTTGTTCTCAGATTGATTAACACTTTGTGATCCGATAACATTATTTGACAAATTTCCTGTCTGTGTGACCACATCACTGGCTGAATCGCTTTGATTCGTTTTTTTATCATTCGAACTTTTATCATCATCAGTTTGTTGGATTCCACTATTGCTACTTGAAACCAAAGTTGTCTGATTTATATCAGATGCACTAGCCTTAATTGAATTACTAATTACTGCTCCAGTTACCCCCGCCATCAAAAAAATTCCGGAGAAAACTAAAAATTTACCATCTTTATACATTTTATAGTGTAACTTTTCCAAAATGATACCCCCTTTCATTTATTACGATAATTACTATCAATACAAATATATTTTACTTCTTTATGTACATATATTACAAGTAATAATTATCAAAAGTTTCCTCATCAACTAAAAAAGGTAGATTGTAAAATTAAACCGAACACTTGAATAAAAAAGCCGCAGCGCCTTTAATGGTAATTATCCAAAACAACCATAAAGGAACTGCGACTCATGACGAGTCTATCATCTCAAAAACGCACTGTCATTCAAACGTTGCTGGAATTGAATTACTCGGTTCGTGCTATTGCACGTTTTATTAACCGATCACCTGCGATGGTATCGGTTGAAATTCATCAAGTCACGCCCTATAAAGCTGATATCACTCATGCGTTGGCATTGAAAAACGTCATCTACGTGGCCGTCATCACACATTAACACCGGCTATCGCTATTTTTTTGAATGGGCACATTGGTATTTTAAAGTAATCACCAGAAACTTCTGCTCATGTTTTAGGGATACCTTTCAAAACGATTTATACTTGACTCAATGCTGGTCGACTCAAACTATCTGTGGCTGATTTACCTGACAAAGATATTCGCCAAAAGCGTCAATTTGATGGTAGACGACAAGTGTTTGTTCATGGTCGTTCTATTGAAACAAGACCTGAAAGTATGACAACACGACAAGAATTTGGCCATTTCGAAATGGATACGATGCAATCGGGTAAGAAACGCGGTGAAGTACTCGTAACCATTACTGAAAGATTAAGCCGGCAACATATTGTGAGGCAGGTTATTGGCCGCATAGTCAGGCAGTGACACCAGTCTTAGTTAGTTTTTTCAAGGAATCAAGAATTCTCAATCACTGTTGATCGTGGACAAGAATTTGCAAAATATGATGAAATCGAGAAAAAACTAAGCATTCCAGTCTATTTTGCGCACCCATACTCATCAGAAAAACGTGGTAGTAATGAGATATGAAACCGATACGTCCGTCGCTTTATACCAAAGCAGCGTAAAATTGAAACCGTAAGTCACAAAGAATTAAATCAAATTAATCATTGGATCAATGCCAGACCAATGAAAACACTCAATTGGCAATCACCACGAAAGGTTTTTCAGCAATTCGCAGTGTTCGGTTAATTCTTACAATCTACCGTGCTAAAACTGTGTTATTTTGAAAAGGCAGATTACAAGTTTAATTCGAACAACCCCGAAAAACTTCTAGTGGCGTCTGGTAGTTATGTAACTTCATGGGTCGATTGTTG
>NZ_LDUY01000037.1 GCF_001038455.1 Fructobacillus sp. EFB-N1 | reverse complement strand
TTCGTAACGAACAATAACTAGTATAGCGCCTGCCCTCCTACTCGTCAATAGTTTTGCAAGGACTTTTTAACCAAAAAATTAAAGACGTTTTTTAAATAAAAAAAGGATAAATTTGTTCGATTTAAACAAATTTATCCGTTTATTTAAGTAACAATGTTCGGATTTACTTTAATTCCCAAGTCTGCCCCTGTGGACTATCACGAACAACCAGGCCAGTTATCAACAATTGATCTCGAATGGCATCCGATGTTTGGAAGTCTTTAGCAGCTCGTGCTGCTGCTCGTTCTGCCAACAAAGCCTCTTGATCTGGTGTGAGAACAACTTCTTTCGTCAACTGTTCAATCCCAAAGATACCTAGCCAAGTTTGCAAACGATTAGCCAGGCACTCTAGGTCACCCTGCGTTGCAGTTTCCTGATTTTGCACCTTATTAGCCAAAGTTGCCAAATCAAAGATAACGGTAACCGCGTTCTCTGTATTAAAGTCATCATCCATCGCTTCGATGAAGGACTCTTCCAATTCCGCTACCTGATTTTGCACCTGTTCTGAAACTTGACCCGCTGGCGCTACCGCGTTGGCGTCTAAGAGACCCTGATACGCCCGGTACAACCGATCAAGCTCGCCTTGTGTTTGGTCCAATCGATCTGAACTGTAGGAAATCGCCCGACGGTAGTTAGTTTTGGCCAAGAAGAAACGAAGCCCCTGCGGGTCAATATCCGTTTTCAATAAGTCATGGATGGTAACAAAGTTGCCCAGTGACTTCGACATCTTTTCATCATTAACATTGACAAAGCCGTTATGCAACCAATAACGAACAAACTGCCGGTGGTGGTATGACTCCGACTGCGCCAATTCGTTCGTATGGTGTGGAAATGTTAGATCAATCCCACCAGCATGAATATCAATCGTTTCGCCTAGCAACTGGTCATTCATGACCGAGCATTCCAAGTGCCAGCCAGGGCGACCTGGTCCCCATGGTGATGACCAAGCAACGACATCCGGCCGACTTTCACTCTTCCACAAGGCAAAATCAGTTGGGTCCTGCTTATCTTCTTGGTCTTCTTCCCCAAGGCGACCAGCAGCATTTTCCTCTAACTGCTCCATGTTTTGGTGGGAAAGTGCTGTATAGTTTTTAAACTTCTTCGTCGAAAAGTAAACATTACCGTTCACTTCATAGGCTTGACCTTGCTCAAGCAATCGCTCAACGAATTCGACCATTTCTTTCATATATTCGGTCGCACGCGGACGGCTAGTAGCCGGCTTAATGTTTAGCTGCCGTGTATCTTCTGCAAAAGCAGCCGCATACTTATCGGCCACTTCCTGCTCAGTTAGGCCTTCTTTTTCACCCTGAGCGATAACCTTATCACCCAAATCAGTAAAGTTGGAAACGAAGTTCACCTCATAACCGCGCCATTCCAAATAGCGCCGAATCGTGTCAAAAGCAACAGCTGATCGAGCGTTACCAATATGAATGTAGTTATAAACCGTCGGTCCACACAGGTACATGGTAATTTTGCCAGCCTCCTGCGGGGCAAAATCTTCTTTTTCCAGGCTGTAGGTGTTATAGACTTGGAGCATATGCGGACCTCTTTTACTTTAGTAATCGTCATTGTTTGCTCTCATTATAGCAAAACCAACAAAAAACAGCACTCAAAGTGAGTGCTGTTTTAAAACCTTAGTCGAGGTACTTGGCCTTGACATCAGCCATCGTCTTCAAGACGGCCGGCTTGTCCAACAAGACAAGCATTTCAGGTAGGTTTGGCCCCTGAATTTGGTGAGTTGTCGCAATTCGGATTGGGTTCCACAAATTACGGCCCTTAATTTCAAGATCATTTTGAATACCACGAATGGTAGCCATATAAGTTCCGGCATCGGCATCATCTGGCAAGGCTGTGTAGGCCTTTTCCCAGGCGTCATAGACCTTACGACCATCTTCAGATGTCAAATAATCGACCATTTCATCCGTCACTTCGCCCAACTGGAAGAATGGTTCGCGGACCAAGTCAACGATTTGCTTCGTATAAGAAATACCGTCAACACCAGCGACTTCGATAACTTCCTTCAACCAGTCGGCACGCTTTTCAGCTTCTTCCTTTGAAATCAGACCAGCTGCAATGATTTGATCAAAGAGCTGTGGCATAATACGGTCCTTGTCCTTACGGATCCACTGGTTGTTAATCCACTCCAGCTTCTTTTGGTCGAACTTGGCGTTGGCCTTTGACAAGCGGTGCTCGTCAAACATTTCCTTGAATTCTTCCAGTGAGAAGATTTCGTCTTCACCCTTTGGTGACCAACCCAACAAACCAATGAAGTTATCCATAGCTTCTGGTTGGTAACCCAATTCGCGGTATTGCTCCACAAACTGCAAAACATCGTTGTCACGCTTTGACAACTTCTTACCCGTTGCGCCATTGATAATCAAGGCCATGTGACCAAACTTTGGCACATCCCAGCCCAAAGCTTCATAGATCATCATTTGCTTTGGCGTGTTGGAAACATGGTCATCCCCGCGCAAAACGTGCGAAATCTTCATCAAGTGGTCATCCACTACAACGGCAAAGTTATAAGTTGGCATCCCATCGGCCTTCTGGATAACCCAGTCACCACCAACTTCCTTGGCACCGATTTCGATATGACCCTTAACGATGTCATCCCAAGCATAGACCTTTTCTTCTGGAACACGGAAACGAACAACTGGCTTCAAACCTTGGGCTTCAAAGTCAGCATACTTCGCTTCGCGCTCTTCGTTGGTCAAGCCCTCATATTCATAGATATAGTGAGGGGCTTGCTTGGCAGCCTGTTGTGCTGCTCTTTCTTCGGCTAATTGTTCAGAAGTCTTGTAAGACTTATAAGCAAGGCCCTTAGCCAAAAGTTCATCGATGAATTCTTGGTAAATTCCCTGTTCATTTCGTTCTGATTGGCGGTATGGTCCATACTGACCAGGCTTATCAGGTGCTTCATCCCAATCCAAGCCTAACCACTTCAGGTTTTCCAACTGTGACTGTTCACCATTTTCAATGTTTCGCGCAGAATCGGTATCTTCGATTCGGATTACAAAAGTTCCATTGTAGTGGCGGGCAAAAAGCCAGTTAAACAACGCCGTTCGGGCGTTTCCAATGTGTAGATAGCCCGTTGGTGATGGGGCATAACGAACACGAAAGTCATCAGTCATGAATATTGTTCTCCTCAGTACAGCCTAACGCTGAAAAATTCTTTCTTAAGTATACAACAAGTCGGGCAGGCTTTCAGCCCTCATGAAAAAATCAGGATCGTTTTGGTCCTGATTTCAAAATAGATGGTCGGCAGCCGGTACTAGCGATTCCGCCAGCCTAGTCACCAAGCGCCAGGCGCAACGCCTCTTTAATCGTCGTCACGCCAACGACCTCAAGACCATCCGGCAAACGCAAGCCAGCCAAGTTGTTCTTAGGCACAATTGCCCGCGAAAAGCCTAACTTAGTTGCTTCCTTCAGCCGACCTTCTAAGTCAGCCACCGACCGGATTTCACCGGTCAAGCCCAGCTCACCAATAAAGACGTCACTGGCCCTGGTTTCCTTATCCTGATAAGACGAGGCAACCGCGACCGCGACCGCTAAATCAATGGCCGGCTCATCGAGCTTAACGCCACCAGCCGCCTTGAGATAGGCATCTTGATTTTGTAGCAGAAGGTTCGCCCGCTTCTCCAAAACCGCCATAATGACCGAAACGCGATTGCGGTCCAGGCCAGTAGCCGTCCGTTGCGCATTCCCAAAGACAGACGGGGTTACGAGGGCCTGGAGTTCCGCTAAGATTGGCCGGTTCCCCTCTAATGTCGCAACAATTGCCGACCCGGTGGCACCAGCCAGGCGTTCCTCCAAGAAAATCTCGGAAGGATTGGCAACCTCAACCAATCCCTGATCACGCATCTCGAAGATGCCAAGCTCATTTGTAGCACCAAAACGATTTTTGACCGCCCGCAGAATCCGGTACTTATAGTGGCGGTCCCCTTCAAAGTAGAGAACCGTATCAACCATATGCTCCAAAATCTTTGGACCAGCGATGGCCCCATCCTTGGTCACGTGGCCAACGATGAAGACTGTGATGTTGTTGGTCTTGGCAATCTGCAACAGGTCTGCCGTCACTTCCCGAATCTGGGCAACAGATCCAATTGGTGAGGTCAAATCAGGTTCCTGCATCGTCTGCACGGAATCAATCACCAAAAAATTCGGTTTCATTTCTTCGACCTGCTTTTTCACCGCCGTCATATCGGTTTCCGGATAAAGGTAGAATTGCTGACCACCGACATCTAACCGGTCCGCCCGCAACTTAACCTGGGAGGCCGATTCTTCACCCGTCACATAGAGGACCTTACCGTGGTTGGAAAGTTCGCCCGAAACTTGGAGCAAAAGCGTTGACTTCCCAATGCCGGGGTCACCACCAATCAACACCAGGGTCCCAGCTACAACTCCGCCACCAAGGACGCGGTTCAATTCTTTCAGGCCAGTGGTGACCTTGGGCGTATCTTCCAAAGAAACTTCGTTAATGGCTTGGACCTTAGCAACCTTACCGTCAATACCGACTCGTGCCTTGCGGTTGGTCGTTTCTGGTTGGATTTTTTCTTCAACAAAAGTTCCCCACTCGCCACAGTTTGGACAACGACCAAGGTAGCGGGCCGAAATAAAGTCACAATTGGAACAAATAAATTGGGTTTTCGTTTTGGCCATTAGCCTTCCCCGGTTGAACCAAAGCCACCGGCACGAACGGCCTTGATAGTATCTTCATCCTGATCGGCTAGCAAATAAGGTAAGAAGATTCCCTGGGCAATCCGCTCACCCTTCTTAATCACAACGTCTTCTTGGCTAATATTGAGGACCTGCACCATGATTTCGCCCTCGTTTTGTTCATTGTTGTAGTAATCCGCATCAATAATTCCAACCGCATTTGGCATCACCAGGTGCTTTTTCTTTGGCAAAGATGACCGTGAAACCAATTGCAGGTATTCATCCGCCTGCATATAGGCCTTGATACCCGTTGGAATCAAGACTGGCTTTTGAACACCTTCTGTTGGTGCTGGAATGACAATATCAGTTGCTGCAGCAAAGTCATAGCCCGCTGCTCGTTCGGTTGACCGAGCTGGCAGGGTCAAACCGGCATTTTCATACTGACTGACAATTTCAAATCCACGCTTTTTCATTCCAAGCCCCTTTACATTTCCATTAATCTGGCATATAACCAACTTATTATTTAACTAATTTATTATACGTCATTGCGGTTAATTTCTAAACCGTCACATCATTTTGGGAGGTTCTAATGGCCATCACTGCAAAACCAGGAGCATTCTACTACGAAAAGGACGGCGTACAGCTCGGCGAGGTGACCTACGTGGAAAATCAGGCCGAAAATAGCCTTGTTTTAAACCACACCTTCGTCGACCCCAGCCTGCGCGGGCAAAATATTGCGCGCCAGCTGGTTGACGAAGTCGTCAACAAAGCCCGAACGGAAGGCAAACTCGTTCAACCGGCCTGCCGGTACGCCGCCGTTTTATTCCGTCGCTTCCGTGACGAATACCAGGATGTTGATACGACGAGCCAGTTGAATCAAAAGTAGTCTGGATGGAAATAGCCCCCGTCGTCAATAAAAAGCGCCGAAAGTAGGATAAGTGGCAACCCCATCGTCAACAAAGGTAAAAAGCATCCCCATCCTCTATCAAAAACCGTCAAAGCTAATTGGAAGAACAGCGTTTCATCCAGATTCACTTTGACGTTTTTTAGTAGAAATCGGCCCCATTGTGCAGGAAATCCACCACCGGTTCGGTCGACTTCTTTTTATTATTTTAGGTTAGCAATCACCAGCGAATACCTAATGTGCTTCTACTGATTTTTCACTCTGACACCAGTCGAGGATAAAGGCAGCAATCGTTTTAGTGTAGGTTTGCAGTTGTGCCAGGCTCGCCGACTCATTATCGCTATGGCCTTGAACAAGCTGGCCCGGACCGTAGACGACGGCCGGAATATGGTAGTAGCCAAACCAACCACCATCAGAAACCGAAGTCGACATTCCCACCACCGGCTTTTGGCCAAAGCTTTCTTCATGGGCCCGCGCTAATTTTTGGAAGGCATCGCCATCCGGATTTAATTCCAGCGCCGGGAAGATTTCACCTTGATCAACCAGCATCGAATCACCACCCCACTCAAAGGTTGGCAGGTCATCCTTCAACCATGGGTCAGCCTTGGCCGCTGCCAGAACGGCCTCTTCAACCTCTTGTTCAATTCCCTCAACCGTCTCATTAGGATAAAATTGAACTGTAATCCACAGCCGACATTCATCGGCCACAAAGGCCGGGTGGATGCCGCCTTCGATATAGGCAGGGTTAATCGTATCCGTTCCGGGTGCAAAGCCAGGATAAGACTTTGTGATGCCCCAATAGCGCTCAAGTTGCTGGAGGGCATTCATAACGACCGGCATCTTTTCAACCATGCTAGCAGCCTTCAGGCCACCACCAGTCTGAACCATTTTAATCCGGTTCCCATCATGGTAGGTATGAGGCGACTTCAGCGTAATCCAGCCTGTGATTACCCCACCTTGCCCCTGGAAGTGCGTATCGCTGGTATCACTAACAATGGCAAAATCAATCAGGTCTTGGTGGTAGTTCAGCAAAGTCTTAGTTCCCGCTTCGCCCAACTCTTCGCCAACCACGGACTGCAGGTAAAGGTCACCGGGCAAATCAATATGCAAATCAGCCAGGATTTTAAAAATCAAGACATAGGCAGCCATTGCCCCCTTCATATCACTCACTCCGCGACCAATTAAGGTGTCGCCCTTTTTATTCAGGACAAAGGGGTCGGTTTCCCACAAATCCTGATTTTCCAGGGCAGCCACATCGACATGGCCATTTAACATGAGATTGTGATGGGTTGCCGGTGCGCTCCCCGGCTTCTTGGCTTCGAGCAATCGGTCTTTTTCATAAAAGTCTTCAATTTTGGTTTCCAAGCCATATTGCGCTAATTCGCTGGCCAGCCACTCTTGTAGTGGGCTGGTATTTCGTGCCGGCGGTGAAACCGTTTCAAACGCGACCAAACGCTCAAGAATGTGTAAAAACTCTTCTTGCCCCTGGTCAATAGCAGCAAAAACCGCTTGCTTCTCATCAGTAGTCATTTTTTCTCCAATCAAAAAACTTCTCTGCAACAGTGTTTTGTGCTAGAGAAGTTTCGAGTTGGACAATGAGCCCTAATTTAGTATCAACGTATTTGGCTTTCCTACGCGAGTGCTAACTCTCAGGTTCAAAGGGTCCCTTTTCAGGTCTCAGCGGATGGCTCCCCTAGCCTTTTTAGAATAGCATACTTTTGTGCAGAATCGCAGCAAAGTGTTGTGATTGTTGCCAGAGACTGCGAGGGGTCCACCGAAAGTCTTCAGCTTGCTGGCACGAACTGCCGAAAAATCCACCGAAAGTCTTCAGCTTGCTGGCACGAACTGCCGAAAAATCCACCGAAAGCCGTCAGATTGCTGGCAGAGACTGCCGAAAAATCCACCGAAAGCCGCCAGATTGCTGCCGAGGATCACCAAAAAATTCACCAAAAGTCGTAATCAGATTGCAGAGCTAAATCCCACTCAACACGC
The DNA here is from genome assembly GCF_001038455.1 of Fructobacillus sp. EFB-N1. Taxonomy (GTDB): domain Bacteria; phylum Bacillota; class Bacilli; order Lactobacillales; family Lactobacillaceae; genus Fructobacillus; species Fructobacillus cardui. Next base: position 5,588 of record NZ_LDUY01000037.1, on the reverse strand, counting down.
CCAGCCAACAAAAAAGCCCCAGCCGCAACCTGCGACTGGGGCTCGTTTTAAAAGCGATTACTTTGCTGATTTGTCATCAGACTTTGCATCGTCATCTTCTTCGATAGCTGAAATGACAACCTTGCCATCAACCAAGTCAGCTGACAATGCCTTTTTACCAGGGTTATCCAAGTAGAAATCAGTTACTTGATCACGAATCTGTTGTTCAATTACTCGACGCAATGGACGAGCACCTAGGGCTTCATCATAACCATCTTCAATCAAGTGTTCCTTGACACCATCAGAAATCCGCAACGTCAAGTCCTTCTTAGCCAAGGTCTTATCCACATCCGCCAACATCAAGTCGACAATTTGCTTCAAATCTTCCTTAGTCAAGGCTGAGAATTCAACCACACCGTTGAAACGGTTCAAGAATTCTGGACGGAAGAACTTGGACAACCGGTCCATTAAGTCACCCTTTTCCACATCCTTGTTACCAAATCCGGCATTTGAAGTGGCAATGACCACGGTATTCTTGAAGTTCACCACGTTTCCTTGACCATCCGTCAAGCGACCATCATCCAAGACCTGCAAGAGCAAAGTCAAGACTTGTGGATTAGCCTTCTCAATTTCATCCAACAAGACGATTGAGTAAGGGTTACGACGAACTTTTTCTGTCAAAGTATTGCTGTTGTCGTCATAGCCAACATAACCGGCTGTTGCACCAATCAACTTTGACACGGCTGTTAAATCAGAATATTCTGACATATCCAAACGGATAATGGAGTCCTTCGAACCGAAGAGGTCTTGTGCTAACTGCTTTGCCAACTCCGTCTTACCAACACCAGTTGGTCCAACGAAGAGGAACGAACCAATTGGACGGTTTCCTTCATCGAAGCCGGCACGGTTACGACGAATGGCACGGGCAACGAGGTCGACGGCCTCATCTTGACCAATAACCTTACCAGCCAAGCGCTTGTCGATTTGCTTCAAGTGTTCGATATCTGAAGCACCCATCTGTGAAACTGGGATACCCGTCAAACGTTCAACGGCTTGAGCAACATCGTTTGGCGTTGCCTTAATCTTTTCAACGTTCTTAGCAGAATCTAACTTCTTTTGAACGTCAGCAATTTCATTCTTAACCTTCAAAGCCTTCTCATAGTCTTCTTGACCAACAGCATCTTCTTGGTCCTTCTTCAAATCAGCTAACTTCTTTTCCAAAGAAACCTTGTCGGTTGCTGGGTTCTTAGCTGACAAATGAGCAGCCGTCATATCAATTAAATCGATGGCCTTGTCAGGCAATGACCGTTGTGGGATATACTGCACTGAGTAATCCACAGCTGCCTGCAAGACATCCTTTGGTAATTCAACGTTGTGGTGCTTCTCGTAAAGAGGAGCAATTCCTTCCAAAATCTTCAACGTATCTGCTGCTGAAGGAGCGTTGACCTTGACTTCGTTAAACCGACGAGCCAAAGCGGCGTTCTTCAAAATCGTGTTCCGGTACTCATCTTGAGTCGTTGCACCAATCAAAGATAATTCGCCACGTGACAAGGCTGGCTTCAAAATGTCAGCCAAGCCCTTACCACCGTCTTCGCCACCGGTTGAACCAGCACCAAGAATTTGGTGGATTTCATCGAAGAACAAGACCACGTTACCAGCGTTCTTGACTTCATCGACTAACTTTTGCACGTTTTCTTCAAAGGCACCACGATATTGCGTACCAGCTTCCAGTGCTGAAATATCGATTGAATAAATTTGCTTGTCTTGGATAGCGGCCGGCACATCCCCGGCGGCAATGGCCTGAGCTAGGCCTTCGATGACCGCCGTCTTACCAACACCAGCATCCCCAACCAAGACAGGGTTATTCTTTGTCCGCCGGCTCAAAATTTCGGCTGTTTCTTGAATTTCCTTGTTCCGGCCGATAACTGGATCAAGCAAGCCATCCTTGGCTTCTTGGGTCAAGTTCCGACCTAATTTTGCCAACATGCCATCTTGCTTAATTTGTCCGGGCTTTGCGGCTTGAGGGAGACCATTACCTGCTGTCTGACCTTGTTGTGCGTCATTTGGTAACTGACCAGTTTGCCGATATTGTGCAAACTCCTCTGGCGTCACTTCCCGACCGTTAATTAGATAACGGCGGTTTTCTGAGTTTAAACCATTCAAGTTACCCATCATACTATCAAAGATATTGTTCATATCTGAGTTAAATCCGTTGTTAAATGCATCATTTTGATTTGCCATAAATTAATATACCTTCCTCTTTATATAAATTTACTTTCTTTTCGAAATTGGCAGTGTCATCTCAACCGTCGGATTTCGAATCCCACTTATTTTTAACGAGTGATTCTTGATCTGGATCAGGTTTCTGATAACCGTTTTCCAATTCCTTTAATACTTGCCACATTTCCATTTGCTGGGCCCGGGCTAAGGCATCTAAATCTCGTATATTTAGTGAAGTTGCTTGGCTTTGGGCCTTATTGAAAGACCGATGAATCGTCGTGTAACCATAGCCGGATTCTTTCGAAACCCGATAAATGGTTAACGACTTATCCACCAAATAAGCCTTAATGTTAAAACGTACCATTCTGATCACCCCAGTTTTGATATCTCTTTTCTAACATTTTCTTCCCCCTCCACATCTATTATTATAACACATACATGGTATAACACAAGTGTGCTATATTTTTTTTTTTATTTTTTGATTAAAATAGAGTAGTTGCCCTAGAGTCAAGCGGTTCTAGCTATAATGATTCCAACAAAATAAAAAAATTCTTCCTATAAAAAGGGGTGTCGAATGGCCAACCAGCGTTACGAAATCGAAATTCCAGAAGAGGCCGTCAATAATCTCGACTTAACTGACGGGGCCAAACTTGGCTTAGTTGTCAATAATGCTTCCTTAACTTTGACACCAGTTCTAACTGAAAACAATAAACAGGAACTCTCAATCCGGCGGTTTTTGGTGCCATCATTCTTGGCAACCATCGCCTTTGCCTTTTGGATTTTATGGCAAAAAAACCCTTTAATCCCGCTCACCGGCGACAGCTCACTAGCAACAGCCGTGATTTTCTTTGGTGAAATTACTGGGATGGGTTCCTTTATCCCTCTTCATCTCAAAAATATCCGCCAAGAAAAAGACCTAATTAAGAAGAAAACCGATACGCGTCTCGCACCAACCCTGTTTTTTTCAATCGCCCTCATTCAGGCCTTTGCCATGATTGCTTTTTTCTGGGCAATTGGCTACCTCTTTCAGGCAGCAATCTTTGACCGATTGACGGCGACCATCCTCTTTTTCGTCTTTGTCAGTATCGTCAACTATTTAATGGTTTACACCGTCACACTAATTTCCACGTCCTTTATGATGGTCCTTTTGATTATTACCATCGTCTGCGGGGTCCTAGTAGCCATGGTAACCAACTCGCGGCTTTTATGGTGGCAGCATAATTTTTCTTTTTTGGGCACGGCCAAGGCCCACTTTTCCTGGACCTTTAACGCTACATTAATCATTGCCGGCATCCTCTGGGGAACTTTAATTGACTACCTATTTGTTCCCATCCAAAAGCGTTACAAACAGCACCACCGACTGACCATTTTAAGGGTCTTTCTAACATTTGATGCCTTGTGCTTGTTGGCCATCGGTGCACTCCCAAATAATCCCGGCCTTCTCCATATCGCCCATGACACAGCGGCCAACTTGTTAATTGTTGGTACGGGTGGTCCCATGCTTTTAATTTACTGGCTTTTGCCCAATGCCAATCGTGAATTTAAGCTCTTTTCATTAGGAACCGCCCTCAGCATGGTAGTCACCGCCTTTCTCTTCTACGGTATTCGTTACCTGTCTTTGACGGCCTTTGAAATCATTATTTTAGGCCTTGGTATTTCTTGGCTCTTGCTTTTAATGCAAAATATTCATATGCTGTACGAGACGAAGTCCCAATCGTACCAAGTCACACTCAAATCAATCGAATAAAATCAGAACCCGCTTTTGTACCATGAAAAGGAATGACACCTATGTCAGCAGAAAAAAATAACGCTCACCAAAAGGCTCCCAGTCGGTCAAAGAGTGCCACTCGCGGACAGAACCAGAGTAACCGTCCCCGCCCAAACCGTTACTCAAAAAATCAGGGCAACCGCTCCAATCGCAGCCAACCCGTTGAGGTTAAAATTGGGCAAAAGTTCCCATTAACCATCAAGCGGCTCGGCATTAACGGTGAAGGAATCGGCTACTTTAAGCGCAAAATTGTCTTCATCCCCGGTGCCTTACCAGGCGAAGTCGTCACCGCTAAGGTAACTGATTTTACCGAAAAGTATATTGAGGCTAAGGTTGTCACGATTCGCGAGGAAAGCCAGGACCGCGTCACGCCAGAAGATCCGGCTGCCGACTTGGTTGGTGGATTCGAACTCGCCCACCTTTCTTACCCTGCTCAATTAGCCTTCAAAAAGGACCTAATCGTGCAGGCCCTGGAAAAGTTCCAGCCCAAGGGCTTTGAAAACTACCAAATCAATGACACGATTGGAATGGATGTTCCCTACCACTACCGCAATAAGGCTTCTTTACCAATTCGCAAGATTAAAGGTGAGGTTAAATTAGGGCTCTACAAGCGTGGCACCCACGATATCGTGGACTTACCAACAATCGCTACCCAAGATGAAACATCAATGGCCATCGTTCGTCAGGTCGGCCAAATCTTGTCCGATGCTTCTGTTTCCTTTTACAACGAGACCAAGAACACCGGCCTGGTTAAGACCATCATCGTTCGTGCCAACCAAGAAGGCCAGGCCCAGTTAGTACTGGTCACAAATGTCGAGGAATTCCCCGGTCGTTTAGCGGTCATCGATGCCCTCACGGAAAAGATTCCTGCCCTGAGTGGTATTTTCCAAAATATCAATTTTGGCAAAACATCGCTGATTTGGGGCGATGAGACCATCAAGTTTTGGGGTGATGACTACCTCCATGAGGAAATCTTAGGGCTCAACTTCGCCTTTTCCCCACGGGCCTTCTTACAGCTCAACCACGAGCAGATGACCAAGACCTACGAAATCGCGATTAAGGCATTAGACCTGAACAAGGGTGACACCCTGGTCGATGCCTATTCAGGCGTGGGAACGCTTGGCCTGTCGATGGCCTTCTTGGTCAAGGAAGTTCGCGGAATGGAAGTTATTCCAGAAGCTGTCGCAGACGCCCGCTTAAACGCTGAAGAAAATGGCATTGAAAACGCCTTCTATGAAGTAGGAACAGCCGAAAAGGTCTTTCCAAAGTGGGCTAAGGAAGGCTTTGCACCAACTGCCGTGGTCGTCGATCCACCACGACCGGGTTTGGACGATGCTTTCAAACGAGCTTTGCTCAAAACAAAGCCTAAGAAATTAGTCTATATTTCTTGCAACCCTTCAACACTAGCCCGCGATTTAGCAGACCTCGATTCTGCCTATCAAGTAGACTTTATTCAACCAATCGACATGTTTCCTCAGACTCCCCGTTGGGAAGGCATCGTGAAGCTGTCACTGAAATAAAAAGATAGAAAAGAGCCGTTTTATTTAGCGACTCTTTCTTTTATAATGGCAGATTCTATAATTAATTCGAACGAGAAAATTTAAAATAAAAACCCAAAGAA
>NZ_LDUY01000036.1 GCF_001038455.1 Fructobacillus sp. EFB-N1 | reverse complement strand
ATCAAAAATTAAAGGATACAATTCGCTCTTTGGCAGCCAAATATCCTTATTATGGTGTTCGAAGAATCTGGGCAATGCTTCGGAAAACTAGTGACTACAGCCGTATTAATCACAAAAAGGTCCAACGATTAATGCATAACATGAATATTCAAGGCGCTGGTTATCGCAGGAAGCGGGTTAAATATAATTCTTATCCGGGACCAGATGGACAAACTACTCACAACCGGTTCCGCCGTCGCTTTCAAACCGATCGGCCATTGCAAAAATTATCGAGTGATATAACCGAATTTAAAGTACCTACCACCGGTGAAAAGCTTTATCTTGAGTCCATTTTAGATTTATATAACAAAGAAATTGTTACCTATGCACTGAGTATACGAAACCAAGTCTGGCTTTTGCCATTGAACCAGTGAAATAGTTAGTTAGCCAATTACCACGACGAGGCTACTAAACCTATCTGCATACCGACCAAGGTTGGCAGTATCGACATCATTCATGGCGAAAAATATTGCTTCAAAACGGAATTGAGCCCAGCATGTCACGAAAGGCAACAGCACTAGATAATGAACCGATGGAAAGTTTTTTCAATAAATTGAAAACAGAATTGGGTGAATTAAGCCAATTTAATGGTGTAGCAGAGCTTAAGACCGCCATTGAAAACTGGATTCATTATTACAACACAGAATGCATTCAGATCAAACGAAAAGGCCAGTCACTGATAGAATATCGGCAACTGGCCAGTTAGGTCTAAATATTTAGTTCAACTTTTGGGGTACAGGTCATCAGAAATCTTTTTTTGCTCTTGAGATGAGCGAAAAGTTCGTAGCGTTTCCCATCAGACTAATAAAAAATAAAATTAGTGTTGACTCATCAGATTTTCATGTTATAATAAAATCATCATTAAACAAGACGAAGAAAGAAAGGCGGTTTCACTTATGAAGAATACTATGAATCAAAGTCAAATCGCTCAATCTCAATTCGCGTTGTTGCTCAGCTTGCTAATGTACTCCTAGTAAGTTGATTTTTGAGTTTGTCAGCTACTGGGAGGAAACTTCCAGTAGCTGCTTGGGCAAAAGGCTCCGGCAGTGAAAACACTGCCGGGGCCTTTTTTATTTAGTAAAGGAGAGAAGAGATGGACATTAGTCGTCAAGCAAAAATTGAGGAAGACGTAGCTGATTTTGAAAGGGCCGAAGCAACAGTGGTTAATCAAAATGAAGGTAAGCAGGACAAAGAGTCCGTGAAGGAGATGGTTTATAACGTTAGTGCGGCGGTTTCAAACGCTATCTTGGTAACTTTGGGGATGGGCTTGTTGTTGCAAACAATTGCCGGCTTCATTCACTGGGCGCCAATGATTCAGTTGGGAGCCATCACAAAAATCATTTTGCCAGCCGCCTTTGGTGCTGCGATTGCTTCACAATTGAAGACGAATACGATGGTTATGTTTTCAGCCATGGCTGCCTCAACAGTTGGTGCAAATGCTGTTTTCTTCACCACTTCAAGCATGAAAATAGCAACAGTTACAGGGTTTTCGAGTGCACAAGCGGTTGGTTCAACCGTCATCACAACGGGTCAACCAATCTCAGCCGTTTTGGCCGGTTTGGTTGCCGTCCTCTTTGGCAAGTGGTTGTCTGGTAAAACGCCGTTAGACATGGTGATTGTGCCAGCTTTGACGACGATTGTTGGAACTGTTTCTGGTTACTACTTAGCAATTGTCACAACACCAGTCTTGGTTAAGATGGGTGAAATGATTACTGCAAGCATTACTGTTAACCCTGTTATTGGAACAGCCTGTGTTGCTATGGTCTTCGGTGCTTTGACGATGACACCTGCTTCTGCCACTGCTTTGGCGGTAGCGATTGGTGCAACCGGTGTCAGCTCACCTGAAGCTGCTGGTGCCATTTTGATTGGTACGACCGCTGTCTTCGTTTCTTATCCAGCAATGTCTTTCCATGAAAATAAGATTGGGGCAACGATTGCTCAGGGAATCGTTACGCCGAAGATTCAGTTCCCTAATATTATTAAAAATCCAATGTTGCTGATTCCTCCAATGGTAGGCGCAGCGATTGCGGCACCAATTGCAACAATTGGTTTCCATATTAGCGTACCATTTGCAATGGCAGGAATTGGCTTTAACTCCTTCATCGTTCCTTTGGCACTTTTTGGTAAGGGCATGACAGCCTTTGCTGCATACATGGCTTTCGGGGTGGCGGTACCAGTTGTGGTTTCCTTCATCTTATATCGCATCATGCGCAAGATTGGTTGGATCAAGTCAGGTCAGACCCATCTGGAGATGGTTTAATGAAATTAGAAAAATTAGTGTTGACTAATTAAATCCTAATGGTTATAATTTATTTATCATATAAAGAAGAGCAGAAAGAAAAGAGGGTGATGATCATGTACAAGTTAATGCAAACAAATCAGGCCCAATCACAAGTCATTATTATTGTCAGCTTACTAAACAATTAAACTAGTAGGTTGGTTTTAAGTGCACCAGTTACTAGTTCTTAGTAACTGAGTGTTGAAGGTCCTAACGCTTAGCGTTAGGACCTTTTTTACTTGTGATTGGCCAAGAGAAGAAAAGGGGGAGTGATGCATATGGATGCAAGAGTAACGGGAGACAAAGTTCAAGAAGACGTTTTGGACTTTGAGAAATCAGAAACGGCTGTTGAAACAGCTCCAAAGGATCAAGAAACATTAAAAGAGAAGGTTTATAACGTCAGTGCGGCGATTTCAAATGCCATCCTGGTCACGCTGGGAATGGGATTCTTAATGCAATCAATTGGTGGGTTGACCCATTGGCCAGTATTAGTGGAATTGGGTTTGATTGCTAAGGTCATGTTGCCGGCAGCCTTTGGTGTGGCAATCGCCTCACAGTTAAAGACCAATACCATGGTCATGTTTTCAGCGATGGCCGCTTCAACGGTTGGGGCTAACGCGGCCTTCTTCACGACTTCAACGATGAAGCTATCAACGGTCACTGGCTTTGCGAGTGTTCAAGCACCAGGTTCAATCGTTTTAACGACAGGACAACCAATTTCAGCTGTTATGGCCGGTGTGGTGGCCGTTCTCTTTGGAAAATGGCTGACCGGTAAGACACCGTTGGATATGATTATCGTGCCGGCATTAACAACATTAGTTGGAACTGTTTCAGGTTACTACCTGGCTCGTGTGACAACACCACTTTTGGTTGGCATGGGAAAGGGCATCGCTGCTACTGTTAGCTGGAGCCCAGTTGTTGGCACGGCCTTGGTTGCCATGTTGTTCGCGGTCTTTTTGATGACACCGGCTTCATCTGCTGCCTTAGCGGTGGCCATCGGTGCAACCGGTGTTAGTTCACCAATGGGTGCTGGTGCTATGCTAGTTGGGACGGCTGCTATGTTTGCTGCTTATCCTGCAATGTCCTTCCACGAAAACAAGCCCGGAACCTTTATCGCACAAGCCTTTGTGACGCCTAAAATCCAATTCCCAAATTTGGTCCGCAATCCATGGCTCTTTGTGCCACCAGTTGTTTCAGCAGCTGTCTGTGCACCAATCGCCGCTGTTGCCTTCCATTTGACAGTGCCATTCTCTTTGGCAGGAATGGGCTTGACTTCATTGATCGTGCCACTTGATTTGGCAACTAAGAATCCCGAAATGTTGGGCACCTTCCTGGTCTTCGGAGTTGCTTTGCCTGCTTTGATGTCCTTCTTGATGTACCGCGTTTTCTTGAAGATGGGCTTGGTTAAGAGTGGTCAGACACACTTGGACGTTATCTAATTTTGCCATTAAAAATCCCGTTTGGGATTTTTTTATTGTCTACATGTTGACACTGTGTCATAAATGAGTAAACTAAGGAGTGAAGAATTGACATTGTGTCATTACAAGGAAATAAAAAATGCCAAAAGCAACATTTTTAAACTTAAATGCAGACAAAAAAGAAAAAATCAGCCAAGTTCTTTTAGAAGAATTTTCGACTTATTCGCTCCTAGATGCCAACGTGAACCACATTGTCAGAGCAGCAGGGATTGCTCGCGGGTCTTTTTATACCTACTTTGCTGACTTAGACGATGCCTACCGATACACCCTGAGCCAGGTGATGGTAACGATTCACGAGGCCTTTGTTGGGGATAACCCGTTTCAAGCGACTAGGTCTTTTATTGATCAAGTCGAACAAAATCTGTATTACGCCTTTTTGAGCAACTATTACGTTGTTAATGAAGCCATTTTGGCTGCTCATCATCAGGAAACCAGTAGTACAAATTGGGATAAGGCGACTGATGATTTGCCACAGTGGCTGGCCGACGTGGCCGTTCACCACTTGATTCGCGAATACTTTTTAGCGCCGACCGATAAGAATCAGATTCTATTATTACTAGATGCCCTGGCCGGTTGGCACAAGCAGGAGGTTTAAGATGTTCTTAGCGTGGCATGAAATTAAAAAAGAAAAGTTGCGTTATGGGTTGGTCGTAGCGGTTATCGCGATGATTGCCTACTTAATCTTTATTTTGAGTGCTTTGGCGCTTGGGTTAGCCAATGAAAATACGGCGGCGGTGAATAGCTGGCAGACGAAATCGGTGGTGCTGAGTAAAGATGCTAATGGCGACCTGAGTCAGTCCCTGCTGACGCAAGCCGATGCAAATCAAGTTGGGGAAAAGCAGGCTGATTTACTCGCCTTAACCCCAGGTATCTTAAAGCAGGGAACTCACCGTGAATCGGCGATGTTTGTTGGCCTTAGTAAAAATAGTCAGGTGGCTCAAAGCATTTCACTGACAAAAGGCCGTTTGTGGCAATCGAAAAATGAAGTGGTCGTTTCTAGCAAGTTGGCCGATCAAGGGATAAAGTTGAGGCAAAAAATAACCTTAGGCTTGCAAAGTCAGCCCCTAACGGTGGTCGGCTTTGCCAAAAATTCGGAATATAATATGGCGCCAATTGTTTATGGTGACCAGTCGCAGTGGGCAGCCATTAAGGGGACGACGAATCAATTTGTTGGATCCGGTTTCGTTAGCCGTCAAAAGCTGACCGTGAGTGGGGACAACTTGCAGGTGGCAACGAAGGCAGCATTGTTTGAGAAGATGCCGGGTTATAGTGCGCAAAATAAGACTTTTGTGCTGATGATTGTCTTTTTGATCCTGATTTCCGTTGTGATTGTGGCCATTTTCCTTTACATTTTGACGGTGCAGAAGATGGAGAACTTTGCCGTTTTGCGGGCGCAGGGAATTCCGGTTAGCTATTTAGTCTTGAATACTTTATCGCAAACGGTTTTGATGATGGCTGTGGCGGTCGTTATCAGTATGGGCTTTTCTCTCGGCACGAGTGCCATTATGCCAGCAGCGGTGCCGATGTTCTTCAACTTTAGCTTGATTGGTTTGACGGGATTTGCCCTAGTTATCATGGGACTTTTGGGTGCTGTGATTCCGATGCGGTTGATTGATAAAATTGACCCAGTAACAGTGATTGGAGGGTAAGCACATGGAAAGTTTAGTATTAAAACAGGTGAATAAGGCCTTCGGTCATGGGTTAAATCAGGTTCAGGCACTGCAGGACGTCGACTTTGTCGCCAACCGTGGTGAGCTCACATTAATTTTGGGACCATCTGGTTCTGGGAAAAGTACCCTGCTGACGATTTTGGGTGGCTTACAACGTCCAACCGATGGATCCGTGTTGATTAACGACCAAGATATTAGTCGATTGACCGGTAAAGAGGCAGACCGCTTCCGATTGGATCACATTGGTTTTGTACTCCAGTCCTATAATTTAGTACCTTATTTGATGGTGAAAGAACAATTCGCTTTAGTGGATAAGGTAAAGAAAACACAAAATTTGATGCCAGCAGTTATGGATGATTATTTAAAACGATTGGGAATTACGCAACTGTTAGGCAAATATCCGGGAGAGCTGTCCGGTGGGCAAACCCAGCGGGTGGCGATTGCTCGGGCCTTGTACACGAATCCTGATTTTATCTTGGCTGATGAACCAACAGCCGCTTTGGATAGTGAGCGAGTGGCGGAAGTTGGCCAACTTTTTCAAGAAATTGCCCAGCATGAAAATAAGGCCGTGGTCGTTGTGACGCACGATGTACGGTTAAAAGAAGATGCTGATCGGATTTATGAATTAGTCGATGGTCAAATAAAGAAGTTAAATTAGAAATAGTCTCGTTAAAAATAGTGTTATTTAGAAAATGAATTCTTTGTTCTGATTTTGTGAAGGAAGTAAAAGGGAAAATAGAAAAAGTCGAACGGCTAACCCAGATGCTTCTGACAGTTTGAATGGTGCTGACCCATTAGCCAACTACGCTTACAAGGCAGAAATGGATTCTTTGAAGACTAAGTACAAGGCGGGAATCCAAGACGTAGCTGCAGGAACAAGCCCAGCAACTACGGCCAGTGATGCTGAAAAGCAAGGTGCTAATGACTACACGAACGGATCGAATGTAGCCGTCAATGGCAAGACCATTACCATTCCAACGAGTGGTAATAAGGCTGGTGAAGCGGCAGCTGGTTCCTTCAAAAAGGGTTATCAAGATGCCGTGGATGGCAAAGATGACAGCACTTCTACGGATCCAGTCCAAAAGGCAACCCAGGAAGTAGCTAGTCAAACCTTCAAGGGTGTCACAAATAGTACTATCAAGACTCCTGATGAAATTAAGACGATGAACCCAGTGGCTCAGGTCGCTTACCAAAAGGCAGAACAAGAGGCTGAAGCCGACACTGCTAAGGCAGGTTACACTGATGGCCAAAGCGGTAAGAAGCTACATCAACGGACCCAAGCTACACGACTGGTTATAGTGCCGGTGCCAATGGCCGTCCAAAGAGTCCTAAGAATCAAAGTTCTGTTTATGTTTTGGTTTATGACCGTGGCTACGACTTCTTGTTGAATGAAAAGAACCAGAAGAAGACACCGCAGCCAGAACCATTAGCACCTGTTGAGAGTGCACCAACTCCAGCACCTGTACCACCACAAACAGGCGAATAGCAAAATGTTACTGAAAATAGTGTCCTCGTTGCTTTGTTGCTTTCATCAATCCTTGGATTGGTTGCAATGGCAAAGCGCAAGCGCAACGATAAGTAAGTTTCATTGGTAAATTATTTTAGGGACTATTGCTTTTAGGCCTTAGTGTTTAAACTCAAAAGGAAGTCCAAGAAATAATTTTCTTGGGCTTTTTCTTTTTGCCAAAATTTTGAGATACGTGAAAGCATAACGGTTAATTTGTCGGAGTTTAGAGTGAAACTTTTTTGTCAACTTAGAAAAATAGAAGTAAACGATTGCAAGACTTCTTTGCTTTTGCTAATGGTTTTGGATTTTTTTAGAAAAAATACCGATATATATTGATAGATTTTTACAATAAATCAGAAACATTTTGAAATATTAATTGATAGAAAAACTGATTTTTTGAATACTTTTTGTTTGTGATACTTATGTTATTAATGAAAAGGTGTGAATAGGCTTGAAAACCGAGTTGAATTGTGTAGTTATGATCAATAAAAAAACATGGATAGATGGAAAATGATGGCAAAAAATATCTAAAAAAGAATGGATATAAATATTTGATATTTTTAGATATATTGTGTTACGGTAATGGAAAAATACTATTGATAGTGTGTTGTGAAGGTCGATTGTGTTTTTTGTGAACATGAGTGCTTGTTAGGTTTAGGAAGTCAAATCTAGTGTAGAACCAGCTCGGTCGCAAAATAAAGCAAAAAGTTCATCTTTTCTAAAGTGGCGAGTGATTATCCAACACTTCTAAAAAAGCTAATTGCTTTTATTTTATAAATCAAATACTGGTTGCCGAGCCAGTACTAATGCTCGCTAATGTCGAGTCTGTCAATTTAGGCTATCAACTATGGCTGAAGGAAAGGTGAGTATTTATGATATACAATAAGAAAAATCTTCGGAAAGTTGAAGATAAGAAAGTATTACGGAAGGTAAAAAGCCAATGGGTTGTCGTCTCATTGGCTAGTTTCGGTTTGATTGCTGGAATTGGCGTTGTTCAACACGTTTCGGTTTCTGCCGACAGTGTTCAACAAACTACTTCAGATAATCAAAGTGGTAGCCAGACTCCATCAGGTGATAGCGCCTCAGCGAGTTCTTCAGCCAGTGCGAGTGCTTCAGCAAGCGCTTCACTTAGTACATCGGTGAGCGCCTCAGCAAGTACTTCAACTAGTGCTGCAAACGCAGCTAACAATTCATCTACTAGCATCACAACGCCGACAGTGCCTGATACTCCTGCAAATTACCAAGCACAGATCAGCCAAGGTGAACAAGACGCTTATGCAGGAAATGCGAGCGCAGTTTCTTCTTTGTCGGGCCGTGCCGCAGATTACTATACTGCTGCTTATAATGGTGCTAAGGCTGCTATGGCGGCTTATGCAGCTGCAACGCAAAGTAAGGGTGCTGGAACACAAGACTATACCTATTATGGTAATACTGCCTCAAAGTTGAATTCGGATGGTACAACGCATACCACAACAAACCCAACAGACGGTACGCCACAGCAATATGGAAGCGCGGATGATGCTAACCAGGGTGGTGCTAACACACCAGCTGAGGCGTATAAGAGTTCAACTAATTATGAAAACCAATTAAATAATAAGTTGAACGTTGCAACGAATACTTCTGTTAAAGGGGACACAACTAAGCAAATCAGCATTCCAACGAGTCAAACCCAATCAATTTTGGACGCTCGTGCAGCTTAGCAACAGGATGCTAACTTGGGAACAAGCTTTGACAATGCTGTTGCCTATGCCTTGAGTAAGTACGGTCAACAAGATGCCGAAACAGGTAAGTGGCAAGGAACCTATGTTGATTCAAAGGGAGCTACTGGCAATACTAAAGATTGGTATTTAACAACAAATCCAAATTCTGACACGACTAACCCCTATGACCAAGCTTATCGTGGTGCAGTCGCTGCTATGGCGGCTTACTTCAATAATAATGCCTACCGAGGAAATACCTCTGTCACAGCTTCTTCAACTGGTAATACTTATTACGATCAAGGATTTAACGACGTCGTTAGCCAGGCTGCCCAAGGAATCGCCTACGTCCAAAATGGAAATCAGTTTGCGTCTGTTTTGACGGGATCAACATATACTGGTGGTGGAGGAACAGCTGCTACTAACATTAATACAATTCGCCTTGCTAATGATGTTGATTTGACTGGTGCAACTAATGGTGAAGATGATGTAACAGCTTATGTTAAGTCAAATACATTCACTATCGATGGTCAGAACCACATCATGGATTATCATGGGCTTAACTATACAGTTAATAATCCATCCGGTAGTTTAAATTTGTATATTCAAAACTTCCAAACTCTTTATGGGGCGAACTACTTTGGGCCATTCCGTGCTGAAAGTGGTGCGGGTATTTATTTCAGTAACTTAAATTATGTTGGCCCACAACTATTGAGTTCAAATAGTAATGATGCTTACTTCTCTGGTAACGTTAACGTTATTATTCCTAATAATTCGACGGCTACGTACAATTCTCCATTCCAGTCAGCCGTGCCACTTGAAGGTGGTGGAAACCAGCAAAACTTGGAAGTGAAAAACTTCGTTTTGCAGGCCGGATCACACTACTATGGAACATCATCTCCCAAGGTTGGTGGTGTTAACATTGTTGCCGGTGGTAATTTCACTGTTGCCCAAGGTGCTAAGATGACTTTGGTCTCTCGTGGAACTGGTGCTGAGTCTTCTACTAATAGTGGGGATTACGCTATTAACTTGACGGGCTCAAATGCTTCTTTGAATATTAACAAAGATGCAACAGTTAATATTATTCCTGATTTTTATTCAGGATCAACAACCACATTAGGTGGTGGTGTTTATGCCAGTGGCGCTTCAATCACCATTAATGGTGGTACATTGAACTATGAAGGAAATAATGGTTCGATGGGTTCAGGCGGTTCTATCAATAAGCCAATTTATCTATCTGGTGGATCAACAAAAATTAACGTTATCAACGGTGGTATGCTTCAAGTCTTGATGGATAATGTTCCAGGAAACTCAAGTTCTAATGCCGGTTTGATTGCTAATACGGGTAATGGTTCATTTAACGTTGGTTCTAATGGAAGTTTGAAGGTTGGTGTTACCAACTCTCCTTCTAGTTCAATTATTCCTTACTATGGACCAATCAACATTAACTCGGTTAGTCAAAACCACGTTGTCTTTATCAAGCCGGATGGTACTCAGTATTTCCAAACTGCTGGTAATGGCAATATCACTGCCTATTCTGTTGCGGTTACGCACAATGGTCAAAAGACCTACCTGTATCAATTCCAGTTGCCATCGGGTTCTAGCACATATACCGGAACTGATATGAATGGTCAATCAGTTACTGGTACCGTTGCTGGGAACACTTTGGATATCGCCAATGTACCTGCTGTGCAGTTGATTGGTCCATTGGTGAAGACTCCTAACCAAGATGGTTCAACAACGGTTACTGGTTATGTTAAGTTGACTAATTATAGTGATTTGAGTCAAAAGGATACGCCACTATACATTGGTGTTGCTTCCGGAACTGGTACGAGTTACGATACGTTGACACAGATTGGTAGCCCAGTGAAAGACACAACGTCTACTGCTGATCCAAACACCTATACTGAAACTCAGTCTACCAAAGACTACAATGGTGGGTTGTTAGCAGTTAGCTATACCATTCCAAAGGGAACTGATGCCACTAACGTTGGTATGCGCTTCCACTATGGTGTTAACTCTGTTAATTCTGTTTTGACACCAACAAACTACACAACAACGATGGAAGCCTACAAGCCAGATGGTAAGGGTGGTGTCGTTGCTGACCCAACTGGAAGTATCGTGACTGATAGCGGCGCTGCGGTTGCGACATCACCAAGTGCTAAGGCGATTACCGATGCCAAAACTGATGCCCAAAACAACAATACTGCCCAGAAGGATAGCGAAGACTTTAACACTAAGAACGACCAGGGTTATACAAACAACTATAACAGTTATAAGAGTGGTTATAGTGACTTTGCCAAAGCACCCGCTAATCAGGATGTGACACAGACTGCCGCTTACCAAAATGCCGATAGTCCATCTGCTTATTTGCAGGGTTACAACGATGCGGCTACCCAAGCTGGTATCAAGGATGCTCAGTCAGGTAAGGACAGCGGTTCTACTAATACTCAGTACCAAGAAGCAAGAACTGATTACAATAATGCCAAGAAAGCAATTAACTTTACTCCTGGTCAATCAGCACCAGCTGCTCCAAAAGGTTCATCACAGGCTACAGCACAAGCTTATACAGATGCACAAGGTGCTGCTGCTTTCTTTAAGGACGAAGAAGCTGGCACAATTCAAGGTACTAGCTACGCTGCTCTAACTCCTGCACAGCAAACTACTTATAACCAAGCTTATGCTGGTTATATCCAAGCTGGAAAGGTTTCACCAACTGCTACTAACCCTGATACGAATGCTACTACGATTGAGCAACAAGGATTTGACTACGGTCAATCATTGATTAATGGTGGCTTGTCAAAGACTGCTCCGACAGCCATATCAAGCAATATTAAGTATTTGTCCGCTGCTATTCTCGGTTATAACACGGCTCAGGCTGCGATTACACAAGCGCAAACGAATGGTACAAGTAGTGCAGAAGCAAAGGCTACTGACCCAACTAAGTTGAGTACTGATGGCCAAAAGGCAAGTACTGATGGTCAAGCAGGTACTGATTTGACCTTCTATCGTTCGGTTAAGTTTGGTAACTATGCTGCTCAGAATAAGCAGTCAGATAGTACCTTGGACCAGTATGCAGAAGTTGGTTACTATCCACTCGTTAGTGCCCAAGCTTATAAGGATGGGGCAGCTGCTTATCAAAGTGGTGCTGGTTCAACGCCAACGGCAACAGCAGATACAAGTTCAAAGGCTGCTCAAAATGCCTTTACCAAGGGTTACAATGATGCCCAAACTGGTACAGCTGATGGAATCAAGCGCTTCTTGAATGGAACGGCAGCAGCAACTTCATCAGATCCAGATGATGCTGCTACATCAAGCTCAAATACGGCTCAGGCTAACGCTCAAAAGGGATTTGATGATGACAACAAAACTCCGGCCGTAACTGACCCTACTTTAGCAAATGACAAGGGATATCAAGCTGGTCAAAATGCTGCCAAGGCGGCTCAACAGGCAGCGGCTGATGAACAGAGCGGTACGGATCATCGTAGTTCTGTGACTGATACGGCTTCTTATGATACTGCAAAGCAAGAATATGAAGCTGGTGCTAAGGCTGCCGCTGGTGGAAACACTACTCGTTCAACAGATGCTAACCCAGTCAAGCAACAAGCATACAACAAGGCTTTGGATGATGCTGCCGCATCTCAAGCTCAAGCTATCCAGGATGCAAAGGATAACGACGGTAAGGCCCCTGCACCAGCAAGGACATACTCTGCAAACCCAGATGTTCAGACTTTGGTAACAAAGGCTTATTCTGACGCGCAAACTGGTTACACAAATGCTTTGAATGGCAAGACACCAGGTACTTCAGCAACTGATGCTGAAAAGCAAGGGGCAACTACTGGTACTGTTGATAAGGCTTATGTTGATGCAGTAGTTGCTGGTGGATCACCAACAGCACCTTCAGACGCAAAGAAGAATACGGTTGATTCAGGTATTGCCGCCGCTAAGGCTGCAGTTGCTGCTTCCGCTTCCGCTGGAAAGGATCCACAGTCAGTGAGCCAAACGCCTGCTGATAGTTCAGTAGCAAACGATCCATTGGCAACATATGCTTATCAACAAGCTGTTGATCAAGCCCAGAAGGATTACCAAAAGGGTGTCGATGAAGCCAAAAATGGTAAGACACCTGATAATTCAGCGAGTGATGCTGAAAAGCAAGGTGCTACAGACTTTACGAAGGGCTTCAACGGTGGCAATGGTTCAACTGCGGCAAACTCTAATTCTGGTGAACAGGCAGGAAACAAAGCTGCTGATTCATTGACCAAGGGTTATGAAGATGCTGAAAAGAATACCGATGACAGTTCTAGTGATGACCCTGTTCAAAAACTTGCTAATGCGGCTGCTAAGAAGGCCTTTGCTGATAGTCCAAACTTCGCGGATACCAGCACGATGGATCCAATTTCAAAGGCTGCTTATGAAAAGGCCGAAGATGCGCTTAAGAATGCTGCTGCTAACGGTGCCCAAGAGTATTTGGCTGGTAAGACTCGTCCAGATACAACGACAGTTACCGGTGCTAAAGAAGCTACTGGTTATGATGCCGCTAAGAGTGGTTTTGCAGATGGTGCCAACGCTGCCGCAGGTTCCACAGCTGATTCAACAAAGTCTAGCGACTCTAACTACATGACGGGTTACAATGCTGCCCAAGCCGCAAAGAAGGCTGAAGCAGATACGGCTAATAATACGGATAATCCAGCCGGGTCTCCAGATGCCGCTTCTTATACGAAGGCTCAAACGGCCTATGCTGCTGGTATCACCGATGCCAAGGCTGGTCAGACCGCACAATCAACAGACAGTGATCCAGTTAAGCAACAAGCTTACAACCAAGCTTTGGCCGACTATCAGAAGGGTGTTGATGAAGCAACAAATGGTAAGACACCAGCTGACACAGCAAGTGCTGCTGAGAAGCAAGGTGCTAGCGACTTTAACAAGGGCTTGACTGCTGCGGTTAATAACCCATCATCAACGCCAGCAAATGCTGGTGAGCAAGCAGGCAAGACTGCCGCTGCTACCCTCAACAATGCTGTAAATGATGCCAAGAGTGGTACCTCTGATGATAGTCAGGATGCTGACCCAGTCAAGAAGGCATCTTATATTGCTGCTGCTCAAGCCTATAAGGATGAAGCTGCTGGAACACCAAAATCAGATGATGCAATCAACGCTTTGGATCCAGTTTCAAAGTTTGCTTACCAAACAGCATTGGCTGAAGCCAAGGCACAAGCACAAAATGGACAAGATGCCTTTACGAATGGTACTGGTCGTCCTACTGGTGATACGCCAGCTGACAAGGTTGCTCAAGCTGCTTATGACAAGGCCCAGAAGGGTTATGAAGACGCTAAGAATAATACCCCAACTGCAGCCGATGCCGATAATCCTGCATACAAGGCAGGTCAAGCTGCCTATGCTGCTGGAAAGCAAGGGGCAACGACTTCAATAGAACCAACAACAGAGGGACCTGCAAAGCAAGGTTACGATGGTAACAAACAAGGTGCTGCAGATGCCCTTGCTGGTAAGGATGAGGAAGCTGATTTGGCATCTAAGCCACAAGCTTACCAAGATGCTTACAACAATGCCTACAATGCTGCAAAGCAAGGATTGACTGATGGTGGCAACGCCGCAGCCGGTACAGCTGCAGATACAACAAAGGCCAGTGACCCTAACTATAAGAAGGGTTATGATGCTGCACAAGCTGGAAAGCAAGGTGCCGCAGATGCTGCTAACAACGTTGATAACTCAACTAAGTCGACAGATCCTGATTCCTATAAGAAGGCTCAAGGAGCTTACCAAGATGGTGAATAGGCTGCCGCAGACGCTGCCAAGACAAATACTAAGCCTGCTGAAACAACCAATACGGACCCAGTTTACAAGCAAGCTTATGATCAAGCTTTGACAGATGCTGCTAATAAGGCTGATTACCAGAAGGGTGTTGATGAAGCAACAAATGGTAAGACACCAGCTGACACAGCAAGTGCTGCTGAGAAGCAAGGTGCTACCGACTTTAACGCTGGCTTCAACGGTGGTAATGGTGCAACTATTGCTAACCCAACTGCTGGTCAAAAGGCCGGAATGGATGCTGTGAATGGCTTTAACAAAGGTTATGAGGATGCCCAAAAGGGTACTGATGACAGCCAGGCAACTGACCCAGTCCAAAAGGCTGCGAATGTCGCTGCCGCTCAAGCTTATGAGGATGTTGCTGCTGGAACACCAAAGTCAACCGATGCAATCAACGCATTAAATCCTATTTCAAAGGCTGCTTACCAGAGGGCATTGACTGATGCTCAAAACAGCGCTGCCAATGGTGAAAAGGCATATCTGAGTGGTCAAACTCGTCCAGACGACTCAACGCCAGCCGGAAAGGCTGCCGCTGCTGCTTACGACAGGGAAAAGCAAGGTTATGCTGATGCCGCTGCCGGTAAGACAACTGATGCCGACCAGAATGATCCGGCATATCTTGCTGGTAAGAAGGCTTACACAGACGGTCAAACTGGTTACAACGGCACGACCGCTCCAGCGGCTGACGCTTCACAGCAAACAAAGGATGCCTATAGTGGTGCAACTTCAGGTGCGACCGATGCCGTTGCCGGTAAGGCAAAGCCAACTGATTTGGCAGCAAAGTCACCTGCATATCAGGTTGCTTACAATAAGGCTTATACTCAGGCACAAGCAGGAATGGCTGATGCAACTGCAAGTACGACACCTACGGATGCCCAGAAGGCTGATCCAAACTACATGACTGGTTATAACGCTGCTAAGAATGCCGCAGATAGTGGCTCTCAAGCATTCCTTAACGGTCAAGCTCGACCAGATGATTCAACACCCGCAGGTAAGGCTGCTGCTACAGCTTATGATGCAGCTAAGAACGGTTACAATGGTGCCGCCGCTGATGCTCAATCAGGTAAGGAACCGACGGATGCCGAAAAGGCTGACCCAGCTTACATGAAGGGTTACCAAGCATATAAGGATAGCCAAACTGGTTATACTGGTGCTGGAACTGACACGAAGCCAGCTGCCGATGCTCCTCAAGCAGCACAAGATGCCTACAATGGTGGTGTTGCTGGTGCTAAGGATGGCGCTGCTGGTGCACCAAAGGAAAGCGACATTTCAACAAAGTCACAGGTTTATCAAGATGCCTACAACAAGGCATATGCTGATGCCGCCGCTGGTGCCAAGGCTGGTTACCAAGACGGTTCTCAAAGCGGTACACCAACTGATTTGACGAACAAGAGTGCCATCTACAAGCAAGCTTATGCCGCAGCGAAGGCTAAGGCCGATGCCGAAGCTACCGCTGGTGCTGCCGACTTTGCCCAAGGCAAGAGCGCACCGACGACTGCAACTGCTGCTAGCCAGTACGGTTACGACCGTGCTAAGGCAGGATTTGACGATGCCAATGCCGGTAAGCCAGCTCAAGCAAATGATGCAGCTTACATGGCCGGATACAACTCTGGTTTGAAGCACTACACAACGACAAACAACACAGCGCAAGATGATGCTTTGTTTGGCAAGGGTCGTCAAGACGCCAACCTTGATGATGCAGATAAGACCGCTTATGACCAAGCTTATGCACGGACAATTGCTGGTTTGAACGATGGTGCTAATGGCGCAGCCAAGGCATACACAGATGATGCTAACTATTTGAAGGGTTATGCCGCTGGTCAAGCTGTGAAGGCATTGCTTGCTGACAAGCAAAACAATACTAAGACGGCTGTTGATGATCAAGCAAGCTATGGCTTGGCAAACCAAGGTTACTTGCAAGCACAAGATGACGTTAAGAATGGTCGGGCAAAGGCTCCTAACAACCAAAACCCTGTTTATGTTTTGGCTTATGACCTTGCTTATGATCAACTCTTGAAGGAAAAGGAAGCACAAGGAACAGTAACTTCAGCTGAACCAACTGCGACAGATAATGTTACTCCTACAACGAAGTCATCCGTCTTGCCAGCAACTGGTGAAGAAAAGACTGCTGCTAACAACAGTGGACTTATTCTTGGACTTGCTGCTTCATTCCTCGGATTGTTTGCAGCTGCAAAGCGCAACAAGCGTGATGAGAAGTAGTCCTTTCCAAAGCAAACTTGTTTCGTAATGTTTGGCAAGGAGGCAAACAATAACTGTGGCTAACGCCATAGTGGTATGAACCTCAGAATTTGAACTCTACAAATTCTGAGGTTTTTACTTTGCTAAAAAATCAGGAGAGCAACAAATAAAGTAAAAGGATGGTCGGAAAAAGAAATTTTTGAGGTAGCGGATTCTAATAAAGTTCTTTTAAATTGGCAGATTCTATAATTAATTCGAACGAGAAAATTTAAAATAAAAACCCAAAG
>NZ_LDUY01000035.1 GCF_001038455.1 Fructobacillus sp. EFB-N1 | reverse complement strand
CTTTGGGTTTTTATTTTAAATTTTCTCGTTCGAATTAATTATAGAATCTGCCAATTCTAAATATGCCATACGTGTCCTTTCACAATAAACTTTAATATTGTTAAGCTATATCAAACCTTTTATTACAAATAAAGTCAACCTATAATAAAATAAATTATCGACCAAGGAGACAAACCCCTGTGAAAAGAGAAGAATTAAAACAATTAAACCGGCAGAAAATCTTAGCTGCTGCCACTGACTTGATGACGCACCAGGGTATTCGGGCTACCAGTATGAAAGGCGTTAGCTCAAAAGCAGATATTTCGATTGTTACTATGTATAAGTATTTTCCGACAAAAGAGGAACTAACCGAGCAAGTCGTTTTGGACTTTTATAAAACCCGATTTAAGCCGATTATTGAGATGGCAGATGGTTCAGATGCCACTTTTGCCAAGGTTATTAATGCCTTTAAAAAGGAGAAGAAAGAGTGTGAACGACTTTTGGGCGAGAATATTTTTTATGAATTTCAGCGAGTGATTAAGCATTCCAAAATTGTTTACGATTACTTATACAATACCCAAATGTCTTTGATATCGACTTTGATTAAAAAGGGTCGAGCAAGTGGGGAAATCAATACGCCCGCAAGTGATGACGTGATGTTGATGGTCGCTTCGTGGGTCTTTACTTATCTGGGAAAAATGGAAGAAAATTTGAGTAAGCAAAAAATTGAAGGACTCCAATTATTTTTGCAGTATGGGGCGTTAGGCCGGCCAGAGGATCGAAAAAAGCCGTTAGGATAAGATGAAGCGATTCCATAATTTTTATTGAATGGGGATGATTAAAAATCGGAACAGAGTGGGCCCAATTTTTTTTAATGGCTTTGTATTTTTGAATAATTTGCTGAATTGGGTCTTCATCTGTATGAACATGTTTGCTAGTACTATATGTAATCAAGATAATTGTCTGTTTGATTATCATGATTGCCAGAAGTCAACACCATCACCGATGGTGCTGGCTTTTTTTGTGCTGTCATGAAGGTAATGGCTGGATGAAATAAACCTTATAAATGGTGATTTATAGCATTTTTTCTTCAAAATTGAAGAAATAAGTATTTAAAAATTGTTTCAACCTATTTGACAAACTATATTATATGACGTATAGTATTAGATGTTAAGGAGTATGATGATGAAAATAAAGATTCCGAATCTGGTTCTTGAGGCGGTTGTTTTACAGACATTGTCCGAAGAAGAACTTTACGGCTACGTAATCACAAAAAAAATACAGGAAGTCATTCCGATTTCTGATTCAACAACCTATCCCATCTTACGACGGCTCGAACAAAAAGGCTTTGTGACCACCCGGTCGGCAATCTTTGATGAACGAACCCGGAAATACTATCAGTTAACGAAAGAGGGAGAGGCACAACTGGCTGACGCGAAAAAAGAGTGGCAGACCTTTGTTGAGCAGGTGAACGGCATTTTGGGAGAGTAACATGAACTATTTAGAAAAATTAGCAGCAGCACTTAAAGGATTACCAACAAAAGAAAAAGACGATATCTTAGAGTATTATCGTGAATACCTTGAGGATGGCGGATTATCCGATGCAGAGGCGGTTGAAAGCCTAGGCACACCGGAAGAGTTAGCAACAAAAATTAAAACTGACTATTATACCGAAAATGGTGAACAAGTGCCGCCCTATGGGTCGCAGCACACAACGGCTTATCGGGTTCTGATTTTAGCTTTGATCATCATCACGTTGCCGTTAACCCTACCATTCTTTGGTGGCATCTTCTTTTCACTCTTTATGCTTATCTTCTTCTTCTCGATTTTGATGTTATTGGCCACGGCCGCGGGAGTCGCCTTCTTTATTTACGGCCTCTTCACGTTGTTCCACACTTTCTGGTCGGGACTGTTCTTTACTGGCTTGGGTATCATCTTTATCGGGCTGATGTTCTTGGTGATTCCGGGTATTATTTTTGTCACGAAAAAGGTGATTCAGGGCATTGTTGCTCTGAGTCGTTGGCTTGTACAACTTTGGGAAAGGATTTAAGATAATGAAAAAATCGTTAAAATTAGGTGTCTTTTTGATGGGCGTTGGGGTAGTGCTGTCCAGTGTTTCCTTTGTCTTAGCCAAGCCTGGAGAAATTGATTTTGCCAGGGTGCTGACGCGTGACTTATCTCACGTCAAAACGGAAACGCACGATATCAGCCCAGAAAAAAGTCAGCTGACAAATGAAAATGTTCAAGGCTTAAAAGTTGATACCAATAATTTTGACATCGTGGTTAAAAGTGGTGACAAGTACGCTGTGGAGGAGACTGACTCTTCTGAGCACGCAGTATTTGAGACCAAGGTTGAAAATCAGCAGTTAGTTGTGGTTAAGAAATCAAGAAAGGCCAATAACTTTCAAGCTGGTGACCAGCGATTAGAAATCACGGTGCCAAAGAATATCAAGCTGCAAACGTTGGACATTCAAACCAAGAATGGCGATATTAAGCTAAAAAATATCAGTACGAACCAAGTTCAATTAACCAATACCAATGGTGACATTGAATTGAAGCAAGTGACCATCGACGGTGGTGGCAATGTTACCAATGAAAATGGTGATATCGAAGTGGAACAAAGCCAGTTGCCAATCGTTGAGGCTGAAACCAAGTCTGGTTCGCTTTCAATGAAGCGGGCCTACCATGTCGGTTACGGCGATGGCGCTAATTTACATTTAATGAATCAGTCCGGCGATGTTAATCTGGACTAAAGGAGAATAACAATGGCAATACTAGAACTAACACACGTACAGAAGTCCTATCCGGACAGCCAAAACAAGCAGGTCTTGCAGGATATTTCACTGACAATTAATGAAGGGGACTATGTCGCTATCATGGGTGAGTCCGGTGCGGGTAAGACCACGCTGTTAAACATTATGGCCACCCTTGATAACCCCACCAATGGATCCATTAAGTTGAACGGGGTGGAGACCACTGATTTATCAGACGGCAAAAAGGCGGTTTTCCGACGAGAAAACCTCGGCTTTATCTTCCAGTCTTTCGATCTTTTGGACATTTTCAACAACCGCGACAATATTTATTTGCCATTGGTTTTGACCAAGGCTCCTAAGTCCCAAATGGACAGTCGCTTGAGCGAATTGGCTCCACGACTGGGGATCCAAGACCTCTTGGACAAGTATCCCAGTCAGATTTCTGGTGGACAACGGCAACGAGTGACTGCTGCTCGCGCTTTGATTACGCGCCCAGCACTGATTTTGGCCGATGAACCAACCGGGGCATTGGATTCTAAGACTGCTCAAGAAATGCTATCAATTTTCCAGGACGTGAACGCAGCGGGGCAGACCATCGTCATGGTCACTCACTCATCATTGTCCGCCTCCTATGCTAAGAAGACCCTCTTTATCAAGGATGGTCGAATTCAAACTGCCTTAGATCGGGGTGAGATGACGCAGGAGGAATACCTGTCAGCCATCTCCAACCAGCTAACGGAGTTGACGAAAGTAGGTGAATAAGATGTTGAGTCTTCGCTTTGCACTACAAACACTCAAAAAGGATTTTCGTCACTACGCCCTCTTTATTTTTGCTAATGCGTTCTTGTTGATGGTTAACGCGATGTTCTTCGCCATTCGCAATAACCATAGCATCGCTACTTCCGAATATGGCAAGATTATCAAGGCTGTGATGGTCTTAGGCTTAGTCTTGTCACTGTTGGTTGGGGTAGTCTTTATTTTCTACGCCAATTCCTTTGTCTCAGGTCGGCGGCAACGTCAAATCGGGACGCTCTCGATGTTGGGAATGTCGCGCTTTCAGGGCTTCATGGTGGTGGTCTGGCAGTCACTTGGCCTGTGGTTCATCACGACGGTCATCGGACTGGCAGCTTCATTTGGCGCCCTGTTCATTGCCTTCCCCGTGTTAAATCAGTTAGCAGGTGGTCAGCATTACCGGGTTTCCTTTGACTGGAACACGGTGGTCACTGTTGGGCTGATTTACGCAGCGTTGTTTTTCCTGATGACCCTAATTGAAGGGTTTAAAATCGGCCGGACAAGCTTGATTAATTTGACCAAGTCCGATCAAAGGGTTGCCAAAGAACCAAAAGCGAAAGCCTTCCTAGGTATCACAGGCTTCGTCATCTTAATCGCTGGTTACTGGCTGGCATTGACAACGAAGCCAAGTTTGAACGCCCTGTTCTCCTTTATCTGGGCGGTCGGCCTGGTGATTGTCGGCACTTATCTGGTGATGATTGTCGGCATTGGTTGGCTCTTAAAGCGCTTGCGCAAGAACCAAAAGTACTACTATCAGGACAAGCATTTTGTTCCTGTCTCGGGACTCTTATTCCGAGTGAAGAACAATGGGGCCGGCTTGGCCACCGTTGCCTTGCTATTCACGACCATCGTTGTGGCCTTGACGGCAGCGATTTCGATGCAGCAAGTAACCAGCAAGTTTGGCCAGTACCTGCCTTACGATACAACGATTACGAGTACCCAGGCGTTGTCACAGGACCAGTTAAATCAGGTTCAACAGAGCGCCCAACAGCACAACTTAACTTTGAGCGCTAGTCACGAACTGGAAGCAACGAGCGCCACTTTGGTGAACGTGAGTGGCCAGGGAAAGTTGAGTCGCTTTACTGGTACAGGTGACATCATGTCGACGCCAGCTTTCCGGGCCATGACGACAGCAAGTTTGCAAAAGTGGCAAGGAAAATCCGTTTCATTGGCCAGTGATGAGGTTGGTATTTATGCCGCCCGCCAGAACAAGGTGCCAACACAACTACAAATTGGTGGTAAGACCTATAAGGTGAAGACTATCGGTCAACTTACCTCACCTGATTCAACTGCACCATCCGGTCCAAGCTATTATTACTTGGTCGTGAACCAGCAAAGCCAGTTAGATGCCTTCTTGAAGGATATCCAAGTACCGGCGACCGCTGATGAACAAGTAGGGGCCTCTGCGATGCCAGATGCGGTTAACTATATTTATGCCTACGATGTTAAAGGGACTAAAAACAACGAAATTTCCTTTAGCAAAGACTTGACTAAGATTTTCCAACAGACGGGTGGCCAGGTCATGGACCGAGCCGACGCTGTGCAAAGCATCGAAACTGTCTTTGGTAGTTTGGTCTTCGTTGGAGTCTTAACGGCTGTTGTGTTAACCTTTACCACGGTCTTGATTGTTTACTACAAGCAAGTCGCCGAAGGAATGGTTGACCGGCAAAACTTTAAGAAGATGCAACGAATTGGCCTGAGCCTGGCGGAAACCAAGCAAATGATTAACCGCCAAATCCGCTTGCTCTTCGGTTTGCCACTCTTGTTACTGGTGTTGAACGCCTTCTTTGCCTTCCCAATCTTGAAGACGGTCTTCAAGACTTTGGGCCTCTTTGATCCAACAATTTTTATTTCAGTGATGGTCACGGTCACAGTGATTGTGATTCTGATTTACCTGGTGATTTACTGGCTAACATCCAAGCGTTACCAACAAATTGTTAACCAATAAAAGAATGGTCTGGACTCTGGAAAATCAGCTTCTATGACTTCAAAATAAAGACGAACCCTGCTGCAATGGCGGTCTGGTTCGTCTTTTTCTGTGCACAAAAAATAGACAGCCACTTTGGTGACTGTCTATTGGCTTTGGCTTACAGAGTTCTGTGACCGCGTTGACGTGGATATGACCACGTTAGCGACTGTCTATTTACTGTGGCTTACAAGATTCTATGATTGCATTAACGCAGATGTTGCTACGTCGGTGGCTGTCGTTTTGCCCTAGTTTACAAAGCCAAAGTATTGAAAATATCCATCATCAAGCGCGTTTCTTCGATGTTGTGGACACGAATCAACCGACCACCGTTCATGACCATGTTGTATTCGACCAACAAAGATGAGATGAGGCGGTCATCGATCTCGCGGTCGAAGAGCGTGCCCATAAAGCTCTTGTTGGAAACGCCGACCAAGATTGGCAGACGGCAGTCAGCCATGGCCCGAATAGCCTTAATCTTAGTAACGTCTTCGGCAGCAATTTCTTCCTTGGTGATACCTTCGTAACGGGAAGTAAAGCCGACTCCTGGATCCAAGATGATGTTTTCGTCCTTCAAGCCACGAGCTTTCAGTTCGCTGACCTGGTCATCGAGGTAGTCAAGCAAGGATTGGTGGACATTGTCGGTTGGCTTGTTACGGTTGTTGTAGGTTGTGATTACAGGTGCCTGGTAGCGTTCAACCAAGTCGAGCATTTCTGGCGTGTCAAAGCCGGAGATACTATTAATCACTTGAACACCGTGGTCCAAGGCTCGTTCGATAGTAATCGGGTTGTTGGAGTCAACTGACAGGATAATGCCGGGGAAAGCCTTTCTGATTTCCTTCAAGTAGGGTTCCATTCGGCTGAATTCCTCATCGGCACTCATGTCACCGGCCTTGGGGTTGGTGGACTTACCACCGATGTCAAAGAAGGAAATGCCCATGGCAATTTGCTCTTCGATACGACCGAGGTATTCCTTTAAGTTGTGGTCTTTGCCATCGTAAAAGGATTCGGGTGACAAGTTCATGATGGAGTGAATCATGGGCTTATCGGTAATATCAAAGGACCGGTTACCGGCCGCAAAAAAGATTTGGCTGTCTTTGTAGATGGCCTCGAGTTCGTCCGTGGCGATGATTGCGTTTTGCTTGAAGTCGGCGATCACTGTTTCCAGGTCGCGGTGGGTGATTTGGAGTAGGTCCTGATTTTCCTGAGTGGTAAAGCGTTGGTTGTGCTGGGCAAAATAGTTGGCCAGGCCGCTTTTTTGGTCCGCGGTTAAATCAGTGAAGGCAATCGTCATCTGACTGCCGGCAATTAATGGGTTGAAAGTTGCTTGATCAATGTGCTTGATGGACATTGCTAGTCTCCTCGTTCTTTCGGTCATTAAGGGGCACTTTTAAGGTATAATGGTAAGTAATTCGTTAAAACCCTATCAATTAATCATATCATCATTTTTATGATAAGAAATAGGGTTTTCTGTTTACATTATGAGGTCGTGTCATGTTGACAATTAAGTTAAATAATATGAAGTTTCATTCCTATATCGGAGTTTACGCCGAGGAAAAGAAAATCGGGCAAAACATCGAAATTGATTTGGCCTGTCAAATGCAGTCGGACCAGTCGCGTTACACGGATGACCTGACGGATACGGTCAGCTATGGGGCTATCTATCGGATCATCGAAAAGACCGTTGCCGACAGTAAGGTTGACCTCGTTGAACGCTTGGGCCAACAAATCTTTGATGATATTCGGGCCGTCTACGATGCCGAAATCGTGGCCATGTCGCTGAATATTCGCAAATTAGCCGTGCCGGTCAATGGCATTTTCGATAGTGTGGAAATTACATTGACGGATACTGGCAAGCGGGGTGTCGACCAATGATCACTTATTTAAGTATTGGTAGTAACCTGAACGACCGGTTGGCAGCCATCAATGCTGCTTTGCAGGTGTTGGCTGGTGATGACCAAATCACGGTGGACCAGGTGTCACGAATTTACGAGACGAGTCCAGTTGGTGGTGTCAAGCAAGACGACTTTTACAATATCGCCGCCAAGGTGGAAACAACCTATTCGGCCCACGACCTCTTAGATAAGATTCATCAAATTGAGGCCGATTTGCACCGTGTTCGTGAGATTCACTGGGGTCCGCGAACCATTGACTTAGACATTCTTTTCTACGGGGATGACCAAATCGATGATGAGGTGCTGCAGGTCCCACATCCGGAACTTTACCGGCGGAAGTTTGTCTTAGTGCCGCTGTTAGACCTCTTTGATGTTGACGAGCCCGCTTACCAAAAGTTTCAGGAAGCCAGTCAGGCTTTGCCGGCCGGCCAGGCGGTCCGAGTTGTTGCTGAAAAATTAGAATATTAATTAATGGAAAAGACCATGGATAGTAAAAATCAAAAAATTATTGAAGATGCAGTGCGGACCATTTTGACGGCGGTCGGCGAAGATGTGAACCGAGAGGGCTTGTTGGAAACGCCAGAGCGGGTAGCTAAGATGTATGCCGAAGTCTTTGGCGCGGTCAATACTGATTTCACCAACTTTACCGTCTTTGACTCAACAGAAGACGATGTTGACCAGGAAGTCATCACGGTCAAGAAGATTCCTTTCTACTCAATGTGTGAGCACCACCTCTTGCCATTCTTTGGCGAGGTTTCGTTGGCCTATATCCCGAATGACGGGAAGATTGTCGGCTTGAGTAAAGTGCCCCGGTTGATTGGCCACGTTGCTAAGAAGCCCAATGTTCAGGAACGCTTAACCTCTGAGGTTGCCCAGAAGTTAGACGAGCTAATCCACCCTAAGGGGATTGCCATCGTTGTCCGTGCCCGTCACATGTGCATGGAAATGCGTGGGGTGCGCAGTGTCGGCAACATCACGGAAACGACCTACTATATGGGTGAGTTCAAGGGTGATTTGGCCAAGCAAAGTCTCTTTTTGCAACAGGCATAAGTGTCGCTGAAAAAAACAGAATTGGGCTGTCGGCTGCGGTTGCAATCCAGCTAGATAAGTTGATGACTGGTGCTGATTCGGTTGACCAACAGCGTGAGCAGTTTGTAGTTCGTCCAGTCAGTTGAGCAGCAGCGCAAGCAGTTTGTAGGTCGTCCAGTCAGTTGAGTAGCAGCGCAAGCGGTTTGCAGTTCGTCTAGCCAGTGAAAACACAGGAGGTCACGGTGAAAAGCATAGATAAAGACCAAACTTATCAACAGGCGTTGGCCATCCTGGAGAGCATTCCGGCCGGGATGAAGTACAAGGAAGAAATTGACCGAGTGGCTTTCTTGCGCCAAATTATTGGTTGGTTAGGCTTTGACCGCCTTTCAAGCAAGGTTATTCGCTTGGCCGGCACGAACGGTAAGGGTTCGACCGGAAAGATGGTGACAAACTTCTTGGTGGCCAGTGGGCTGACCGTTGCCGGTTTTAACAGTCCGCACCTGTTTGAAATTCGAGAAGAGATTACCTGGAATGGGGATGCAATTGCGGAGGCTGATTTTGCCCAAGCCTTCTTTGATTTGTTGGCCGTCTTGGACAATCACGGAGTGAACTTGCTGACTGAAATTTCTAGTTTTGAGGCGTCCTTCTTAACGGCCATGGCCTTTTACATTCGCCAGAACCCAGACTACCTGGTCTTGGAGGCCGGCCTTGGCGGCGAGTTGGATGCAACCAATGAGATTCCTCGCTCAGACTACACGATTTTGACTCGGATTGGCATGGACCATATGCGGATTTTGGGCGATAATTTAACCACCATCGCCCAAACCAAGGTGCGGATGGTCCGCGAGGGTGAAACCATTATTTCCTATGCGTCACAACGGCCGGAGGTCGATGAGGTAGTGACAGAAATTGCCCAAGAGCGGGGCAATCGGGTCTTTTCAGCCACCATGGTCGAACTTAACCAGGTGGCAGAAAGCGGCACAAAGCGAACGGTCGCCGTCACGGTTGGTGGTCAGGAAATTAAGGACATCCACCTGGGCTTACAGGGGTCTTACCAATTGGGTAACTTACAGACGGCTATTGCCACCTGGCAGGTCCTGTCCCAAATCGATGGTGTCAGTCAAATCCCATTGGCCGCCTTAAAATCAGGGATTGCCACGGCCCACATGCCCGGACGCTTTGAATATTTGCAAGAAGAACCCCGGCCGGTGATTGTCGATGGGGCTCATAACGTTGATGGGATTAACGCCCTGATTGAAACCGTGCAGGGCTCGTTTGCTAACCGGCGCAAGGTCCTGATTGTCGGTTTTTTGGCGGATAAGGATACGCTAACTTGCGTTCAAGACCTGTGTGCCTTGAACGATACGACTTTCATCGTGACCACGCCGGATAACCAAGACCGACAGTTAGCCGCTGAGGACCTGTACCAAGAATTTTTGAAGTTTACCGATGCAAAGCGGGTGTTGACGATTGTCAATCCGGCTCAGGCAACCCAATATGCGCTGGAACACTTTGACCAGGAGAACGATGTTATCTTGGCGACGGGTTCCTTTTACCTCGTTAAAGAGGTTATTAAGGCCGTTCACAACCAATAAATTAGTCAAAAAACCAGCAATTGCTGGTTTTTTTGTATTTGAAAGGCCGGCGGCTAAGCTGATTTTCTATAAATTTTGGGCATAAAAAAAGCCCCCAAGCGGGGACTTTCAAGATCAAATTACATAAACATCACGGCGAAGACAATCAAACCAATGATGATTCGGTACCAACCAAAGGCCTTGAAATCGTGTGTTTGCACGAACTTCAACAACCACTTGATGGCAACGACGGCAACGATGAAAGAAACGAAAGTTCCAGTTGCTAAAACGGCCCATTGTTCGCCCGTGAAGGTGTTGCCCTTCAAGAGGTAAGAACCAACCTTGAGGATGGTAACCCCAACCATAGTTGGGATAGCCAGGAAGAAACTAAATTCAGTGGCCACGTAACGGCTGGCACCCAAGATGATGGCACCCAAGATGGTTGCCCCTGAACGACTTGTACCAGGCACGATTGACAAAGCCTGGTACAAACCAATAAAGAAGGCTGTGCTGTAACCAATGTTTGCTAAGCTGCTAATCTTAGGGGCCTTGTTCTTGTAGATGTTTTCAATCACGATGAACAAGATACCATAGACAATCAGAGCAGTCGCCACCACGGCTGGCTTGTGCAAGTGCTCATCCATGAAATCATTCAATGGCAAGCCAATAATGATTGATGGAAGGCAGGCGATAATGACCTTGAACCAGAGGACCCAAGTGTCTTGGCGCTCTCGCACTGTCTTCTTGGCGCTAAATGGGTTCAGCTTGCTGAAGTACAAAATCACAACAGCCATGATGGCGCCGAATTGAATTACATATTCAAACATGTTTTCAAAATCTTTACCTTGGCTGATTTGGACGAATTGGCTCACCAAATCAATGTGGCCAGTCGAACTGACTGGCAAGAACTCTGTTAATCCTTCGACAATACCAATAATAATGGCTTTAAAAATGTCAAGCATAATCTCTCCTAGTATTTCTGGAATGCAAAACGCAACCGAATACCCATAGGCATTCGGTTACGGTTTGTAATAATAAACAAGAGCCGCCCGTTTCTTGAAAAAGAAGGGCCAGGCGACATCTGGCGGTGCTTTAGCCTTAGATAGGTTAGAATTCATCGTCAAAATCAGTTTACCACAAAGCCTCTTACTGAAACCTGAGTTTTGGATAAATTTAAACAGTTTTTATCAAATCAGCAGATTAACAATCTCGGAGTGTAGAATCGGTTTGAATTAACGGCAAGAGCAGGGGATTGGTACCCGTTTTTGGCAAGAGAAAGGACCCTATATAAATAGAAGGAAGCTGATTTAAACGAACAAAAAAAGTGCCCGTGTGAATCCGGACACTTGATTAACTAAACACAGTGAATTAAATTGTTGCCATTTCTTGGTTGCGGAAGCATAAGTAGCAGTAGCCACCGAAGACGATAACCCAAATGATAGCCCCGGTAGCGGGGATAACGTCGTTTGGATTAGCGAAAAGTGACAAGAAGACGAGGACAAAGGCCCCGATGGTGATTGGACTCGTGTAACGATACCAAGGCATCTTGAAGCCATCCGGCATGAATTCCGGTGAAACGCGGAAGCGTCGGTGAGCAACCATCGTCATCAAGTAAACCACCAAGTAAAGGTCACTGGTACCACCAGTAACGAACTGGAAGGCATCGTTGATGGATGGGATGGAAGCAATCACAGGTGCGAAGAGCAAAAGTGCACCGGAGAAGAGAATGGCAGGTGCTGGAATACCAGCCTTAGCAATCTTAGCCAATGGCTTCCAATCTAGTTCGCGAGAAAGCTGGTAGAGGTGTCGACCACTTGAGAAGAGAACACTGTTCAAAGCTGAGGAAGCAGAAGTCAAAACCACGAAGTTAATCACGGCTGCGGCTGCTGGAAAACCAGCCAACTTGAAGACTTGAACGAATGGACTGTTACCGGCAGTGATGCTCGTCCATGGCATGATGGACATGATGATGATCAAGGCACCGATGTAGAACAACAAGACCCGGTAAACCGTTTCATTAATGGCCTTCTTCAAAACCTTACGAGGGTTCTTGGTTTCACCAATGGTGATGCCAACGAATTCCATCCCGGCCATCGCGAAGAAGACCATTGGGATGGAGCCAAGGAAGGCTTGGAAACCATTAGGGAAGAGGCTAAAGTTAGGGAAAATGTTCAAAAAGCTAGCCTCGGCCCCACCAGGACTCTTAAAACCGGTCATGACCATGAAGATTCCGGTTACAATCAAGGAAATGATGGCGATGATTTTGATCATCGCGAACCAGAATTCCGTTTCACCGAAGGCCCTGGCTGCTAAGATGTTTAGCAAAACCAAGACGGCGAGGAAAGAGATTTCAATTGCAGCCGTGTTCCAGGTTGGAAACCAGAACTTGACGTAGGTTGCAATGGCCGTCAATTCAGACATGCCGGCGAAAATTAGTGCCAGCCAATAAGTCAAACCGGCAAAGACTCCGGGACCCTTGCCCAAATACTTAGAAATAAAACCAACGAAGGTGTGTTGGTCGGGTTGTGAGTAAAGCATTTCACCGATGGCGCGCATCATGAAGAAAAAGAGCGTACCCAATACGGCGTAGAGAAGTAAAATCGTGGGGCCTGATTTTGAAATCGTTGAGCCCGCACCTAAGAAAAGTCCGGTTCCAATGGTACCACCGATGGCAATCATTTGCACGTGACGGTTGCTCAAGGAGCGCTTGGTCCCGTCTTGGTTCACCTCGGTCTCCTGAATAGGTTGTGCCATAAGCATCCTCCTTCTACTTTGAATCTTAGATTCAAACGAACAATTATCATCAATTCCTAATATAAGTCTGTTTTTCGTTGCGATTTCGTCTATAATAGAATGAAAAAATTATGCGAAAAGAATTTTTGTTAGGAAATATGACATTTGCTCTGGGGTTAGATAGGAGGAAGCGTTATGAAAAAGGTGAAAATTTGGCGTTTTGGGGATTTTTATGAAAAGGAAAATGATTCTAAAAAAATTTCGTCAAAAAAATAAAACAATGGGGAATTTTATCTTGTTAAAAAAATAACTTGACGTTTTTTGACGAAATAGTTTGAGTTCAGATGAGCTAATCAAATCTTTGCGGACGAAAATTTTAAACCTTAAATCCATCAGAAAATTGCCAAAAAATAAAAAATGACCACGAAGGTCATTTAACGGCAGCGGCTTGGTCAGCATTACTCAGTTGTTGAATGATTTGGCTGATTTGATCGATGGCTTGGGCTAAATCGTCTTGATCTACAATCAATGGTGGCAAAAGACGCAACGTGTTGCCACGGGCAGAGAGGGTTAAGATGCCTTCCTTTTGGAGGGCCTGAATGACTTGGCCAACGGGCAGGGAATCAGCCAAATGGATACCAACCATTAAGCCGCCACCACTGATACCAGTGACGACTTCTAGCGGGCTGAGCTTTTGTTCCAGTTGGTCAAAGAGCCAGTCACCCTTTGCTTGGACTGTGGCTAGGAATTCTGGGTTCAGCTGCTTCAGGACTTCTTTCGCGGCGGACATTACGACCTTGTTGCCACCAAAGGTCGTGCCGTGGTCGCCGGGTTGGAAGTGCTTGGCAACACTTTCCTTGGCGAGGAGGGCCCCAACCGGCAGACCATTAGCCAATCCTTTGGCAACTGTAATCATGTCTGGTTCCAAACCGTAGTGTTCAAAGGCAAAACGGTGGCCAGTCCGACCCATGCCGCTTTGGACTTCGTCAATAATCAACAGGGTACCGGTTGCATGACACTTGTCTTGCACTTGATGGAGCCAGTCTGCCTGCCCAACATTAATCCCACCTTCACCTTGAATGACTTCGAGAATCACGGCAGCGGTGTCTTCGGTAATGGCATCTAGGGCAGCTGGATCGTTAAAGGGTACCATCTTGACTGCTGGCATTAACGGCGCAAATCCTTCTTGGATGTGGGGATAACCGGTCACAGACAGCGACCCGGTGGTGCGGCCATGGAAACCATAGTCAAAGGCAACGAGTTCGTGCTTGCCAGTCGCCTTGTGGGCTAATTTAATCGCAGCCTCGTTGGCCTCGGTCCCAGAGTTACAGAAGAAGGCCTGGTAACTGGCTGGGCAAAGGTCTTCTGCGACTTCTTCTGCTAACTGGTTTTGGTATAAGTTGGTAATATGCCAGACCTTTTCCACTTGCTTAGCCACGGCCTGCTTAATTTGCTGGTTGCTGTAGCCAAAGTTGCAGACACCGATACCGGCAGTCAGGTCGAGGTATTCCTTACCTTGGTCGTCGATGAGATAAGCATCGTGTCCATCTACGATATCAAAAGGGAATTGGTCGTAAGTATGCATAGTCGTTGTCATGGTAAAGCCTCCTGTTGGTTATACTGGTCTGTTTTAGGATGGAAAAATCAGGGACTTGTTCGTCGTTTTCCACCGCTAGGTGGTCAAGAAGGCGCACTTAAAAAAGCTTGGGCTTGCAGTCCCCAAAAAAGCGAGATAAAATTGTCGATTTTTTGTCCGTATCATAGTTCTAACTTTGTTCCTTGGCCAAGGTGATTGGTGATGGTGATTTTGTGGACACCATGGTGCAGGGCGGAAAATGCGGCCTGGAGCTTGGGCACCATGCCAGCGGTAATCAACTCCTGGTCAATCAGTTGGTTGGCTTTGAGCGGGTTAAGGGCCGTGACGACCTCTTCATTGACGAGGACCCCGGGGACATCGGTTAAGAGGATCAATTGGTCGGCTGATGCCATGGTAGCCAGTGCCTGAGCTGCTGAGTCGGCATTCACATTCAGTGGACCATTTGGGCCAATAGCGAGTGAGTTGACCAATAAGACGGGGTTTTGCCCGTTGCCAGCTTGGCTGACCTCTGCCAACACCGCTTCATCGATGCCCGTGACCTCACCGACCTCGCCATACGCATCCTGATCAAGGTAGTCGGCGGTGAAGAGGGGACCGGCTTCCTGGTTCACGGCCAGGGCCGGAATGCCCGCCTGGGCCGCACTTTGGTCAAGCAGTGCGTTTTCCGCTTGGCCATTAGCAAGGACAAGGACCATGTCGTTGGTGGACATGCAGCCATCGACCGTGATTTGGTTGAAGGAAGATTGAATCAAATCAGACAGAAGGCCTTGGAGGGCTTCACCCGTGATGTTGGCATCCGTGGTAACAAAGCCTAAGGTAGTACCCATGTTGGGGTGAATCATACCAGAACCCTTGGCAATTCCTGTAATGTTCACGGGTTGGCCAGCAATCATGACGGAAACCGTTGTTTTCTTTTCACAGGAATCGGTTGTCAAAATGGCGTGGGCAATGTCTGATTCGGGGGCCAAACCTAATTGGTCCAGGCCGTTTTCAATTTTGTTCATTTCCAGTTGTTTACCAATGACACCGGTAGAGGCAACGGCCACGAGGTCGGGGTCGATAGCTAATTTATTAGCAGACAATTGGTGGGTTTCATCTGCGTGGTCCAGGCCTTCCTGTCCAGTGAAGGAGTTCGCATTACCAGAGTTAATCACGATGGCTTGGAGTTCGTGGTTTTGGTTAATCAGGTTTTTGGTGAACTGCACCGGAGCCGCTTGGAATTGGTTTTTGGTATAAACGCCAGCGGCTACGGCTGGAACGTCTGAAACAATCCAGGCCATGTCGAGTTGCTGGTCTTCTTTAAAGCCCGCATGGGCCGTGCCCGTTTGGAAACCTTTGGGCCAGGTAAAGTCAATTTCTTGCATAAGAAGTTCTCCTTTTCTTCTATATAAAAGGGGGGGTTGTTTGTGCTGGTTTTGGTCTAGGTGCTGGCAAGATTGGTGGGATGATGAAAGGGTCTAAGTGACCTCTTTGTGGTTTAGCAGAAGTTTTATTTGGCTTCATGCTGCCCCAAATTCTTAAAAGGCCAATGCCGTTAATTCCAGTCCAGAAGTTACTGGGTAGTTTAGTAACTGGTTCATGTTTTGGATGGCTTGACCGGCTGCGCCCTTGAGCATGTTGTCAATGACGGCGTCGATGGTTAGGTAACCAGTAACGGGGTTAAAGGTCAGGCCAATCTTGCAGTTGTTGGTTCCGATGACCGACTTGATGTCGGGCAGGTAATCGTCGCAAATTTGGACGAATGGATCCTCGTCGTAGAGGTCATGGTAGTAGTTGAGGATGGCCATCTCGTCAATATCAGGCTTAACCTTAGCATAAATCGTGGCCATGATCCCGCGGTCGATTGGTACCAGGGTGGTCATGAATTGCAGGTGTTGCACCTTGGGGTTCCACTTGCTGAGCTCGGCCAAGATTTCTGGAATATGCTTGTGCTGGTTCGCCTTGTAAATTTGCAGGTTTTCGTTCGACCGGCTAAAGTGTGATGACGAGCTCAGTGACTTGCCGGCACCGGACAATCCTGATTTGGCATCCACAACGATTGAGTCGGGTTCAATCAAATCGCCCATGACAGCGGGGGCTAGTCCCAAGAGGGTTGCCGTTGCGTAGCAGCCAGGGTTGGCGATGTATGAGGCACCCGGATTTTCGTAGATGTCGGCCAGGCCGTAGTATGCGTTTTGCAAATCAGTTTCCTTGGCTGGGCTGAGATGATACCACTTCTCATATTCGGCTGGGTCCTTCAGGCGAAAATCGCCGGAAAGATCAATCACGGGGAAGTGGGCCTTCAAGAAAGGTTCGGCCAAGTTGATGGCCACTCCGGCCGGCGTCGCTAGGAAAATCAGGTCGTTGTTGGCCATGATTTCTTGGCTATCGTATGGATAGGCGAGCTGGGGATGAGGAAGGTTCAAACGGGGGTTGAGGTCGACAAGGGGGATGGCATCGTCTAAATCGTGTTGGTAGACGTTGATGGTTTCGACTTCGGGGTGTTCTTGTAAGAGGGCGTAAAGTTGCATGCCGGCATAACCGGTCACGCCTGTAATCGCGGCATTCATAGCAAGCTTCCTTTCTGTGTTAGTAGGTAGGGATTCAGGCCGCGTGGGTCATTTTCCCGCTTAGCCAATCAATGGCTTTAAATTTTTGGAATAAATTGGGTGCCAAGGGTGGCGGCCATCATGGCCTTGATACCATGTTTGCGGTTTTCGGCTTCATCGAACTGGCGGCCGTATTCACTTTGGAAGACCTCGTCGGTGATTTCCATTTCCTTGAGACCGTACTTGACGTAAACTTCCTTACCAACTTCGGTACGAAGGTCGTGGAAGGCAGGCAAGCAGTGGAGGACAATCAATTGACCGTCATCGAGGTGGCCGGTCATGGCCAAGGCGTTCATGTTGACCTGGTAGGGAAGGAGTAGGTTAATTCGTTCCTTCCAGTTATCCTCACCCATGGAAACCCAAACGTCGGTGGTGACAACGTTGGCATCCTGTAGGCCGGTGGCCAAATCAGAAGTGATGGTGATTTCGGCGCTGGTTTCCTTGGCATAGCCCTGGGCAATTTCTAAGACTTCAGCAGCCGGTTGCAATGATTCCGGACTAACAATGGCAACGTTAACGCCGACCATCGCACAGCCAACTAGCAGCGAGTGGGCAACGTTGTTGCGACCATCACCGAGGTAGGCAACCTTTAAGCCGGCCAAGTGACCGAAGTTTTCCTTGATGGTCATCAAGTCGGGGATGGTTTGCGTTGGGTGCCAGTCATCTGTGAGGCCGTTCCAAACGGGAACACCGGAGTACTTAGCTAAAGCTTCGACGCTTGATTGGCGGAAGCCACGGAATTCAATGGCGTCGTACATGGAACCCAAAACCTTAGCGGTATCTTCAATCGATTCCTTGTGGAATAAGTGGATTTCATCCTTGCCCAAGAAAACGGGATGGGCACCAAGTTCGTTGGCGGCTGTGGTAAAGGCTGATAGGGTTCGCGTTGAATTCTTTTCAAAAATTAAGGCGATGTTCTTGTCGGCCAACAGCTTGGTGTGAATGTTTTGCTTGGCCAGTCCCTTAAGGTGCAAACCGTAGTCGACCAAGTAGTTTAGTTCGTTGACTGATAAATCAGTCTCCTTCAAAATGCTCTTACCGTAAAATTGGTTTTGAAAAAATGTTGTGGTTGTCATAATCTGTTCTCCTCTAGCCGATAAATCAAATAAAAAACGCCCTCTGACAGAAAATCATTCTGTCAGAGGGCGTTTTTGCGCGGTACCACCTCAGTTCCTAGAAGGTTTGCACACTCCTAGCTTAGCAAGTCAAAAAAGACTTTGGCGGTAACGGGCCATTGACCGATTCTTTCTACTCATTTCGAAAGATAACTCACGGGCACGATTTAGTTGGTTTGTTTGGCCGGTTCTCACGAATTAACATCCAGCTTTTCTGTGAAAACAAAGTCAACTAAAATTTCCGATCATCGTTTTTTGATTAACATTGGCTGTTTGCCAACTTGTTGACAACAGCATAATGAATATTTTCTCGCCTGTCAAGGATTAATTAGAGAAAAGTGAGAAAAGTGTGAGCCTTTTCTTGGTTAAAATTCATCTATAAAATCAGTCTGGGCGCGACTTTGGCGGATCTTTTGTTGCCGATAAAAAATATTTAAGATTCTGCTGATTTTTCAAGGGAAAATTTTGGTAAAACTGAGAAAGGACCAGAAATTTTACAATTATTGCGGTAAGATGGGGGAAAAGAGCTTGCAGAAAACGAGAAGGAGATACGTCATGACAGAACAACTTGACCAATATATGCAATTGCTGAAATTATCCTATTCGGATGCCGTGGCGGAACTTTTGCAAAAGTATGGTCCAGCCAAGGACAGTTACTTTGCTGAAGATAACTACCAGGCTTTTTTGGCTGGTGAAACGTATTCTTTGCCAAAGAATCCAGCGATTGACCGGACGGCAGAGGGCCTTTATTGCCACCATATCGATGAAAGTCGGTACCTGAATCTGGCCGATCCGGCTATGATTAAGGTTCAGCAGTACCCCTATGCTAGTCAACAAAAGACCCGATTGGTGTACTGTAACTTAATCGAGCATGCCATCTTGCATGCTTTGATTGCCATTGCAAGCAAGCAAGAGTTTGGCTATGCTGAATTAGAGAAAGAACTCAAGCCACAAATTGAAAAGTGGTATATTGAGGGTGAACAGCCAACTAGTCCGGCGGAGGCGGTGGCGTGCTACAAGGCGGCCTATCTTTCAGCAGATGAAACCTTTAAGCTGATGATTTTTATCAAAGAATTAGTGAAGGCATAGGCGGGGGGCGGTCTAGCGATTGCCCGTCCCGAGCTTTGTCGACCGTGCGCTAGCAAAATACCAAAACAACAAA
The DNA here is from genome assembly GCF_001038455.1 of Fructobacillus sp. EFB-N1. Taxonomy (GTDB): domain Bacteria; phylum Bacillota; class Bacilli; order Lactobacillales; family Lactobacillaceae; genus Fructobacillus; species Fructobacillus cardui. The sequence continues at coordinate 6,049 of NZ_LDUY01000035.1, read as the reverse complement.
TTATTGAGCAGCGCTCTTCCAAATCAACTAAAAGTTGATGAGGAGGGGCGCTTTTTTACGTCTTTGTAACAAAAACAAGACGAAAAAAAGCCCAGAGAAGGTCAAAGAGAAAGGGTTTTCAATCCCCCATTTAGCAATTGTTTGGAATGAATCTTCATCCGGGTGCTGATTTTAGTCAAAGATTACATGCTGATTTCTTTTGGTCATTGTTCACGAGGATCTACTGCACTTTTTGTTCATTTGTTCAAATTATTATTTTTTGGAAGTCTCTATACTTGGGACCAAGCAATACAAATTCACGCAAGAAATGAGGTGATTCATATGCAGACTGTCATTGCTCTTAGCGTCATCATGCTCTTCCTCTTCATTGGGGAGTGGGTGTCGACGCTAAGTAAGGCCTATATTCCATCGGTCTTTGTCACAGCCGTGCTGTTTTTAATTGGTTATTGGACGATTGTTCCAAAGAACGTGACCACTACCGCGACCTTTACGCCAGCATTTACGACCATGATTCAGGCGGCCTTGCTGGTTCACATGGGAACGCTGATGGACTTTAAGACTTTGCTTCACCAGTGGCGCGCCGTCGTGATTGCCCTGTGTGGTGTCGCCGGTACGGCCCTGTTGGCCATGGGTGGTGGCTTGTTCTCTTCAACTGGCAGACGGTCATTGCCAGTGTGCCACCGTTGACCGGTGGTATCGTGGCCGCCTTCTTGATGAGTAACGGGCTAAAGGCGGCCCATATCACGGCTTTGATTTCCTTCCCAGTTTCGATGTTCGTTGTTCACAGCATCATCGGTTATCCATTAACCGCCTTTCTGTTGAAGAAAGAGGGCAAACGCCTGCTCACGAATTACCATCGTGGTGAATTCAAGGAGATCGTCGAACTTGAACAACCAGAGGAAAGTAAGCCAAAGTTTGTTGATCGACTACCCAAGATTTATCAAACATCGGCCTTTCAAATCTTTACGGTCATGGCTCTTGCCGGCCTGGCCCTTGGTTTGGGAACGTTGTTGAAAAACACCATTAACCCTTATATCATTTGCTTAGTCTTTGGGGTTATCGGTCATCAGGCTGGTTTGCTCCCTAGCCATGTTTTGGAAAAGGCCGGTGTCTTTAACTGGCTGATGTATGGTCTGCTTTCCTACATCTTCTCGTTCTTGGCAACCGTCACGCCACAGAACTTGGTCAACATTTTGATCCCAATCGTGACGATGATTCTACTAGGAATCTTGGGCATGTTCATCGTTTCCTTCCTCTTGGCTAAGCCGCTAGGTTTCTCACGGGAAATGGCCTTTGCCAGTGCCCTAACCGCACTCTTTGGTTTCCCAGCTGACTACATTGTGACGCATGAGTCAGCCAAGAACCTAGCTCAAACGCCGGAGGAAGAAAGCTACATTTTAGCGAACACGTTGCCGAAGATGTTGGTCGGTGGGTTTGCGACAGTCTCCGTTGCCTCCGTTATTATCGCTTCGATTTTCTTGAAGTTGTTGTAATTATTTAGTCGCTGTTTTAAACAAAAGAAAGGATAAATTCTTATGAGTACGGTATTTACAAATGCAAACATTTTCGATGGTATCAAAGATGAAATCGCCAAGGACGCTTGGTTCTTGGTCGATGACGACGGCAAAATCAGTGAAACGGGCACTGGCGCGGCGCCAACTGCCAGCGAAACAGTTGATTTGAATGGTCAATACGTGATGCCCGGCTTGATTAATGCCCATACCCATGTATCCTTGGACCCCAACACCCATGATGGAGATGGGTTCGCTGATATCGTGACCGTCACGGTTCGCTCGGTTGAACATTTGCGCCAGCTGTTGAAATCAGGTGTGACCTATGTCCGCGGTTGTGGTAGTAGCTACGGGGTTGATCGAACTTTGGCTAAATTGCAACGAGAAGGAAAGTTGGAAAAAGTACCACAAATCATGCCTTCCGGTGCACCAATGACCATGTCCGGTGGCCACGGGATTTTATTCCACGGCGGTAATGTCACGGATTCCCCTGACGAAATGCGCAAGCAAGTTCGCGAAAACTTTGCCGACGGCGCCCAGTGTACCAAGGTCATGGCAACCGGTGGTGTCATGTCAATCAACGATAACATGGTCCAACCACAGTTGAAGATTCCTGAAATCGCGGTCGCCGTTGAAGAAACTCACAGCAAGGGCAGTATCGTAGCCGCCCATGCGGAAGCAAATCCAGGAATCATGAATGCCTTGAAGGCCAAGGTTGATTCAATTGAGCACGGTGACTATCTGACGGATGAAGAGATTCAGATGATGGTTGACCAGGGGACTTATCTGACACCAACGTTGTTGGTTGTCCAAAGCATGGTCGACCACAGTGATGAGCTGCCCGATTGGGAAGCTCAAAAGAACGCGGAGGTCAAAGAAGCTGGCTTCCGCAATTTCCGCAAGGCTTACAAGGCGGGCGTTAAGCTTACCTTGGGAACTGATGCTGGCTGCCCCTTTACTAATTTTGATGAAACGCCAAAGGAATTTGAAATCATGGTCGACCAACTCGGCATGACGAATTTTGACGCTTTGTCGAGTTCACATAACTCAGCTACCTTGATGAAGCTCGGAGAATATGGTGAATTGGCTGCCGGTAAGTACGCTGACTTCTTGGTTCTGAAGGACAACCCATTGGCAGACGTCAAGGCTGTTCAACAAGAAGACAAGCAAGTTTACCAAGCTGGTCAGCGCCAATTTTAATTAGATAATCAACTTCGTTGGCTACTTTTCAACTGTTAGGGGCGTTGTGTTTCGTTGCGATTGATGAAAAAGAACGGAACCTAACGGACGGAAGCAGACAACGAATTGGATTGATGTAATTAAAAAAGAGTGTTGACGGGTTATGAATCGAATGAAAAGAATCGAGGTGTGAAAATGAACCAAAACAGTATTATTCGCGATGCGATTTTGTCGATGCCACCAGAGGGCATTTCAACCTTTAGTAAGCAAATTGAAGACATTCCGGGCATCATTAAGTTGACCGTCGGGGAACCGGATTTCAATACCCCCGACCATATTAAATCAGCTGGGATTTGGGCTATTCAAGAAAACGACACCCACTACACGGATCCGCTGGGGACCTTGGCGGTCCGCCAGGCTGCGGCCGATTTCGTAGCAAAAAAGTATGGGATTTTCTACGATGCGAAAACGGAAGTTGTCACAACGATTGGCGTGAGTGAGGCCATCTTGGATGTTTTCTTGGCACTGCTTGAACCGGGCGATGAGGTCTTCTTGCCTTCACCGGTTTTCCCAGTCTACCAAGGGGCGATTAGTATCGCCGGCGGAAAGGTTGACTATATTAACCTGGCCAACGACAACTTTAAGTTGACTCCTGAGCGTCTCCGTCAGGAGGCTCAGGAAAACCCAAGGGCAAAGACGATTTTGTTGACGACGCCTAGTAACCCAACCGGCGTTAGTTATGAAGACGATGAGTTGGAGGCTTTGGCGGCCGTTGCCCGCGAGTTTGATTTGACGGTGATTAGCGATGAAATCTATGCGGAAATCACTTATGACAAGGTGCATAGTTCGATTGCAAAGTTTATTCCGGAACGGACGATTGTCTTTAATGGCTTGTCCAAGTCGCATGCGATGACCGGCTGGCGGTTTGGAGTCGTTTTCGCCCCCGAATCTTTGATGGAAGGCATCGCCAAGGTCCACGTCTTTAATAGCTACGATGTGTCTTCGATTGTGCAAAAAGCAGCGATTGAGGCCTTCACGGTGGGAATTAATGATATCGATCCAATGAAAAAAGTTTACAAGGAACGGCGGGACTTGGTGCTGGCCGCCCTTGAAAAAGTTGGCATTGAGGCGGTCACTCCTGAGGGCGCCTTCTATATCTTTGCCAAAATTCCGGTAAACTACGAAAGTAGCCTGGAATTCTGCACGGCTTTGGCGGAGCAGGGCCGGGTTGGCGTGGTGCCGGGGGATGCTTTTGGCCCCGGTGGCGAAGGTTATTTCCGGATTAGTTATGCCACGAGTACGGCTAACTTAGAAATGGCAATGGACCGCTTGACTGATTTTTTAGTGACAGATGACCTTGCATTAAAGTCACAAGAGGCTTAAGATATGTGAAACAAATCGAAGGGAAGAGGGTCGAGAAAAAAAGATGTTGGGATAAGTAAGTGAAGATTCTTTTGAGTGGACCCGAGAATCACTATGCTGCATAAAGTTGAAAATGCCATTTTGGCGGAAGAAAACGAGCAACTATCGGCGATTATGGATCAAAATTTGGCCATTTCGAAGTACATTCTTGCCAAACAGCCAGATGATCAGATTCTAAATCAGATCACAGCGATGCTCGGCGTCGATGCCTATATCATCGACTCCTTTGGCCGGCTGAAAGCCAAGAATAGTACGGCTGATATTGACGAAGAATTGCTTGCTTACACTAGCAAAGATCTTGATTTAATCAACATGGAAGAGCCTCAAATGCTCTTCGATCGTTACACCATCTACCCCCTTAAGACCATCGATAAGCTGACGCGCCGGTTCGTCATTTTTGCGGCGATTCCTGCTAAAAAATCAGCGGAGGACTTGCTGATTTCAAACATGGTTAATCTGCTTAGTCTCGAAAGTTTGCAGGTCCACATCAACGTCAAAAATGAACGCCAACGCAAGAGCGAGGTCTTTGAAACAATCATCGCCCAACCGATTGCCAAGGAATCGTTTGCCGGCATCCTCAAGTTAAATGGTTTAAATATTGATGACCAGTACCAGGCCTTTGCGGTTGATGAGGCGCGGTCACAAAATACCGGAAACCACCAATTTGTTATGCACCGGGTTGCGGATTATATTTATTGGTATTTCAATAAAATCAAGCAGCCAGTCATTTTGATGAATTGGAATTTCAAAATTTTCGCTTTGGTGAAGGAAACACCTGATTTGCCGGATATCTTACCGGATTTGGAAAAATTCCTGCTTCCTCATTTCCCCAATGAGCGCAATCTAATCGGCTATACGATGTACCAAAAATCGTTGATCAACTTCCAACAATTGCTCGACGAAGCCGACAAGGCCCTTGATACGGCTAAAAATCGCCAGTTGCAAAGGCCGCACCAGTACAACCCCCAACAAGTTACGGACGTCTTACGACTGGTTCCCAAAAAAGAAGCGACCATCTTTATCGATGCGGTCCTCCAACCGCTCTTCGAGCTCAAGGTCGCTGACCAAGAACAGTACCTTTCCCTTTTAATGACCTTCTTTTCTTCCAACGAATCCATTGCCAAAGCGGCTGAAGCGCTCTTCATCCACCGTAACACGGCCTTTTACCGCCTACAAAAAATTGAAAAAATCCTCGACATGGACCTCAATAATGCAGACGACAATGAAAAGATTCGCTTGGCTATTCAGCTGTATGAAATTTGGTATTAGGGTGGTTTCTAATCACCGCCCAATCAACCAATTTTAATCATCAATCAGCTCAAACAAGATAAAACAAAACCCCTTCAAACTCGGTGCAGTGTGGACTGCGAGATGAGTGTGAGGGGTTTTTTGGTTTGGCAGATTACAAGTTTAATTCGAACAACCCCGAAAAACTTCTAGTGGCGTCTGGTAGTTATGTAACTTCATGGGTCGATTGTTGATCAACTCAATTGCCTCATAAAGTCGCTGCTCATCAACATCTCGAAAGTTAGACTTCTTCGGAAAGAAGTATCGTAATTTACGGTTGAATAGTTCATTACTGGCTCGTTCCCATGGGGAGTACGCATGGCAGAAATATACCGATATCTTGTACGTATCTCTTAACTCACGATATCCTGAGAACTCTTTTCCATGATCAACAGTGATACTTTTTACAGTGCTGCCAAACGAGTTCATGAAACGTTGAAAGGCAGTTGCCATGGCCTCCTTAGTTCGATTGTGTACCTTGATTGCCCAATAGACACGACTTTGGCGCTCTAAAAAGGTAACCACACATGTTCGATCTTGACCTCGACTAGAGAGAACAGTATCAACTTCCCAGTGCCCAAATTCTTTCCGTTCATTCACTTTTTCAGGACGTTTTTCAATGGTTTGTTCTACTTTGAAAGTTCCACGTG
>NZ_LDUY01000034.1 GCF_001038455.1 Fructobacillus sp. EFB-N1 | reverse complement strand
CAACAATCGACCCATGAAGTTACATAACTACCAGACGCCACTAGAAGTTTTTCGGGGTTGTTCGAATTAAACTTGTAATCTGCCAAAAATAAAATAACTGTTGACAAAGAAAAAAGAACAGTTTACTATACGTGTCAATAGATAAATTATAAATTACTGAGAAAAGATGAGTAAACGTTCAGCTGATTTTAACAGAGAGCCTGGGTTGGTGTAAGCGGGTATTTGAGCAAATGTTGAAGATGGTCTTTGGTTACGGTATAAGCGGTGAGTCTTGTCGATGAGCCCCTTACGGAGTGACACACGTTACCGTGTTAAGAGATAGCTTTTTTAGTGTCTTAAGTGCTGGCCAATAAGCCAGCAATAGGGTGGTACCGTGCCAGGCTATTTGGCGCCCCTAGAATGACTTTTATAGTGATTCTAGGGGCATTTTTTTGTTTTAAAAAAGGAGAGTGGCGATGACGGCGAATGCAAAGAATGGGCTCTTGCACCAAAAGCAAGCGTGGTACAATCAGAAATTAATTCAACCACTGCAAATTTTGGTTTGGAACCTGATGCCAACCAAGGAAAATACAGAGCAACAGTTTTTGTCCTTGTTAAATGATTTGGACCAGGATATTGAAGTAACCTTTTTATATGCCTGCAGTCACCACTTCAAGACTGTTCCAAAGGATGCGGTCGCCGACTGTTATGCCTGTTGGCACCAAATTAAGGATCAAAACTTCGATGGGCTGATTTTGACGGGGGCACCGGTGGAACAGTTGCCTTTCGAGGATGTTGATTACTGGCAGGAATTTTTGACCATTAAGGATTGGGCGAAAGACCATGTCGGCCAAACCATCAACGCCTGTTGGTCGGCTCAGGCAGCACTGTACCAAGACTTTGGTATCAAAAAGCGGCGCTTACCGGCAAAATTGTTTGGTATCTATGAGGCCAAGCAACCAACCCAAGAAACTGCCACTGAAAAATCAGGACTGACCACTGGCCTCGCAAACTTCAAGACACCGCAGTCGCGGTATTCGGAATCGGTGATTGACATTGAAGACTTGCCAGCTGATTTACAAGTCCTCTTCACTAATGACCAAGCAGGACCGCTTCTGCTACATTCGGCCGAGAGAAAGCAAACTTACCTGACGGGGCATTCAGAATATCAAAAGAAAACGTTGGATGCCGAATACCGGCGCGACCTGGCTAAGCATTTGGCCATCCACGAACCAGCTAACTACTACCCAGAAGGTTATTACGACCGTGGCGAAGAGATTGAAAACACCTGGATGGCTAGCAGTCGCCAGCTCTATCAAAACTGGTTGAACCTGGTTGTCAATAAGGAGAAAAATTATGACCGACAAGAAATTACACTTTGAAACCCTGCAAGTCCACGCTGGCCAAGTTGTTGATCCAGAAACCGGGTCACGGGCCGTGCCAATTTATCAAACAACTTCTTACGTTTTTAAGGACGCTAATCAGGCAGCCAACCGTTTTGCTTTGACGGAACCCGGCAATATTTATACGCGCTTGACAAACCCAACAACGGCGGTTGTTGATGACCGTGTAGCGGCTTTGGAAAACGCCAGTGCCGGGGTGACTTTAGCCACAGGGTCAGCGGCCGTTACGGCTGCGATTCTTAATATTGCTGGTCAGGGGGATGAGATTGTTGCTGCCAGCACACTGTATGGCGGAACTTATGACCTCTTTGCGGTCACCCTGCCAAAACTAGGAATTAAAACGACCTTTGTTGATCCAGATGATCCCGAAAACTTTGAAAAGGCGATTACAGACAAGACCAAAGCGGTTTATGTGGAGAGTATCGGAAACCCCAATATTAACTTGGTTGACTTTGAGGCCATTGGCGAAATTGCCCACCGTCACCAAATCCTTTTCTTTGTGGATAACACATTCGGGACGCCTTACTTAGTCCGGCCATTGGACCACGGCGCTGATATCGTGATTCATTCAGCCACGAAGTTTATTGGTGGCCACGGGACAACGATGGGCGGGGTCATTGTTGAAAAGGGCGACTTTGATTACAAGGCTAGCGGTAAGTACCCAGGTTTCACAACACCAAACGCGCAGTATAACGGCTTGGTCTTTGCTGATTTGGGGCCGGCAGCCTTTACGACCAAGGTGCGAGCCGAAAGTTTGCGCGACCTGGGGGCAACGATTAGTCCTTTTAATTCCTTCTTGTTACTGCAGGGATTGGAGTCGCTGTCCTTGCGAGTTGAGCGTCACGTTTCAAACGCCGAAAAGGTGGTTGACTACCTGAATAACCATCCAAAGGTTGCCTGGGTCAAGTATCCCAAGTTGGCTGATAGCCCTTATCATGATTTGGCAGAAAAGTACTTCCCTAATGGGGTCGGATCGATTTGCACCATTGGTTTGACTGGCGGTGAAGAGGCCGGTAAGGAATTGATTAAGAACTTGAAACTCTTCTCGCTCTTGGCCAATGTTGCCGATGCGAAGTCGCTGATTATCCATCCGGCTTCTACAACCCATGCCCAGTTGAATGAGGAAGAACTGCGGGCAGCCGGTGTGACATCAGACTTGATTCGCCTCTCAATCGGGGTGGAAAATGTTGACGATATTATCGCTGATTTGGACCAGGCCTTGGCTAAGATTTAAAGGCGTGCGTGCTGATGAAACCTAGGCTATGTATTAAAAATGTGTGCGGTGATGTTGGCATTGACTGAATTTAAAAAGCGCTATAGGGCCTGGCAAAAAAATCAGGTCGTGTAAAAGATGGGAATAAGGAAAGGTAAAAATTAATGGCAATTGACTGTTCTTGGCAAAAGAAGATTGAAACGATTTTGGCTCAAGCGGGTAACCGAGTTGATAATGTGACGGGGTCGATTTCGATGCCCCTGTACTTTTCGACCGCTTACCGACATGAGGGTTTGGGTAAGTCAACGGGTTATGACTATTCCCGGATGACGGAACCAACTAGGGATGTCTTAGAGGACGTCTTGGCTCAGATGGAAAATGGGGTGAAAGCCTTTGCCGTTTCCTCGGGGATGGCGGCCATTCAACTGGTCTTTAGCCAGTTTAAGAGTGATGACCACATCATCGTCTCCGATGACTTATATGGTGGTTCCTTCCGTTTCTTTGATCTTTTAGCAAATCAGTACCATCTACGCTTCAGCAAGTGGGATGGTCAGGATTACCAAGAACTTGACCGGCTTTTGGCAGATGGCGGGAAGGCTGTTTGGATTGAGACTCCTTCAAACCCAACCATGAAGGTGATTGATATCCAAAAGACGGCCGACCATGCGCATGCGGCTTCGGCTCAATTGCTCGTAGATAATACTTTCTACACACCTTTGATTCAACAACCCTTGAATGAAGGAGCAGACATCGTGATTCATTCTGCCACGAAGTATTTGTCAGGGCATAATGACCTGTTGGCCGGTGTGGTGGTTTGTAAAACCGAAGAAATGGCCGCAGTCATTGGTCAAAATCTGATCACGACGGGTCCTAATTTGGCACCCTTCGACTCTTGGTTGCTCTTGCGTAGCCTGAAGACGCTGCCTTTGCGCCTGGCCAAGCAGGAAGAAAACGCTCAGGACTTGGTGGCGGATTTTAACCAAAGTGAGTTGATTGATGAAGTGCGCTACCCTGGCCGTGGTGGTATGGTCAGCATTTATGTGAACAAATCAGTTCATATTGACCGCTTCTTGGGCGCCTTGAAGGTGATTTCCTTTGCTGAAAGCCTGGGTGGGACGGAAACCTTGGTGACCGTTCCGGCCGTGCAAACCCATGCCGACATGACACCAGCTGAACGTGAAAAAACAGGGATTACGGAAAACTTGTTGCGTGTCTCCTGTGGGATTGAAGCTAGTTCGGACCTGATTTTAGACTTCCATCAGGCCCTTGCTGCTGCAAAGGATGACAATGTGGCTGCGGCCAATTCGGTTAAAGAACAGGTGGCAGAGACGTTTGGCGTAGAAAAGGAGTTAATTCATGACTAAGGATGCATTTTCTGATTGGACGAAGGTCATTAAAACCACGACCAAACCCGATAAGGAAAGCGGGGCGATTAACCCAGCAATCCAGTTGTCCTCGACATTCGAGCAGCGTGATTTTGATCATTTCGGTCACTGGGATTATGCCCGGTCAGGGAACCCCACGCGAGATGTTTTGGAAGAAAGTATTGCAGAGCTGGAGCATGGCACTAGGGGCTTTGCCTTTGCAACGGGGATGGCAGCGATTTCGACGGCCTTGTTGACGTTGAACCAGGGCGATCACGTGATTTTGACCAAGAACGTTTATGGTGGGACCTTTCGCTTGGTAGAAGAAGTTTTGACCAAGTATGGGATTTCGCATACCTTTGTGGACTTGGGGAACCCGGCTGATTTGGAAGAGGCCTTCCAGGATAATACCAAGGTAGTATATGTGGAAACCCCTTCCAACCCAACTTTGCAGGTCACGGATATTCGGTTAGTGGCCCAAATTGCCCACGACCATGGTGCCTTAGTTTTTGCCGACAATACCTTTATGACCCCGGTTTTGCAAAAGCCACTGGACCTTGGTGCTGATTTGGTCGTGCATAGTGCCACGAAATTCTTAGCCGGCCATAGTGATATTTTGGCTGGATTAGTGGTCACCAAGGACGAAGAGTTTGGCAAGCAAATCTACTTCCTCCAAAATGCCATGGGTGCGACGCTTGGCGTTTCGGATTCCTGGCTCTTGATGCGTGGCATTAAGACCTTAGCGGTCCGAATGGAAAAGGAGTCGCAAAATGCCCTGGAACTAGCTCAATGGCTCGAACAACAGGAACTTGTGACAAAGGTTAATTATCCAGGCCTGGAAGCGGATGTTGGCTATGCAGTTCACAGTAGTCAGGCCAAATCAGGTGGGGCGGTCTTGTCCTTTGATATTGGTAGTGAAGACAATGTGCGTCAGCTAGTAGCCGAATTAAAGATTCCAATTTTTTCGGTTTCTTTGGGGGCTGTGGAATCGATTATTTCCTATCCACCGAAGATGTCCCATGCTGAAATGAACACGGAAGAACGCCATGACCGTGGCATTACGGATGGTTTGGTCCGCTACTCGGTTGGCCTCGAAGATATCAACGATTTGAAGGCTGATTTACACCAGGCCTTTTTGAAAATTAAAGGATGAAAACAAACAATGAAAAGATGAGTATCTAATCCGAATTTCTGACAGAGAGCCATGATGATGAGAATTGGTAGAAAAATGGTTAGAGAAGATGGTCTTGGAGTTACTGGCCGGTCGAGCACATTTTGCGTGAGATGGCCACGGTTCACAACCGTTATCTTGTGTAGCTCCGATGCTAATTGGGGTATTGAGTAAGTCTGATGGTTATCAGACAATTAGGGTGGTACCGTGCCAAAAGGCGCCCCTAGATAGACGTAATTGTTTATCTAGGGGCGTTTTTATGTGCGGACAAGAATAGTAAAGAAAAGATGAGGAGAAAAGGATATGACAACAACAATTATTGGTTTCCCACGGATTGGTGAAAAGCGAGAACTCAAGTTTGCGACAGAGCATTATTGGAAGAAGCAGTTGAACCAGGACGAGTTATTGCAAAAGGCGCATGAGATTAAGTTGGCGCATTGGCAGGCCCAACAGGAAGCTGGCATTGACTTGATTCCAGTTGGCGACTTTTCTTTCTTTGATAATTTTTTGGACGTTGCCAACGATTTAAATATTGTTTCTGACCGCTATCGACAATTAGGATTGTCAAAATTAGATGAGTATTTTGCTCAGGCTCGGGGTTACCAGGATGGTGACCAAACGGTTAAGGCGCTGCCAATGAAGAAGTGGTTTAATACGAATTACCACTATATCGTTTCTGAATTTACGCCAGAGACACACGTGCAGTTTAATGGTCAAAGGCTACTTGATGAAATTCGTGAAGCCCGGGCAGCAGGAATTAATTCGATTAAGGCTGTCTTCATCGGTCCCTACACGCTTTTGAAATTAGCGCGTTTTGTGGATGGTGCCAAGCCAACTGATTTCATTACTGATTTGGTCCAGGCCTATCAAGCACTTTTGGCTAACCTGCAGGAGTTAGGGGTCGACTATTTACAAGTTGATGAACCGGCCCTCACGTTTGATGTCAGTCAACAAGACCAAGAATTGTTTGATCAACTCTATGACCAAATATTGGCCCAACCAACTACAGTCAAAGTGATTTTGCAGACTTACTTTGGTGATGTCAGGGATGTCTACCAAGATTTGATTCAAAAGCCTTTTGCGGGAATCGGCTTGGACTTTGTTGAAGGGCAAGAAAATTGGCAATTGATTGAGCAATACGGTTTTCCAACCGATAAGGTGCTCTTTGCTGGGGTTGTGAACGGAAAGAACGTTTGGCGCAATCATTACCAGACAATTTTGCAGCAATTGCACCAGTTACCAGCAGAAGTATCCGTGGTCCTCAATACTTCTTCCTCTTTGTTGCACGTGCCTTATACCGTTGCTAATGAAAATCAGTTGGACCAAGATGTTGCCCAACATTTGGCCTTCGCTATTGAAAAATTGCACGAACTCAGTGAATTGGCTGCGATTGTTGCTGGCCGAGAAGGTAGCGAGAAGTATTTGGCAGAAAATCAACGACTCTTTGCCGACGTCAAACACCCAGTTAATGTGGTGGTTCAGAAGAGAGTGGAGGCGTTGCGCGACGATGACTACACTCGGCTGCCAGATCGAAAAACACGGATTGCTTTGCAAAACGAAGAATTAGACTTGCCACTGTTCCCAACGACGACAATCGGTTCCTTCCCACAAACAGCTGATGTTCGAGCCAACCGTCGTCAATTTAAGCACCATGAAATCAGTCAAGAAGAATATGACCAATTCAACGAAGACAAGATCGCTCGGATTATCCGTAAGCAGGAGGAGTTAGGCCTTGATGTCTTGGTTCATGGGGAATACGAACGCAATGACATGGTCGAATACTTTGGTGAAAAATTAGGTGGTTTTGTCTTCACGCAAAATGGTTGGGTCCAGTCATATGGGAGCCGAGCTGTTAAACCACCAATTATTTGGGGGGATGTTAGCCGCACGGCACCGATTACGGTTGCAGCCTCAGTTTATGCAAATGGTTTGACGGATAAGCTCGTGAAGGGGATGCTGACGGGTCCAGTGACCATCTTTAACTGGTCGTTCCCTCGTGAGGACATCGAGCGCAAGGAAGTCGTGACCCAAATTGCATTGGCCTTGCGTGATGAAGTCTTGGATTTGGAAAAGCATGAGATTAAGATTATTCAAATCGATGAGCCAGCTCTACGTGAGAATTTGCCATTAAGAAAATCAGATTGGTTTAGCCAGTACCTAGATTGGGCCGTTCCGGCCTTCCGTCTGGTTCACTCTGGTGTCGCGCCAACAACACAAATTCACACTCATATGTGCTATAGCGAGTTCTCAGATATTCTCCAAGCAATCGATGACTTGGATGCCGATGTGATTTCATTTGAAGCCTCTCGAGCTGATTTCACCTTAATTGATGACCTAGTTGACCACCAGCTCCAAACTCAGGTAGGGCCAGGTGTCTATGATATTCACTCACCACGGGTGCCTAGTCAAAATGAAATTCAAGGTTTGATTGAGCAGGTAATCGAAAAAATTCCTGCCGAAAACGTTTGGATCAATCCAGATTGCGGTTTGAAGACCCGGTCCGAGGCGGAATCCTTCGCCAGTTTGGAAAACATGATTGCTGCCATTCAAGCAATCAGGGAGGATGTCGATGAAGCTAGTTGATTTATTTGAGAAAAAAACATTTTTTTCCCCTCGAGGTTTTTCCACCACGAAAGAATACTTCCAAAGAAAGTATTCTGCCAACGCTATCTTCGTTAAATGATATTTCACCTGATTTTATTTCGGTCACATTGGGTGCGGGCGGAACGGCCCAGGGCAATGAAACGATTGAGGTTGCGAATCTTATTCAAAATCAGCTACACGTACCAGCGGTTGCCCATATTCCTAGTTTGTATCGGAACCAAGATCAGGTGGACGAATTGCTTGACCAACTGGCGGCCGATAATATTCAAAACGTACTGGCACTGCGCGGTGATCCGGTAGATGGGTTATCACCAAATGGGACCTTTTACCATGCTTCTGATTTGGTTGCTTATATTGACCGCGAGTATCCTAATTTTGATGTTGCCGCTGCTTGCTATCCGGAAGTGCACCAGGAATCACCATCTGTGGTGGCTGATATTGAAGGGCTGAGGCGCAAGGTTGATGCAGGAGCGGACCACCTGATTTCACAGCTATTTTTCGATAATCAGCATTTTTATGAATTTCAGGAACGGCTAGCCCTGGCTGGCATAACAGTTCCGGTTGAAGCTGGCATTATGCCTTGTACCAATAAAAAGCAAATTGAGCGGATAACGAAATTTTCGGGTGTGCCAGTGCCCAAAAAGTATCAAAAAATGCTTGATCGCTATGCGGATAATCCCTTGGCGCTGAAAGACGCCGGTATTGCTTATGCAATCGAACAAATCGTTGATTTGGTTTCCCAGGGGGTCGACGGTATTCATTTATATACGATGAATAAGCCGGAAATCGCTGAGAAAATCTGGGATGCCACTAAGACAATTTTTGAAGCTAACCAAACAAAGGATAGGGGTGCAATCGAACTGGTTCATTGAATCGAGTTCTTGGTTGCTTAATATCGGCCCCTCATGAAAAGAAAAGAGTAAAACAAAAAACCGCTTGCTTGTCTGAAATCAGACTTGCGAGCGGTTTTTCAAGCAGAAAAAATATTTGGATTAGTCAGCCGTTGTTTTTGAAACAACGATTGTTGACTTCTTACCGAGGGCGAAGAGAATCATGCCAAAGGCAATATAGCTAAGCAAAACTGTTAACGGCAAGGCAATGGCATTGCCATTAAAGAAGGCAATGTTCCGCAAAATTGTTCCAGTTGCCCCAGGTGGCAAGAGTTGTCCGAAGAAACCCCAGCCCTTTGGCAACATTTCAGGAGCTGATGAGAGCCATGAAAGTGGGTTCCCAAGCAAGATCAACATGATGGCAGCGATAATCAAACCACCATTGCCCATCACTTCCAAAATACCCAGAACAAAGAATGCAGTGGCGGCGATACCAATCATGGCACCAAGTGAAGTTAACCAGTAGTTACCATCGAAAGTACCAACACCGAATTGGATAACACCAACAAGGCCAAGTCCACCAACGAAGGCGAATGCCAAGGCAGCAAAGAACTTTTGCTTCTTACCCTTAATCACGTTGGCAATGGCAACGGCACCAATCCAACCGCCAAGGGCAATTGGTAAGGCACCAGCGGCCAAACCAGTTCCCTTAGAGTCATCTTTAGGGAAGTCACGTAATTCAACAACCTTCAATGTCTTAGCATCGATTGCTGCTGACTTTTGGCTCAAAGTCTTCAATGTGTTGGCATCATTTGCTTGGGCCATCATTGGTGCTAATTGAGCCTTAGCAGCAGCCTTTTGCTGGGTAACAACACCCTGACCGATTTGGTTCAAGCCTTGCGCAACGGCTGCAGAAGCGGCTGTTGCTTGGTACAAGCTCAAGTCACCAGTTGCTGATATTTCAAAGGCACCGTAAATCTTACGTTCCTTGATAGCAGACTTAACGTCTTTTTCGCTGCCATATTGGCTAACCTTAAATCCCTTATCGGACAACGGCTTGGCCAACTTTTCATACGTTGCGTCATTTTGAGCAACGACACCAATTGGTACATTGTTAATACCTGATTTAACGGCTGGCAATGAGAAGGCAGTCATCATAATTCCTAAGACAACTGTCAAACCAAGAGCCAAACCTAAAATCAACTTATTGGATGATTTCATGTGTACTTCCTCTTTTCATTTACTGATTTTAGTATATGAAATCGACAAAAAAAGAAAACCAACAATCGTTGCTTAAAAGTTGGATAAGCTGATTTTAGGCCACTTATCCAACAAAAAACCACCCATTGGTGGGTGGTTTGGTTGAAAAAATTAGTTCTGGGCATGAATGACCTTAGTCAAAAGTGGTGGGACAACCCTA
This sequence comes from Fructobacillus sp. EFB-N1, assembly GCF_001038455.1. GTDB lineage: Bacteria > Bacillota > Bacilli > Lactobacillales > Lactobacillaceae > Fructobacillus > Fructobacillus cardui. The sequence goes on along the minus strand of NZ_LDUY01000034.1, from coordinate 1,388 downwards.
ACAAGGATGGCCGAAAACTCTTCAGTTGACTCTTGAAAGCCAGAACGAATCCAAGTAATAATCAAATTTGTGGCGGTTCCTGTCAAAATATTGAGAGCATACCGCGGTGGAATCGCTAAATCGTGGCCATCAGTTGTATTGAAGAAAGCTTTTTTAGCCTGTTCAACCATTCGATTTTCAAAGGAATGCTCAGCATGCTTTGAAAGCAGAAGGGCGGCTAATGCCTTTTGCTCGTAGAGCTTTTGAACCAAAAAATCAGCTCGATGCTGAAAGATTTCAGCGACGTCGAAATTTTCAATATTAAGCGAGGGAAGAGCCCCCATAGTCTCTTCTAAGAGGTCCAGTTGGATGGTTTCCATCAAATCATCCTTATCTAAGAAATGAGCGTAGAAGGTTGAACGGTTAATATCAGCCTGCTTAATGATTTCTTGGACAGAAATTTTATGAAAGTCCTTATGAGCCAAAATTTCTAAAAAGGTAGCACGAATAGCGGCATCGGCTTTGGTATAACGGGCATCGGTTTTCATAATGGTTATTTTTCTTGATAAAATTCGTTAGCGAAGAGTCCCATCATTAAGGAATCATGGTAACGTCCTTCGGCAAAGTAGTGTTGGCGGAGTCGGCCTTCCTCTTGAAAGCCGAACTTTTTATAAATGTGGATGGCAGCCGGATTTTCAACATCGACATATAGGTAAATCTTGTGAAGATTTAAAACAGAGAAGGCATATTCGATTCCGGCGTGCAGACCTTCCTGGGCCAAACCTTGGCCATGAAATTTAGTGTCAATAATGATTTGGATTTCACAGTGACGGTGAATGGTATTGATATCGATTAATTCAACGACACCGACAAATTGGTTGTCTTCCTCAATCACGAAACGCCGTTCGCTTTGATCGAGGACGTGGCGGTCGTAGAGGAGGGTTAATTCATCTAGGGAATTAAAAGGTTCCTCGAACCAGAGGGCCATCACAGACCGTGAATTTTTTTGCTGGTAGATATGGGGCAAATCTTGCTTAGCAAGAGGACGGATGTTCACTTTTGTCTCCATTTCGTCTGCTACTAGAATATCTAGTAAAGGAATTACGCTATACTACCAAGATAACATAAAAGGCGGCCTTACACTAGCAAGACCGCCTTTTCTAAGTTATCGTATTGCCCCTGCTGGATTCGAACCAGCGCATAATGGCACCAGAAGCCACCGCCTTACCGCTTGGCTAAGGGGCAATTACTTGATATATATTACCCGCTTTTCTCTCATTTTGCAAGGTTTTTTTAGAATTTTCTGGATTTTTTTGTAATGAATTGGCAGATTACAAGTTTAATTCGAACAACCCCGAAAAACTTCTAGTGGCGTCTGGTAGTTATGTAACTTCATGGGTCGATTGTTG
>NZ_LDUY01000033.1 GCF_001038455.1 Fructobacillus sp. EFB-N1 | reverse complement strand
ATTCTTTGGGTTTTTATTTTAAATTTTCTCGTTCGAATTAATTATAGAATCTGCCGTTTGGTTAAAAAAATAAGCGATGGGTAACCATGAGTCAAGTAAAAATATTCCTCCTCTAAAAGAATTAGTAATGCTGGCTGCGGCATTAGAGGTCGATAAGAGATATTCGCTTGAAGAGGTAGTTAAAAGAATAAAGTGAAGCTGCATATCATGACCAAACGTGCCGACTTACTTTTTATTTATCAAACGGTTTAACGAAACTATTCACTGCAGACAGTGCGTTTATCAGGTAAAATAGAGAAAATATGTGAAAAAATATATTAATTTTGAAGTACTGAGTGAAGTTTGATAATTAGGTTAATCGGGGATGGAAAACGATGTCTGAAGAAAAATTTGAAAAAGCAGTAATTGAAAAACTTAAAAAAGAAGGTTGGACTTACCGCGAAGATTTGTCTAATAAAAAGGCAGAAGTATTAGAGCAAAACTGGCGTGAGGTGCTGAACGACAATAATCGAATCAAATTAAAGGATAAGCCTCTTTCTGATAATGAATTTGATAAATTAAAGCAGGAGCTGACGCATAATAAAACACCTTACGATGCCCAATTATTATTGGCGGGTGCTGGTGGGGTTGGTACGCTGCCACTAACACGTGACGATGGTAGCCAACTCGAAATTGAAATTTTTTATGGTGATGAAGTGGCTGGTGGACATTCTCGCTATGAGATTGTTAACCAGATTACTTTTGATAAATTGCCAAGGACTCTTGGTCATAACCGACGAATCGATATTATGTTGTTGATTAATGGTTTGCCAGTTGGACATGTTGAAGAAAAGGATGAAACACGGGCTAATCAGCTGAGCGCCTTTGAGCAATTCCAGAAGTATGATTCAGATGGTATGTACGAGGGGCTCTTCTCATTCGTGCAGGTTATGTTTGTTCTTTCCCAGCATTCGGCCCACTATTTTGCCCGGCCTAAAAATGCTACGGAGTACAATAGGGAATTTTTGTTTGGTTGGCGTGACGATGATGGGAACGATGTCACTGATGCTATGGTTTTCATTCATCAGGTAATGGGAATACCTGCACTGCACCGATTAGTCACTGTTAATATGATTCCGGATGCTGATAATGACAATGTGATGGTGATGCGTTCTTATCAAATTCAAGCAACTCGAGCAATTATGGATCGGATGCGGGTCATGGAGAATAATCGCTTTGTTGAAAAAGAAGGCGGCTATGTTTGGCATACAACCGGAAGTGGTAAGACGGTAACATCATTTAAGGTTGCCCAGCTACTCGCTTCCTTGCCACGTGTTCGTCACGTTTTGTTTATCGTTGACCGTGTTGATTTGGTAAACCAAACGGCAGAAAATTTTAAGTCATTTGCTTATAAAACGTTTGAAAAACGGATTCAGGTGGTTAAAGGTTATGAACTTAAGAAAGCTTTAAAGCAAAAGAATGGTCCGTCTAATATTTTCTTAACAACGGTCCAGGGGCTTGATAAGGCTGTTAAAACAGGTTTGAAATCTGATGAACGAATGGTTATTTTGATGGATGAAGCGCATCGCTCTGCTAGTGGTGATGCGGTCGCCCATATTAAAAACGCTTTTTCAAAAACAACGTGGTTTGCTTTTACGGGAACACCTAATTTTTATAGCGATGATGCAAACGATGTAAAAACAACACGAGCTGTTTCAACATATGATGTTTTTGGTCAACGTCTACATCGCTACACCATTAAAGATGCCATTAGTGATCAAAATGTCCTGGGCTTCGATGTCTCTTACTACACGCCAACCATTGAAAAGGATGCGGATAGCGATTTAACAGAGAAGGAATTGGAAAAAGCTGTTTATACTTCGTTACCATTCCGTGAGGCGGTGGTCGAGGATATTCGCGACCACTGGAATGAAAATCATTCTGGTCCCATTGAAATGGGTATTCGAGAACCCAACCAATTCCACGGCATGTTAGCAGTTTCTGGTAAGCAGGCAGTAGTGGCCTACTACAATCTATTTAAAAAATTAGCGCCAAATTTGCGTGTGGCCATGACTTACTCTCGTGATGAAGATAATGGAATGGGTTCTTCTGATTTACAAGAATCGCTAAAGTCTGCCATTAATGATTATTCAACCTTTTATGGTACCCATGACTTTTTCAATGATTCAGATACTGAACGCGCTTACCTAACGGATGTCACAAAGAGAATTGCCCACAAAAAACCTTACAACAGAAAGCTGACCGCAGAACAAGAAGTAGAAACACCTCAACGACTCGATTTGATTATTGTTTCAGACCAATTGCTGACAGGATTTGACTCGAAATATGTCAATACGATTTATATGGATAAAATCCTGAAAGAGGGTTTGCTGATTCAGGCAATGTCACGAACAAATCGTACGATTGACCTCAGTGCGAAACCGCATGGGAAAGTTCGTTTCTTCCGTAAGGGAGAGATGATGGAAGACCGCGTGAAGCAAGCTCTTATGATTTATACCCAGGGTGGTAATGATACACAGCCTAATAAGGATAAGTTGAATAAAGATACGGATGAAATGGAAAAGGATTTAATCACTGATGATATTCTGGCTCCGAAGCAAGCTAAGCAAATTCAAGAATTGATTCCACAAATTGAAGAGCTGAAGACAATGGCGGGGGAAGATTTCAGTGTCAATCCTCGGTCTGAAAAAGAGCGTGAACAATTCGTTCAGTTAGCCGCAGATGTCAACCATTCAGTGCAACGACTGGTGCAGCAAGGCTATAATATCGGCGATGAAATCGATGATGTTGATGAAAATGGCAATAATAACGGAAAGAAGATTGCACTAAATTTGGCAGATGATAACCAGTTTAGTGCGTTGCAGGCTCGTCTGAATGAGGTTAACGGAACATTACCACCTAAAAGACAGATTGACTTAACGAATATCCAGATTGCGATTGATTTGTATAGTCGTGAAATAATTGATTATGACCGATTGGTTGAATTAATCAATGAATACATGAAGGAAACCGTCGATACAAAGCGTGCGGAGATTGAAAAGCATATTGCCGCATTGAGTGATTCTGAGCGAAATGAAATCATTGAAATCTTGGATGGTATCGTTTCTGGTAAATACCGTGTTGCCTTTAATACCGAGACATTGGATCAAACACGAAAAACTGTCCGGTCGGACCATCAAGAACTCATGATTCGTCGTTGGGCGGATGACCATCATCTAAGTGGTAATGCAATTATTACAGCGTATGAAGACTTTTTGCCGGGAGTTGGATTGAATGATAATCCAAAGCTCAAGGCAAGGTTAGAACAAATTGAAAATGACGAACAGTTAGGTTTCTTTCAAATCGCTGATTTTGAAGATGGTGTCCAGGACTTTTTTGCAAAACTATAATATTTAAACTTGGAGTAAATAATGGCATTAACAGCAGATAGACAAGCGTTGATTTGGAAAACATTGAATGAAACGCGAGGCAAAATCGAACCATCAGAATATAAGAACTACATCTTTGGGATTATGTTCTATAAGTTCTTGTCAGAAAAGGCGCAACTTTGGCTTGACGAAATGCTACGAGGCGAAAAATGGGCTGATATTTGGGCGCAAGACCCTGAAAAGGCAAAAAATTTCATGCAAAGTCGTTTGGGCTATGTGATTGAACCTGGGGACATGTTTTCCGATTGGAAGGAGGCCATCAACACTGACAAGTTCAATATCATGATGGTCAAAGATGCTTTAACACGCTTTGATAATGGCGTTAGTCCAGAAGCAAAATCAGATTATGCCGGCATTTTTTCTGATATTGACCTTGGGTCTTCACGATTGGGTGCTAACGCCCAGACACGTGCTGCGACAATGATGGACTGGATTAACTTGATGGATGAAATCGAGTTGGATACCGATGCCGACGTGTTAGGTGACTTGTACGAATATTTGATTGGAATGTTTGCTGCAAATTCTGGTGCTAAAGCGGGAGAATTTTATACTCCCCACCAAGTTTCAGATGTTATGGCTCGAATTTTGACTGCAGGTCGGGAAAATCAGGAATCGTATACCCTCTATGACCCCACGATGGGTTCAGGGTCATTACTGATCACTACGGCATCATACATGAAGAATGCTGGTGTTCAGGGTGCAATTAAGTACTATGGGCAGGAATTGATTACGACAACTTATAACTTGGCTCGGATGAACCTGATGATGCACGGTGTTGAGTATAACGATATCAATTTGCGTAACAGCGACACCCTAGCTGGTGATTGGCCTGATGGAACCGTTGATGGGGTTGATTCACCTCGAATGTTTGATGCTGTTATGGCGAACCCACCTTATTCTCAAAAGTGGGATTCGGAAAACCGTGAAGATGATCCTCGTTTCAAATTTGGAGTAGCTCCAAAGGGAAAGGCGGATTACGCCTTCCTATTGCACGGACTGTATCATTTGAATAACAACGGTCGGATGGCTATTGTTTTGCCACACGGAATTTTGTTCCGAGGAGCAGCCGAAGGACGAATCCGCCAAGCTTTGCTAGAAAACCGTAATATTAGCGCAGTGATTGGATTGCCTGCCAATATCTTTACGAATACAAGTATTCCAACAATTATCATGGTGCTTGAAAAGAACCGTGCCACTGATGATGTACTCTTTATTGATGCTTCTAAGGGATTCGAGAAGCAAAAGAACAGCAATAAGTTGCGACAAGAAGATATTGAAAAGATTGTTGATACGTATTTGAAGCGTGAAGACGTTGAAAAGTACGCTCATGTAGCAACGATGGACGAAATTCGCGAAAATGACTTCAACCTCAACATTCCACGCTATGTTGACACTTTTGAAGAAGAAGAGCCGATTGATTTGGTCAAAGTCAATCAAGACATCGTTTCGGTCGAGGCCGATATTAAGAAAGAAGAAGCAGAATTGCTAGAGTTGGTTAATCAATTAGCCGTAAACGATGATAGCAAGGCGGTTATTGACTCATTAAAGAGCTTGTTATCGGGAGGCAATCATGAATAAAAATGTGCCGGAAATCCGATTTCAGGGATTTCATGACGATTGGGAACAGCGTAAAGTACGTGAACTATTCACAGTAACTCGTGGTCAAGTATTAGCAGTTTCTGAAGTTAGTAGTATTAAAACATTAGTAAACCCATATCCTGTTTATTCATCTCAAACTAAAAATAATGGTTTACTTGGTTATTATCATGACTATTTATTTGATGGTGGAATAACATGGACAACCGATGGTGCCAATGCAGGAACGGTGAAATACCGTAATGGCAAGTTTTATAGCACTAACGTTAATGGCGTTTTACTATCCAATGATGGATACATGAACAAATCCATAGCAGAAATACTAAATAAATCTGCTTGGAAATATGTTTCGCATGTAGGAAATCCTAAACTCATGAATAATGTTATGAGTGATATAAAAATTGAAATTCCTACAAAAATAAGCGAGCAGAAAAATCTATCCGGTTTGATAGACAAAATTGACAACCTCATCACCCTTCATCAGCGTAAGTTAAATTTGCTGCAAGAACAGAAAAAAAGTTTATTGCAAAAAATGTTTCCGAAAAAAGACGAAAAAATTCCGGAAATTCGTTTTAATGGTTTTACTGACGATTGGGAACAGCGTAAGTTGGGGGAGGTTGCTGATATTGTTGGAGGTGGAACACCCAGTACTACGGAAGAAGATTATTGGAACGGTGATATTGATTGGTATACTCCCGCTGAAATTGGTGATAGTATTTATGTTTCTCACAGTAAAAAAACCATCACCAAATTGGGATTATCAAAAAGTTCAGCAAAGTTATTACCCGTTGGAACAATTTTATTCACCTCAAGGGCTGGGATTGGAAATACAGCGATACTAGGCAAAATCAGTACAACGAATCAGGGTTTCCAGTCAATCGTTCCTGATGAAAATAGACTCGATACTTATTTTATTTTTTCACTTTCAAAGATGCTAAAAAAATACGGTGAAAAAATGGGAGCAGGTTCTACATTCCTAGAAGTATCAGGGAAAACGATGTCTAAAATGACAATATATTTACCTGATGTAGTTGAACAACATCAAATAGGTACATTCCTCAAACACTTTGACAACCTCATCACCCTTCATCAGCGTAAGCTGGACGCTTTGCAAGAACAGAAAAAAGGGTTATTACAAAAAATGTTTGTATAAATAAATTAGAAAAGCAGGCCACATGGCCTGCTTTTTTTGTGTTTTTCGCTTTGTTTGGCACAATGAGGTTAGTTCACGCAGGAATTTTTAAGAAGTGAATAATAAACTTAACATGCATATTCTAAAGGAGCGAATTTATGTTAGAAAAGATAGCAAAAAACGAAAAATTTCATGTTTACTATAAGCAATGGATTACGGTCTATAAAGAGGGCGCTATACGGGAGGTGACAATGGCCAAATATATTATGTCGCACCAATGGCTAGTCAAACTCATGCCTGATTTGAAATTAGAGGATTTAACAAGAATTTCATACCAACAATTATTAAATAATTATGCAGAAGAGCATGAGCGCCAAACAACGATGGATTTTCATCATCAGTTAAAGGGAGCCATACTTGATGCGGTAGACGAGGGACTTGTTGAGCGAGATCCGACGAGAAAGGCCATTATTAAGGGGAAACATCCCAGAGATAAAAAGCCAAAATATTTAAATCAGTTTGAATTGCGGACAATGTTAAGTAATCTGAAATTAGATCAAGAAATCAATTGGGATTGGTTTATTCTGCTGGTTGCCAAAACAGGTATGCGTTTTTCAGAAGCTCTAGCACTAACGCCAAAGGATTTTGATTTTCCACACCAGATGCTCTCCGTTAACAAAACATGGAACTATAAAGGTAACGGAGGATTTTCGCCAACGAAAAATCATTCTTCTGTCCGAAAAATTCAATTAGATTGGCAGACTGTGATTCAATTTTCAGAGTTGGTGAAAGAACTTCCACAGGAACAGCCAATCTTTGTTGCCCCAGATGAAAAAATTTATAATTCAACAATCAATAATATATTAGCTCGTGTTTGCGAAAAATCTGAAGTACCAGTGATATCTATTCACGGATTGCGTCATACACATGCGTCGTTGCTACTATTTGCAGGTGTTTCAATTGCCAGTGTAGCTAGACGATTAGGTCATGCCAGTATGACAACAACTCAAAAAACCTATTTGCATATTATTCAAGAACTAGAAAATAAGGATGTTGATTTAGTTATGCGATCATTGTCGGGATTAAGTTAAATTCACAAGGAAATACGGCCTACGCTGATGAAGGGTGATGAGGTTATCTATTTTTGAAAAAACTGTTCCTATTTTCTCCTGTTCATTAATTAATATAGGAATCTCAAATTCAAAATCATTTACATCCTTTGGTGAAATATTAGGTTGTGCTCCCGTTACCAATGTTGAATTTAGTAAATTTTTAAAATGAGGTGTCGTTACTAAAATTGAAACAAAACCATAATTTATTAGTTCATTTCTTTGAAAATATCCAACACGTTGATTTTGATAAACCTTAGTGTTATCAGGTTTAAACAAAATAGCTACTTTTCCTGTAGTAGCTCCGGACATTGCGATAACTGTGGATTTATTTGGCAAAACATAATTAGAATCGTTCTCATTTTTTGGATAATATGCAAATTGTCCTCCAATTCTTCCATTAGAAAGAATATTTGATATTCGCACTATAGGGACTCCCTGATTCGTAAACATACTACTTTTAAATGCATATCCTCCTCTAAGAGGCGCTATATCCCCCAACTTACGCTGTTCCCAAGTGTTGTAAATAATTCTAAATTATCTTAGTTATTCAAGAAATGTTATGATGGTTGTATGTGAAAAAAGTATTTTATATTTAATTACGATTTGAAGGTAAAAAGGGATGAAAGACGATTTAAAAGCAAAAAAACACGTTAAAAACGCTACAAAAGAAGGAATTGTCATGATGGCATTGCTTCAAATGCTGCAAAATGCAGGTGGCAAGATGGAAAAGAAGTCGGCAAAAAATATGTTGCCGCAAATGGATGACCGAATTTCTGATGAAATGATTCAGGAAGAAAAAATTTCTAAAAAAACTGGCACCACTTATCGACCATTTAATTTCATTTTCAATTTTGCAGTGAAGCGTTTGCAGCTATTTGACTGCATTGAAAATTCTAGAGGGAAATTTCTGATTTTAACTGAAAAGGGAATGGAATTAGATTTAAGCCAAACTAGTGGGGGAAAAATTCGAGCAGCAACAGATGCCTTGATGAAAGAGTTGTCAGAGAAGAATAAAAAGAAAAAAGAAACTCAAAAATTAGTTGAAAATCCCAAGAATCGAGTTGTTGATCCTGAACCTGAAGATGATGACTCTGATGATATTAGCGACAGTACAGAAAGCTGGAAAGAAGAGCTTAAGGTTCAATTACGTAAAATGGACCCAAATAAGTTCGAAAAGTTTAGCCGACGATTAATCCAGGAAATGGGTGCTCAAATTGATGATGAAATTGGAGTGAAGCTTTCACAGGACCATGGCTTAGATGGTTATGCCTATTTTGTCAGTGATGAGTTGCGGACTACTCGAGTGGCAATTCAATCGAAACGCTACAATAACCAAGTCGGTGATAAATATATTCGTGATTTTCGTGGATCAATTCAAAATGGAACAGATTACGGAATTTTGATTACGACGGATTACTTTACGCCAGCAGCGGTAAAAGAAGCGAAGGACCCTTCAAAGTCAACGCCAATTACTTTGCTGGATTTAGACGATGTCGTTGATTTAGTTGAGAAACACCAACTCTTTGTCAAACGAGTTGAGACCTATGAACTTGGTGATTTTTATTTTGAATAAGTAATGTTTCTGATGAAAGGCACCGTGAATAAGTCTTCGACAATATATAAGTTTTCCCAAGTCCTCCTTGCTAAAAAGCATGGAGGATTTTTTTCATCAATCTGAAAAAAGGGCTTGACAACTGAAAACACCGAAAAAGGACAAACTACTTGCAGTTTGTCCTTTTTTGCTGATTTTTGATGAAATCAGCCTGGCAGAAAATAGTTTTTATACTTTTTATGCGGACTAATATTGTCGGTTTGTTCGGTAAGTTGAGAGTTAGGGAAGTTAGACGACAAAGTGTGGGAAAATGCTAGCGAATTTTTGGCTTTTACCTTATAAATGAAGTATCGAAACGAAAGGAGGTAGAACATGAGTAGCTTGATTCGATTGGTGGTCATTTGCATCAAGTATGTTTTCAAGCACTTAACCGATTCTTTTTTTGGGCGGCACACGGATAACTTTCGAGTGCAGCTTCATGTCACTAACTTAGTACAAAAGGAGGTTAACTGCTATGAACAATGGCAATGCGGCAACATTACATTCCATCAAAATGCAACAGCGCCAAAACACAGGCGCCCGAATGGTTCAAATAGGCGTAATAAATCAGTTTAATTATTATTGTGTTAATGAAACTCAACAGACCCGTTTAAATCAGGTTTACTATGTCAAAATAATCGCATCCCCGAGAACGAACCATCGGCATTTGCGGTGTTGCCGACAGTGCCTTAAACGAAAACAGTTCCTCAGCCCATTCATCATTTTCGGAAAAGGTATCATGTATGTCACGGTTTACTGCTATCTGAACTTTTCTCTTTTCAGACTCCACTAAGCCCGTTGGTCATCATACCAAGTCTTATGCTAAAATAGTCAGAGCGGTTTTAACTTCAGTAACGCGATAAGGAGAAAAAATGTTTAAAGCGTACAAAAAGTTCTGGCAGAATTACGTTAACTTTAACGGTCGAACAACGCGAGCTGACTATTGGTGGTTTACTTTGGCCAATACCATTATTTGGTTACTTTGGATAGCGGTCTTTGCTGGTGTTGCTGTTGGGCCAATTATGAAGTATGTCGACCATGGGCGTTTCACGCAAGCCGATACGCCAATGTTAGGCCTATTAATCGTTTTGCTTTTACTGGCTCTCTTTTATGCATTGGCAACCTTCATTCCCAGATTATCACTGCAATACCGACGAATCGTGGATACAGGTCTTAGCCCATGGTGGTTCCTCTTAGTTGTGATTGGCAAGTTCTTGTCAGTTAGTGCTGCGGCACAAAACAACGCAATCACAGCTGCTGTTTTTTTCCTAAACTTAGCTGTTTTTGTCATCAGCGTGTCTAAGACAGATGCCTTCAAGAAAGAAAAATAAGTTCAGCGTACAAAAGTTAGTTGCAGGAAAGGATCCACGAAAGTGGGTCCTTTTTTGGTTTGTGCTAAACATTCGTCAACGCTGGTGCTACAATGAGCAATAGAGAGTTCGAAAGGTCGGATAGCAAATGATTATGGTACAAGCATATAAAAATTATTGGCGAAAGTATTTGGACTTTTCTGGTCGAGCTTGTCTAGCTGATTTTTGGTTAGTGGTCTTTGACAACATCCTCTTGACGGTTGTGGTCCTTTTGCTAACAGGCGGATCCATTTGGGGATTGACGCAACAACTGCTAGACAATGATGTTTCCGGCATTGGTTTAGGTGTTGTTGGGATAGCAGCGTTGGCTTTGATTATTTCGCTATTTTACGGTTTAGCAACCATTATTCCCAACCTGTCATTGCAGTACCGCCGTATCTTGGATACTGGACTGAGCGCCCGTTGGTTTGCCCTCCCTGTTGTGGCTTGGGTATTAGTCATTTTTTATGCCATTTTTCAAAATGGCCTCTTGCTTTTAGCTTTGGCTGTTGTGGAACTAGTCCTTCTGGTCATTAACTTAGCCGGAACTAATCGCTTTTCACATAAACGTTAATTTTTTTTGAAGCCTGGCCGTTGGTCGGGCTTTTTTATACGACAATAATTTTTTTGAGGCAAGTTGACTTATGATACTAAAGCGTTAAAAATCAGTCATTTTTTAGTAGTTCTGATTTAAGAAGCGTGGTAAGATAAGAACGATTGAGAGAAAAGTAAAATGGGAGATATAAATGTTATCTGCTTACAAGGATTATTGGAAGAAGTATTTCCGTTTTTCTGGTCGGTCAACCCGGTCTGATTTTTGGTGGGTTATCTTGGCTAACATTTTAATTGGTATTTTGGTAACAATGATTAGTAACGGTTCAGTCTTTGCTGCACTGGAATCTGCCTTTAATAATGGCAATCAGGAGCAAGCAGCGACTGGCTTGGCTGGTTTTACGGTCGTTTTTATTGTTTTGTATCAATTGCTAACAATTATTCCCAATTTGTCTTTGCAAAGTCGACGGATTATTGACACTGGCTTGAGTGGCTGGTGGTTTATTCTGGTCGTTTTAGCTTATCTCTTGCCATGGGCTTCGCTAGTAGCTTTACTAAGCGATGCCTATCACGCTGCTAATGGCAGCGGTACATCAAATTCTCTTTGGCTCATGATCCTTTGGGTCATTGTTGAAATTGTCCTATTGGTGATTAACTTAACACCAACCGATGCTTTCGGTCGGCACCGTTCTTGATTTGTGTGCAAAGCAGCCCGGCCGGGCTGCTTTTTAGTGTTAAAGAGGCCAAAATGCTTTTTTAGAATGCTTCTTGATGTTATAATGTCGGAGGCTGATTTATCCGGAGAGGGGGTGAGAAGGATGATACAATCATATAAAAAATATTGGGAAAACTATTTTCATTTTAGGGGTCAGACTTCTCGCTCGGAGTATTGGTCGGTCATATTCATTAACTCAGCGATTAGTCTGTTAGGTTATTGGTTGGTCTTGTACCTATTGGGTAACTTGGTGCAAACGGTTGTGTCGGTTGCTGACAACTCGAAGGCTTATTGGGTCGTATTAGTGACCTTAGTTCTAGTTACCTTTCTATTAACGGTTTTTTGGTTGGTTAACGTCATTCCGTTTTTGTCGATTTCCTATCGGCGTTATCGCGATACGGGCTTGACGGCCTGGGCTTTCACTATTGAACCGGTAGCAATCTGCCTATCCTTAGCCGTTTATTACTACCAAACGAAGGTCTATGAGAGTAATATCAGCATGCCTTTGTGGCTAATTCCAGTCTTACTGGTGTTGGTATTGGCGGATTTTTTGATTAAAATTTTGCCGACGGGTACTTTTAATAAAATCTAAAAAGCCATTGGCCGTCAACCGGTCAATGGCTTTATTTGTGCTATAGATAATTGATTCTCTTGCAGTAGTCTTTGCTATGCTGAATAATCGTAGTTATAATGCAATGTTTAATACGTTCGTAAACAAAGGAGGAGCGTCGATGAGCCTTGCAACTATCAAAAATAAAACAGTTTCGACTCGTGTGACCCCGGAAATTAGTGAACGAGCTAAAGCGCATTAAAGACCATACCTGAAAAGGAAAGTAGCAAGGTTATCGGGAATTTCATCCAGCAAGATATGGCAGTTATGGAAAACGGTATGATGGCTGGATTGTGGTTTATCGGCTCGAATAATGACGAGTTGATTTTACTGTTAGTCACGACCAGGCCGCATGAAGTTCTGATAAAATAAGGCAGATTCTATAATTAATTCGAACGAGAAAATTTAAAATAAAAACCCAAAGAAT
>NZ_LDUY01000032.1 GCF_001038455.1 Fructobacillus sp. EFB-N1 | reverse complement strand
CACCAGTCTTTGTCTTATCTGGTTGTTTCATTGCCATTTGTAACTTATATAAGCCATCGTTCAATTCTGGAGTTGGTTTAAATTCAATGTTTTGTCGCATTTCTTTCTCCTAAAAATAAATTGTCTCGACTGAGTAACTTGTTAATTCATCAGAGTCTAAGAACTCTCCTAAATCAGCATCAAGTACATACTGGAACGGATATCCAGTCTTTTTGATATGTTTCAAGAATGCACCTAAGTTAGACTCTTCAATTTCATCAAGGGTTAGTTCACCGTGCTTCCAAACGTTGAGATGATTCTCTGACTGCTTATTGTTGACCCATTCATCATATTCACGTAAGTGTTGGTCAAGGCCATCAGCAACCAAATTGCCTGTTGTTGCCATACTTAGTCCTCCGCTTTTGAAAATCCTGAAACAACTACATCGTTAGTTGCCTGGTCTGTTAGGGACTGTACCAATTCACTAAGTGTGCTAATTAACTCGGATTGTGAGCTAATAACGTCCGCCTGTGATTTAATAATCTCGATATACTTTTCTTGGTCCATTAGTCCTCCCATCCGACTAGATACTCGAATTTAACTCCAAAGTAATCTGTTAATTTCCGCCAGTTTTCAAGTTTTGGTTCTCTATCTCCTCGTTCATAATGAGAAATTGTCTGCCTTGATACACCCAAATAATCAGCAAGTTGATCTTGACCAATATTTTTTTCAGTTCTCAATTGCTTAATGCGGTTCATCGCTCCACCCCACTAGATATGCTGGTGTCACGCCGTAGAACTTAGCTAGTTCTTCCCATGTGGCTAGTTTTGGTTCAATTTTATTGTTTTCATATCTAGATAAATTCACATCACTAATTCCAGTTTTTTCTGAAATTTCTTTGAGCGTTTTACTTTGTTTCTTGCGCATTTTTTTCAATCTGTTTTTACTCATACGTCCTCCGTGGTATACTAGAGGCATAAATTATTTTTCTGGATAAATTTATGCCTAAGCTCGCTCTGCTAAGCGGGCTTTTATTTTGTCTTATTTTTGTCATCTCGTCCCAGCGTGTAGCCAATTTCAAACGCTGATAAGGCAATAACTGCTATGGTGACAATCGTTGTTACAATCGACCACATTTGATTAAATACGCTCATAAATCCCCCTACATCTTCGGCTTGTATCTGGTAATACTGTCTAAGAATTCAGCCACCTTGAATTCAACGTATATTGGCTTTTTACGTCCAGGGATTGGCGCATATGGGGATCCAGGCATTGACAGTATTGAATTGACGTTATCTCTTGTTGTTTCCATGACTTCTGCTAATTCGCCAATGTTGTTAAACACCCTTGAACCATACCGTGATAGTGGTGCTTTTTTCATGATTTCGTCTTCCTTTCTTTTGGTATCCTTTAATTACAGAAGCTAAACCCAGTCCATAAGGAGAATACAATGCTTACAAAAAACGCAGAAATACTACTGAAAAAATTCTTAAGTAATGAATTTGATTATTTTGATTCATTAAGAGAACATATTGCAGAGGGTGAAATATTCAGAAATTCACCACTCCCTGATGACTCAAAAACTGAAATTGCATTAGCAGAATTATTAAATAATGGATACTTGAGCAAGATAGCTAATGCACTGTATTATCCAACAACTGCTGGGAAAACTTATTTTGATTTGATGAAAATCAATAATAAGCATGAATGGAAAAGTGGGTTTTTGATGCCTCTACTATCAGGTTTTACTAGTGGAGTTTTAGTCACTTTATTAACAACATGGCTATTAGGACTACTAAAGTTCCAATCATAAATCCAACGCTGGCTGACAATGGAGCAACCCAATCTGGAACCCTTGGGAACTGTTCATCTTCTTTTTTCATGATTTCGTCTTCCTTTCTTTTGGTATCCTTTAATTACTGGCATTGCAGTGCCTAGTAAATTGAAAGGAGAATATTTATGAATAAATTTATTGTGTATT
The DNA here is from genome assembly GCF_001038455.1 of Fructobacillus sp. EFB-N1. Classification (GTDB taxonomy): domain Bacteria; phylum Bacillota; class Bacilli; order Lactobacillales; family Lactobacillaceae; genus Fructobacillus; species Fructobacillus cardui. The sequence continues at coordinate 9,577 of NZ_LDUY01000032.1, read as the reverse complement.
TTAATATGCCTTTGAATGGGTCTGATGAAAAAAGCATTGAGTCTCGTGGTTTACTTGAAGACTTGGTCGGACAAGGAAATTGGCTTCAGCTAACCGGTGAACTAATCGTTATCAAAACAAAAATGTCATTAAATGATTTTTCTCATGAATTTTTAGAGATGAATCCTCCCCGTGATTTTTTTGTACTTGATGTCCACGACTTTTATTCAAGTTATGATTCAGATTACAAGCGCAACTTGTTTAACGACTTGTAATTCGCTTAGCCAATTCATTCAGAATCGAAGCTAGTTCAGGGTCACCATTAAAGTTCATACCTCTAAAGTAGTTTTCCTGAATAACATTTGAGTCAGCCTTATCGTCTGTCTCTTTTGCATCTATCTCTAGTTGGTATTCTTTAACTTTGTTTGCTAAATGAGTAATTCTTGCAGAAGTGGAGAGTAGTGTATCAGCACTGCTCTTTTTGTTTACATCGATACTGTCGAACATATTTTTAATGTTCTCTAATTCTTGATATAGTTCTTGTTTTTCGTTCATGCTTTCTCCTTTACGCCGTCTGTTCTTGGTTAGCTCCACGAATTGCTAATTCAAGCAAATTATTCGGTTCCCAATTACTCAAGAAACGCTTGCCATCTTCAAAATATTTGCGTGGCAGTGCGTTATAACGTGGCACGCTGAACTGTTGCTTGAAATCTTTGGCAATTGCATGAAATACTTCGCTAGAAAGTTCTTTGTATGCTTGGCTATACTTGCCACCCAAGATTGCAAATACTCGATTGCGGCGCAACTGCAACAGTTCTGATTGTTCCCAACTGCGAATTTCCTGATCGTCTTCAAATTTGTCTAAGCGTTGTTCCAACTTATTCTGCTTATCTTCCTGCTGTTTCAATGCTTCAAACGTTGTCGCTAAGATAGCCATTGGGTCTTTTTGAACTGAATAGCTACCAGTCTTGCGAATGCTTGGCAGGACTTCTGATGTGACCCACTTTTTAAAACGCTTAGCACTATCTAATTCACTACCAAAGATAAGAGCGAACACACCAGACTCATTAATTACAGTCATCTGTTGCTTTCCTCCGGGGGTGTCCAAAACGGACACCCCTTTGTCATCAACTTCGACGTGCGTTCGAATTGCTTTAGCAGTTTGGGAATATCCCAAGGTCTCTGCCACATCTTTCCCTACGAACCAAGGCTCGTTATCAATAAGTACAGTTCGTACTTCGTTACTTTCAAAGTTGAAAGCTTTTACTTCATTCATTTGCTTCTCCTTTTTGATAAAATAAATTTAAATGTCGTCAAGTTAATTTAAGGTAACTCTAACGACAGTTACCTTGATCTAACCATCTAATAATCTGAAATAACTAAAGGGTGTGATAGGTATGAACAATGAAAATTATGCTAACCTAAGCAAAGAAGAAATTGAAGAGCTACAATCTTTGCACTTGTTAAACATTTATTTAGAAGAAAGTTTAATTAAAGGTGATAAGTCGTTTTCTATCCCATTAATCGCTTTCGACGGTATCCTTAGCTACAAAGAACATATTTTAAAGTTTGAAAATACTAACAAACGTTCAATAACTCATACCATCGATTATGTTGAGCGTGTTGTTAAATTTCATATAGATTCATAATTTCTTCTGCACGAATACTAGATAACGTAAATAACCTCTTATTTACGACTAGCAAAGTTGATAGTTCACCTTCAAATGAGTTATCAAGTATAATTTGAGAAACTAGCAAACCATTGTATGGAACAGAGTTAATCATGAACGTTCCAAAATTGGCTCGACCTTGAAACGATATATTCTCTCGAGAATTTTTAATCAACAACAAGACATACTCTTCATTGTTTCTCTGCTCAGCTTCTCTTTTAACTTTTCGATAATGTGTAATCAACATATCAATTGTTGTTGTCATCATTTTTCCTTTATCACTACTGCCGGTAATACAGCCACCTATATGGTGGTTTTTTTGTTGCCGGACACTCGTTGGCTGATTATTGTTAGCTACCTATCTATTTGACTTTCAGGTTGTCAAACACCTTACTTCATTTGCCGTGTTGGCCTTTTACACACTCATTTCCATTTGGTCCGGCGCGTAAAACTTCTTATAGAAGAACTGACGTCCGTACGGCGTGATCAAAACTTGTGGCGTAAATTCAACACCATTTACAGAACCACTCTTCAGCACGAAGAACTTAGGTACATACTTTTTGTATGGTTGCAACTTCCCTCGACTTCCCGACGAACGGTAGAGATACTTGTTGTTCAGCAAGTGATCAATGAACTCGTTTTGCTTAACGTTCATTTCTTTAGCCGCTTCACGAACACCAATAGCTGCGCCAGTTTCAATAAAGACATCGTTCATTTCTGCTTTTGGTGTCAATTCAGCAATCTGTGATTCATAACCAATCAATTTTGAATTGGCGTACTGTAGTGACCGTGACAACATTAGTTCTGGACTATTCCATTGCTTTTCAACTTCAATGAAGTACAGGCGAATTTCACGTCCTTTATCTGTTCCGGACATCATTGCAATTTGCTTAGCGGCATCGACTGTTAGTTGATAATCATTAATTGTCTTGATTCCACCGTATTGATTTTGCTGTGTGGTTACATCCACACACCTAAAATCCACATTTTCGATTAATTGTTTAGAGTTAGTTTCAAACCATTGTTGAAATCGATAACTCTTCTTAACCTCTAGCGCCTGATACAATTCACGAGCGCTGACACTTACCTCACCTTGCTTGTTTGTTTTAATTTTGATGATTTGATTCATGTTTGCCTCCTTTATGCTGTAGCTTGTTCAGTTTTCTGAACTTTAATTGTAAAAAAATAAGATGACATATCTTCATCAGCAATATCTAACACATTGCAAATGTTTAAAATTTCATCTTGTTTGAAAGGTTGTCCCTTCAATTTGTTGGTCATTGTTCCTGCTGAAATTCCAATTTTTCTAGCAAGCGAACTTTGATTGAATCCTTTAGACTTCATTCGACCATACAATCGTTCATAATTGAATTTAATCATTTAATCCTCCTTTCGTTCGTTCAGTTTTTCTGAACAAATTAATAATATCATCACTTTTTTTGTTTTGCAACACCTTTTTCAGATTTTCTGAACTTTTTTTATTTAATAGTTGAGTTTGTCTGAACTTATGTTTATAATAAAGTTATACTAATAAAGGAAGACATAGATATGGACAGTTTTAATCTTCGCCTCAAAGAGGCCATGGAATATAAGAAAGTAAAATCGGCTGAATTATCTAAGTTGACAGGTATTGGTAAATCTTCTATTAGCCAATGGTTGTCTGGGCAATATTCTGCTAAGCAAGATAAAATTTTCATTATTGCTAAGGCTTTGAATGTTAATCCTAGTTGGCTGATTGGAGCAGACGTTCCTATGACAAACGAAAGCACGCCTGAAAAAATATTTAACATTGCTAACCAATTAGATGACGGACATCAAAAAAAGTTATACTATTTTGCTAACGAACAATTAGATGAACAAAACAAAGTCGTCCAATTGCCAACGACAAACACAGTTGAAGTTTACGGCGCTGTTTCGGCTGGTACAGGCGAATACATGGTCGATAACCAACCAGAAGAAGTTGACTACAGTGGCACTGTTCCAGAACACGACTTCGCCGTTACTGTTAATGGTGACTCGATGACTCCCCTGTTCGATGATAAACAAATCATCTTCGTTAAGAAGGCACAGGAAGCTCGTTCAGGGCAGATTGTCATTGCTGACTATGATGGACAGGCATACGTTAAGAAGTTTGTGCATGACAACAACGGTTGCCGTTTGGTATCACTTAACAAGAAGTATCATGACTTACCAATTAACGAAGAGCACGAAATGTCGCTGTTCGGAATTGTAGTCTTATAAGGTGTAATAATGAATGTCGACGAATTAGATCAATACATTAAAGATAATTGCCGAGCTTACGATATTTTCATCGAAAAAGCACGTGAAGACCAAATCGACCGCAATAGTCGGAGAAAAGTGTCCAAACGATTCAACGACGATAAGATGGAACGAGCAGCTCAAAAGTCATGGCACGATGTAGTCGTTAATTTCCATGAAAAATTAAAAAGCGACACTTTAAAAAAAGCCAGTCCCCTACGTTGGAAAAACTTTATTGAAGAGAATGAAATTCTTGAAAGTTTTGAGGACAGCATGGCAGAGCTTGAAATGAGCGAATAAACCGCACAAGCGGTGTACATATTACGTGCAAGACTGAACCACGTTAAAAGCTGATAGGAGAAGCATTATGAGCAAGAAGATTACTGACGAAAACGGCAATACATACGTTCAGAAGAAGCCTTTTTATAAGAAGGCGTGGTTCTGGATTGTTGTCGTATTAGTTGTTGTTATCGGAGGTGCTGGTGCTGGCGGTTCATCAAGCAAAAATGATTCTGGATCATCCTCATCAAAAACAAGCAAAAAGTCTACTCAAAAATGGACTCAAGCTGATTTCGATAGTCTTCAAAAGGGCGACATGATGAACAAAGCACAAGGAGGAGAAAGCCTTAGCTCTATTGAATCAAAGTACGGTAAGCCTTCATCTACTTCAAATTCATCAGTAAACGGAATGGATACACAAATTGCTATCTGGTCAAACACCAATGGCTCACTTGGTTCAAACGTTACATTATCATTTATGAAACAAGACGATGGATCATGGTTGCTTTACTCTGCTGCATCTACTGGATTGAAGTAACAATCGCCCTTTTTGGGCATACATACACGATTAAGGCCACAGGCCTTTTTATTTGTACCTAAATGGAGGAATTATGGCTAGTTTTGTTAAATTAAGCCAAAATAATTGGCGAGCATTCACATCTATAACTGTAAATGGAAAGAAAAAGCGCCCAAGTAAACAAGGCTTCAAAACAAAAAAAGAAGCTCAACTGTGGGCTTCTTCTATCGAATCTGGTGTTATTGAAGTAGAAAAAAATAAATATAAAGACATGTTGTTGTCAGACTATTTCGAATCTTGGGTTGATACGTACAAAAGCAATTTGGAAAGTGGAACTCGGCACCAGTATCAGAATACGCTAGATAATATCATTAAGTATTTGCCAAATGCTTATCTGCTTGAATTTACTCGCTCTGACTTCCAAGCGTTTATTAACGAATTCGGTGAAACACACTCTAAGCAGACTGTGGCGAAGAGAAAAAACCACATTAGCCAGTGCTTGAAAGATGCTTACGCTGACGGCATACTTGATAAAGACCCAACAGTGAGAATTCAACTGACAGGCAGTAACGGTAAGCCTGCAACTGAAAAATTTTTAGAGGCTGACGAACTGGCGAAACTTGACAAGCATATCAAACAACAATTAGATAAGAATGGACATGATGGCGCTTATTTAGCCATTTATATTGCCATTCATACTGGTATGCGAGTAAGCGAGATTATGGCACTCACAGTAAATGATATTGATTTCAAAAAGAAGACAATATCTGTCAATAAAGCTTTAGATCAATTTCGCCGTGTTAAATCAACGAAAACAAAATCAGGAAATCGTATTATCACAATTGATGATAATTTGCTTGAACAACTTAAAAACGTTGATGGTCGCGTGTCTGATGTTAGTTATTACAGTGTGCGAACGTTGCTTCAAAAAACAACTCAATCACTTGGAATTAAAGACATATCATTCCATGGTTTAAGACATTCTCACGGTAGCTTGTTGTTATCAAAAGGTGTTGACATTAAGTACGTTTCAAGGAGATTAGGACACAAGAATATATCAACCACCATTGGAATCTACACGCACCTTTTGGAAGCGCAAAAGGAGACAGAAGAAGAAAAAACAAATAAAATAATGATGTCTATTTTTTAACGTGCAAACCGTGCAAAAAACGTGTAAAAAAATAATAAAAACGTCTGAAAACGTCATAAAACGTCTGAAAAACATATATTTTAAACAAATTAAAAACCGCTATATATAAGGGATTAACGCCGTTTTAAAGCGGTTTTCAATAATTTTTATCAAAAACATAAAATACCTTTTACCGGCATTTTGACGATAAATTTGATTTACTGGAAGTCATGCTCACAGAAGCCTTTCAGCACCTTTTTCAGCATGTTAATATTGATCACTTCAAAGAGTACCCCTTCGAAACCCTGACTGCCTTAGAGTTCGCAGGGCCCCTGGCCACGTTAGACTTTCAATTTTCTGACCCACAATTTCAAGATATCTTTGACAGCTTAATTTTTAAAATCGTCACTCGGATGGCTAGTGACCCTTCTTCGCTTTGGAAATTAGGAAACATGTATATCATCCGCCTCTGGAATCACAATCAGGAAAAACCCTATACACTAGCTGAGGGCTATCAAATTTTCGACCAAATGTACCGCGAGAAAAAATTTCCTGGTGAAAATAATTGTAGAAGAAAAAATTTTTTAAACAAGCAAAAAGCCAGCTCAATTGAGCTGGCTTTTTCTTTATCTTCAATTTTTATAAGCAGAAAAAATTTAAAAGATGTCGGATTTCTTAGTTTTTATTACCCGGGAAAACCCAGTTGGCTTTCCCAAAAATCTTTAGCATCGCTGGCACGAAGAGCAAGCGGATAATAAAGGCATCAAAGAAGATACCAAAGGCTAAGGCCAAGGCCAAAGACTTGATGGTTGGGCTTGGATTCAAAGCAAATGAGCCAAAGACCGCAATCATAATCAAAGCCGCCGTCACCACGATTGGACCGGAGTCCTGCATGGCAACAGTCACTGCCCGGTCGTTATCACCTGTTTTCAGGTATTCCTCACGAGCGCGAGAAACCATAAAGACTTCGTAGTCCATCGCCAAACCAAAGAGAATGGCTGTAACGATAATTGGTAAAAAGGAAAGGACCGGTGCTGCTTTGGCGACGCCAAAGAGTTCCTTCAAGAAACCTTCTTGGATCACCAGTGTGGTGAAGCCAAAGGAAGCCAAGAGTGACAGGCCAAAGCCGGCCATTGCTACCGCTGGGACAATTAAGGAGCGGAAGACGACCATCAACAGGATAAAGGCTAGGACAATAATGGTGAACACAAAGATTGGTGTTGCATTATTAAGCTTCTTCGTAATATCTAAGTTGACGGCGTTAACCCCAGTCAAAGTAATCTTAGCAGCGTACTTTGATTTTGTTGTCTGGTCGGAGTAGTCCTGAATCTTGTGGACCAAATTAGTCGTCTCAACTGCTTCAGAACCCTTCTTTGGGATGATGACTAACATCGCATACTTACCGTCAGCGGAAATCTGATAAGGCTTCGTTGCCTGCTCCATAATCACTTGCTTAATTTGAGAGGCCGCCTGATCCTTTTGTGCCTGGGTTGGCATCTGACCAGTTGTTTGGGCCTGTAAGGCCATCTTTTGTTGGGCTTCTTGTGTCAGTTGCGCTTGCAAGGTCGCTGCCTTTTGCTGGTCAACTGACAATGGCGACAATGTCTTTGTGCCAGAGAGGCTGTTCAAATGGCTGGCAATCTTGGCCACATTGGCTTCGTTGACCGCAGCTGATTTGTCAGTATCTAATTTCACAACGGCAATCAATGGTGAGTTAATTCCCTCACCAAACTTATCGGAAATCATGTCATAAGCCTGGCGCTCCGTCTGCTTTTCTGGCAAAGAGCCGTTGTAGGGCATTCCTAAACGCATATTTTGCGCTGGCAAGCCAATGCCAACCAAAACCAAAACGGCAACAATCACCACCGTCCATGGGTGACCAGTCAAAAACTTCGTAAACTTTGATGGGTTCTTGGCCATGTGTTCAACCGTCTTTGTATTTGGTCGAATAAACTTAGCACAAGCCGCAATCAAAGCTGGCAAGAAGGTCAAGGCGGACAAGACGGCGATAGCGACCGCTACAGCAGCAGCAAAGCCCATGGTTGTCACGAATTCGATGCCGGCAAAAGACAAACCGCAAACGGCGATAATGACCGTCACACCGGCAAAGATAACCGACTTACCGGCTTCGGACAAGGCACTTCCCAAGGCTACCTTTTGATCACCGTTTGTCTCGGCCAAATCAGTCCGATAGCGGTTCAAGATAAAGAGCGCGTAATCGATTCCAACGGCCAAGGCCAACATGACAGACAAAGTCTCGGCAACATTGGCAAGCGTTGCAAAGTTCGTCCCAATAATCACGAGGAACAAGCCAGTAATCAAGCCAACTAGGGCAGAAACGATTGGCATTCCGGCAGTAATAAAGGAACGGAACAATACAAACAACAAAACAAAGGCAATCACAACCCCAATAATTTCTGAAGGACCACCGATTTCAAATGGCTTTAACTGGACGGTTCCAGTATAAGCCACCTTCGTTCCACTTGTCTTCACTCGATCATCAAAGATGGAGCGGATACCGGTAATCGTACTGTGCGCCACCGATGTCGAGTTGGCCTTGAAGGTAATATCGACATAAGTGGTCGTATTATCAGAACTGATAGTGTTGTTGGTATAAGGATTGGCAATGGTTTTGATATCAGAACCATACTTATCCTGAGCTTTAGCGATGGCCTTGGCAACATCTGCCTTTGTTTGGTCATCGGTAATCCCCTTCTGATTTTGAACGACAACCTTTAACGTACCGCTGTTAGGATTCTGATGGAATTCCCGTTCCAGGGTACTCTGGATATTTGTCGATGGCACACCACTAATCGTCAAATTCTGTGAAAAGTGCGAACCAAGACCGATTACACCACCACCGATAAGGACAATGGCTACTAGCCAAATCAGGAAGGTTTTGACTTTATTTTCATAAATCCATTCCCCGAGTTTTTTGAGCATTTCTACCCCTCCTTTTTAATCATCACTAATATTTTAGTAAGGAATTTAGAAGATTTGAAGAGTCAAAAAATGTTACACTGTTCTAAAATGAAACAAAAACAAAAAAATGTTGCTTTTAAGCGAGGTGGAAAACTTTTATGGAAAATAAACGCTATGATTTAATGCACCGCCACCTGCTGATGACTGCCGGAAAATTGCTCCATGACATCCCCTTTTCCAAAATAAAAGTGAAGGAAATTTGCGTCGCTGCCGAGATTAACCGCAACACTTTTTATCGTCACTTTGTGGATAAGTATGAACTTTTAGATGAATTGTTAAACACAAGTGTCCAATCAATCTATACGACACTTGACATTGATAAGTTTAAAAAATACCCCTTTGAAACGATTAAAGCCTTTCACTTTGATGGCACCATTGAGGTTTTAGAATTTCAATTACAAGACCGTACATTTGAGGACCTATTTTATAAGTCAATTTTTAAAGCCCTCTCGACCGTCACAACGGACCAAAAACTCCTCTGGTTGGTCGGTAACCTCTACGTTGTCCAGCTGTGGAATACCAACCGTGACGTCCCCTATGATTTACGCCGTGACTACCATATTCTTGACCAAATCGTTACTACCAAGCAGTTCCCACCGGCTGAAACGAACGGTCCCCTCAATTAAAAAACGCTCAACAGCTGACCTTACTCTGCAAGCTAACTTTGCTTACAGAGGATGGCCAAGTAGTTGGACGTTTTTTTAAAAGGCAGATTACAAGTTTAATTCGAACAACTCCGAAAAACTTCTAGTGGCGTCTGGT
>NZ_LDUY01000031.1 GCF_001038455.1 Fructobacillus sp. EFB-N1 | reverse complement strand
ACAACTTAAATTACTGGTAATAGAAATTGGTATAGGGGTATTTATGACTAAAAAAATTACTGAAGAAGAGTATCAGAAGATTGTTGATTGCTTTGATGAGTTAAAAGAAAAATACAATATGGGTTTGATGAATCCTAATTTATTGATTCAAATGCAGGATGAACTATTTGGCGAACTTGATTTTATCGACGAATGGAAAGAGATTTTTGCGATTGCTAATCCAACTACTCGTGACTGTGCGCATGACCAATTTGTTGAAAAAGAGAAGAATTACATTTGGAAGTATAAAAAGACTGATGAAGATGGTGATACTTGGTATCTTGAGAAAGATAGTGGGCTAATTGTACCAGGCTTTCATTCAAAAACATTTGATTCGTTCACAGAAAAAGAAGTTATTGAAGCTGGATACAATCCCGACATGTACGACCGGAAAGAGGTTGAGTGATGACTAAAAAATTTACTGAAGAAGAGTATCAGAAGATTGTTGAAATTGCTGACTTATATTTTGAACAACACAAATCCTTGGGTGCACCCGTTAATCTTAAAAATATTTATGATTATATTTATTACAACGAAACTGTAGAAAGAAGAAAAATTAAAGATTTAAATCAAGAGCTTGTTTTAATCGCACTTCCGAAATATCGAGACTGGGCACATGACCAATTTGTTGAAAAAGAGAAGAAGTATTACTGGAGATATAAGAAGACTGATCGATACGGACATGACATTTACCTAGAAACGTATGAAGGATTGATTACCTTATCAGCTTATAAGGACGAAGTTGTCAAATACGATGAAAAGTTTACCGAAAAAGAAGTCATCGAAGCTGGATACAATCCAGACATGTATGAAAAGGAAGAGGTGGAATAAGTGGCAAAAGTAACGTTTGAATCACAACCAAAATTGACGAAGCGAGAAGCTGAACTGCTTGAAATCTTGGAAGAAATCGGACTTGGAAAAGTTGTTAAAAGCGCTTTGTACGATGAATTATCTGATGACGATTTAGTAGAAGTAGATTTTGATGACATTGCCGAAGCGTACGTATTGGGATATGAAGAGGTGGAGTGATGAACAATTTTGGCAACGCATTAGAAATTCAAATGATGTTGGGAAACGCAGCGCTGGAATCATTGAAAACAATTCTTAGCGATAAAGAAATCGAAGGAAAAACAACGCCATTTACGTTACAAGACGGGTCTAAATTTGAGATGACTATTAAACGTTTATGAACGAAATGGACGAGGTGGATTGATGGACTATTTAGATATGGCAAATAAATCAAAAAAACCAGCGCTAAAGCCATTTGATACGCTAACAAAATTTGGCCCATATTCTGAAAATGGTTATGTAATTATCCCCGATAATTTTCCAAATGATTATACAGATGATTTTTACCAGGATATCGATACCGAACCAGTTCATGGACTTAGTATTAGCGGTTATATATCAGAGCTTGATGGGGAACAAATATGGTTAAGATTAGACCAAAAACCATACTTTGATGATAAAGAGCTCTCGGATTATGACTTAAAAGGCATTGAGGCTATGAAACAAAAATCAGTTAAGGTAATCGGATTTGACGATGCTCATATAACCAAAAATGAAATGGGCGCAAAAGAGGGTGCTGAATATTTGGCTGAACAGCTTCAAAAATTAAGCAAGGAAGAGGTTGAGTGATGAGAGAGATTGTGTTAAGAGCGTGGGACAAAAATAAGAAAAAATATATTGATTTTATTGAAATCAATTTCAAACAAAAATATATTCGAACCCGTGATGAAAAAATGTACTGCCCGACAGAGGTGATACTAGAACAATACACAGGACTGTACGACAAGAATGGCCAAGAAATCTATGAGGGCGATGTTGTAAAGTTGCATGTTGTCATCTTGTCGCCTGATGACAAGGTTGGTTATATCGAGTACAGGCCTAAGTTTGGCTACTGCATTAATTTTGGAAAATCTATTGCACGTCAGGAGTATTGGGCAGCTAACGATAAGCACACCATTGAAGTGATTGGCAACATTCACGAGAATCCAGAACTGTTGGAGGGGAAATAATGAAAAATTATATTAAGTGGTTGGGTACAGAAATTAAGTCATTGAACACAGCTGGAGCGGTAATGCTGGCGTTCATGGTTGGCGTGCAGTTGGCACTGTTCTTGGTGGCACCTATTACTTGGCTATCAATTATCACGCTAGTAGCAACGTTGGTTGGGTCAGCATGTACGGTATACATGATGATTGGCAAGCCTATCAATGGCCTTCTTGGACTTATTAGCGCACTTGGTTTCATCTACGTAAATTGGACGGCTGGACACTATGCCAGTGTGCTAGATCAGTTAGTGTTCGTGTCCTTGATTGATATTCCACTGATTGTGACGTGGAAGAATTGGGGACACCGTATCAAGAACGGCGTGAAGCATTTGAGTATCGGGAACTGGATGTCAACAGTGGCGTTGATGTTCATCATCTGGATTCCACTTATCGTTGTTTACACTTGGTTAGGCGACACTAACCCAGCATGGGACTCATTGACGTTGGTAATCGGTGCGTTTGCATCAATGTATGTATTCTTGGGGTATGGTGACAGCTACACATTGTGGTTGATGGCTGACGTTGTCAATATTGCGCTTTGGTTTACTGCTTTGTCTGCTGGATATTCCGCAAGTTCATTGCCAATGTTGTTGACGATGGCGTTCTACTTGATGACAGCGCTGTATGGACGTTTCGTATCGGTTTGGAGTAAGTAGATGGGACAGGCGGAGAAGTTGAAAAATCCAGAACGCTATACCGGTCAATCTGGTATGCAAGTGTTTGATGTCATTAATGAGTTTGGCCTTGATTTTTACGAAGGCAACGCCCTGAAGTATCTCATCAGGTACAAGAAGAAAAACGGACTGGAAGACTTGAAAAAATGCCGTGAGTATTTGGATTACATGATTGCGGGGTATTCTGAATGATTTGGTTAATGGTCGAATAGGAATAGGGGGATGATGTGCGGTACGATCGTGAGCAGACAATCAAAAATGTATCTGATTTCTTTGGCAATCCGCTTGCAGTCAATAAGCCAAGCGAATTTAAAGATTTGATGGATTTAGCACAAATATCAAACGTTGACTCTCTCTATCATTCGCCAGTTATTAGTGATATGCCAATGAGCCATGACGATGGCAATCATGTTGACAAAGCAGTTGTGGAATTAATTGGTAATCAAAGCGCCAAAAAAACAGTTAAATTGATACGAGTGACGTTGAATAATATGGATGACCGGTATGCTCGTGTGATTTATTTACGCCATTTCAAATGTTTGCCTTTGATTGATTTGGCTGAAACGATTGGTTATTCGCCCAGCAACGTCGAAAAGTTGTTGGAAACTGCTTATTACAGATTCGCATTGTGGAGTGAAAGTTTTTTAAAACTTACGTGTACAGTGGGAAACCAGTAGTAAAACAGTGGGGATAGGGTGTTGGTTGAGATGGTATATTGATATTGTGCTTATTTAGGTATAAGTACACATAGATAGGTGGGAAAAAACCTAGACTCCTTTGAAAAAAATAGTTAACCTGTAATAGTTGACGTGAATAATATAAAAAAGTATTTAGTGACTTTTTTATGAAATTAAAGTAAGATTAATACAGCCCTGTTAATAAGGAGGAAATTATGAAGAAATTTACGGGACTGGATGTTAATAAAACTGTGCAACGAATGGCAACTGTATCATCATATTTGTGTTGTTGCTTGTTGATGGGTGGAGCGCTGTTTATGGCAATTAGCGTTACAATGTCATGGGTTAGTGATCTAGTGAGATAGAATATTAGCCAATGATTTCCCATTTTGTTGTGTGATTACAGAGAAGTTATTTTCTGTAATACGTAAAGGTTATTTCCAAAATGGAAATAACCTTTTTTATTGGGAGAAATTCATTATGTATGAAGACAAAGAAATCAGAATACAACGTCATAAGAAACAAGCAACTAAAGTAAATAATCAGTTTGCTACCATTACTGACGATCAACCAGAAAAGCATAATTATCGACACGCTAACATGCGGGCTGGATTTCGAAACGGTGCGATTAATTACCATAAGCATATGAGGTGGTTGGATGATTAAGAAGTGTTACGTAATTGTTGAAGAGTTTGATGAAGATGGCGGATTCGGTGACGCTATCCCAACAGAAACTCCAGTGAAAGTGTTCAACAAAAAAGAAGATGCTGAAAAGTATGTAAATGACAATAACAAGCCTGAAATTTACGATAGTCCTTATGATAATTTGTATTCAGACGGATGTCATTATATTGAATTAGACATTGAGTAATTGATGTCTTTTTTAGTACATAAATTTAAAAAGAAAGGAGGAGCAACAATGACATGACAAAACGGGATGAAGCTAAGCAAGATTACTTAGCTGGTATGAAGTATAAGGAGATTGCAGAGAAGTATGATGTTAGTCTAAGTACAGTTAAGTCTTGGAAGTCTCGTTATTGGGCAGATGAAACCAAGGTTGCAACCTCTAATAAAAAAGTTGCAACCAAGTCGCAAAATGTTGCAACCAAAAAAGAGCTACATCCAGCTATTCAAGAGCTAGAAGATAGTGGTCTTAATGACAAGCAAAAAGCCTTCGTTAGCGAGTATGTCAGGCTTTCCAATGCGACACATGCTTATATTAATGCTTACGGTGTAACTTATGAAACAGCTGGGACTGCTGGTCAGAGATTGTTGCAAAATGTTGCAATTCAAAAAGAAATTAAACGTCTACGCCAGGCTCGATTAGCAGAGCTCGGCATAGGCGTTTTTGAGTTGATTGATGACATGGCTAAAGAGGCCAGGGCAGACATTCGTGACTTTGCTGATTGGGGTTCTGATGACTTTAAAGCAGTTGACGAAGAGAGCAATAAGCAATATACACGCCATAAGTCATGGGTTGCACTGAAAGATAGTGACTCGGTTGATAGTTGGGCGGTCAAAAAAGTTACAGTCGGCAAAGATGGTCCAATCGTTGAGTTGCATGACCGCAATAAAGCACGTAGGGAGTTGCTTGAATACCTTAATGGAAAGGGTGTCTTTGATAGTGGCACTAACAATGGCGAGATGATTATCAATATGGATTCATTCGAGGAGATAAAGCATGACGAAGATTGATTTAAACTTTCATAAATCAGTTGACCGGTCATATTATCAATTATTTTCCAGTCATGATCCATTTGTTGCCATTAAGGGCGCTCGTGGTTCTGGTAAATCGTGGGCGCAGTCCTATAACGTTATTTACGAGATGTTGCGATTACCTTATGTGAATTGGTTAGTTATCAGGCAGTATCAGAATACGAATAAGGAATCGACATATAACACGCTGAAAAAGGTCATCAATCTACTAGGGTTGAGTGACCTTTTTAAATTCACTGTTAGTCCGCTTGAAATTACCATGAAATCAACAGGCCAGAAGATTTACTTTCGAGGCATGGATGACCCGTTGAAAATCACGTCTATTAGTGCCGAGAACGGATATTTGTGCCGAGCGTGGTGGGAAGAAGCATATGAGCTTAAAAGTCGTGAAGACTTCCAAACAGTCGTTGAATCACTTCGTGGCCAGTTGCCTGATGGGGGATATTATCAGCATGTTCTCACTTTTAACCCTTGGTCAGAACGCCACTGGTTGAAAGAAGAGTTCTTTGATGAGGAGACCAAGCGAAATGGCGTGTTGAATTTTACGACCACTTATAAGAACAACAGCCACTTGGACCAACAATTCATTGACAACATGATGGAGTTGAAGAAGCGCAACCCTAATCGTGCCAGAGTCGCTGTTGATGGCGAATGGGGCATTGCTGAAGGCCTTGTCTTTGAAGGTCTATTTAATCTCGAAGACTTCGATGTCAGCAAGATTCAAGGCCGTCATATCATGGGACTTGATTTTGGTTTCACACATGACCCTACTGCATTCGTTAAAGCAGTAGTAAAAGACCATGATATATACGTCTATGATGGATTTTACGAGACGGGGATGTTAAGTGCACCTATGGCTCGTAAATTAGCACGTAATGGCGCATTAAGAGGCAAGGTGTATGGCGATAGTGCAGAACCAAGAACGATTGGAGAACTTCACGCACAGGGTCTTAAAACGATTGTTCCTGTTGGTAAAGGAAAAGATTCCGTTGTTCAGCGCATGGAGTTTATGAAGAACTTTAAGTACCACATTCACCCAAGCGCTAGTTACTTAGTTGATGAAATGAGCACCTTCGCTTATCAGAAAGACAAGTTCGGTAAGTTTTTGAACAAACCAGAAGACGGTGACGACCACGCTATCCAAGCATTAGGGTATGCGCTAGAACCAATCATCTTCACCAACAGCAAGGGAAAATACATGAATTACCAAGAACGAGTACAAGCAGTCAATGATTTAGGACTGCGATAGGAGTAATATATGGCAATTTTGGAAACAAATGATAGCTATCAAACAAAGGCAGAACGTTACTTGCACCATGCTTTAATGCAGTATCAAGAAGACCTTGATAACTTAACACCAAAGCGTGTGGGCGAGTTCATCATGCACCATTACAACAAGCAACGCCCACGTCTAATTAATCTTGATAGCTATTACAAGGGTATTAATACCAATATTAACAGTGAAGTGAGTCGCCGTATTGATGAATATGGGGCTGATGTGCGATTAGGGCACCCTTTTGCTCAAGAAATTGTCGACTTTCATACCGCCTTTTCGGTTGGGAACCCGATTAACATTAGCGTTGATCAAGACCATAATGGGCAAGAAGATGAACACCAGCAGTTAGACAAGATTAATCATGAAAATGGTGTGAATTCACTCTTTTATGACTTGTTTTCTGATATGTCCAAGTATGGGCGAGCTTTTGCTAATGTCTACCGTGATGGGGATGTCGAGAAGATTACTCGACTTAGTCCTGCTAACACGTTCATGATCTATTCAAATGACGTAGACCCAGTGCCAATTATGGCTGTTCGCTATACGGAACAGTCAAAGATTAATGACGACCTAAATTATCAACCGTATATGATTGAGACGTGGACAGATAGCGAATACAATATTAGTAACCCTGTAGCGATTGCTGATGGAACAGTTGTTAATGGGTATGATGTGGCTAAAACGGACCAATTATCCACGCTTCCAGTTGTTGAATTTTGGAATAATACCCAACGACTGGGTGATTTCGATGGTGTTATTAGCTTGATTGATGCTTATGACGCAGCACAGTCTGACACGGCTAACTACATGCAGGATAGCAACGATGCCATGCTTGTTATTAAGGGTGACATTGATGATTTGCTCGATGGTGCTGATTTGTTTGGCAATCCAGATGATGAAGAATACTTAGAAAAGTTGGCTGAACAAAAAAAGAAGCTAATGGCAAGTATTAAAGAAGCTCGTACTCTCTTCTTGAAATCTGGTTCTACTGGAACCGGTCAACAAACAACGGTTTCCGCTGATTATATCCATAAGCAATATGACACGGCTGGTGTTGAAGCTTACAAGAGCCGACTGTATAAGAACATTCATTCATTCTCTCGCACGCCTGATGTATCAGATGAAAACTTCGCAAGTAATGCTTCTGGTGTTGCCATGCAGTACAAACAGCTAGGTGTTATTCAATTAGCCAAGACAAAGAGACGTTCATTTTCAAAGGGACTAAGCGAAATTTATGGCATTGTTGAAAAATTAGAAAAGGCAGCCTCTGGACCATGGCAGTTGGACTATCAAAACATCAACTTCATGTTCACTGACAATTTGCCAACTGATGATGTGGCTACTATTCAAGTATTGCAACAATCAGGCGCTAGTTTCCCTAAGGAGTACCTAGACCGTTACGCCCCTGGTATTGACACTAGTGAACTTGAAACCATGCGAGAGCGTGAAAATGAGCCGATGAACGCCATGCAGGATGAAATGAAGCGCTTGCAGGATAAAACCTCACAGCTAGGTGATGAAGATGATGATGAGTAATCATGATTTAGGACTACAATTTTCCAACCAGAGAACAAGGGCTGATAATCAATCGGTTAAAGAGCTTAACAAGATGATTGCCAACAATCAGCAAGCCTTCTTAGCTTGGTGGGGCAGCTTTAATGATGAGTACGATGATTTCGACCAGGCAGATTACTCACAATATCCAGATAGTGAGTTGGTTAGTGAGATAGACCATTACGCTATCCAAAATGGTATTAAGACGGTACAGGTTAACAACGTTGATCAGTTATTAGAGTATGCGCTGATGGTGTTTACTTCTGTTGTGGCTCTGAAGGCAATTAGTTATGTTGGCAAGTCACTTAAGAATGAGGTCAAAGTAACGGCTGATTTTGGACGAAAAGTATATGACACGGCTGCACAAGAGATTACTCAGAAAATCATTGACCAAGGTATCAAGGGCGTTAAATGGTCTGACCGTATTTGGAGTAATCAAACACGGCTACGGACTGATATGTCTAACATCTTGCGTGAGTCCTTATTAGATAGCCAGAACCCTACGACCTGTACCAAGCAGATTAAAGAACGTTACGGTGTATCACGGTATGAGGCGGAACGTATTCTTCGTACAGAGGGTGCTAGAGTATCCGCTGAACAGCAAGTCAAGTCAATTAAGTCTGCTGGATACAAGAAACTCGAATGGGTGGCAGGCGCTGGTTCGTGTCAGTTATGTATGGAGTTAGACGGCAAGCAGTTCAAAGCAAGCAGCTTTGGCTCGGGTCGTTATGTGATTCCAAAACACCCTAACTGCCGTTGCTCGGTAGTCGCTGTCGACGAGTCAGACACAACAGTATACGACGATTAATAAGCATTCACTTGATTGTGAGTGCTTTTTTAGTACATAAATCGACCTGGGAAGTCGTTAAAAGCACCATAACAACGGAGTAGCGAGTGGAGGTTGTGCCATATGGTGGAAACTGTGCAAGCTACTGTGCATTTATTTTAGGAGGACGACATGTCGCAAGAAGTTGATACGCAAGTTGACCAAGAAACCGAAGTACAAGGTGGAGAAGGTCAACAAGAAACACAAACTCTGTCGCAAGAGGAGGCTAACAAATTAGCTGAACAAGAGGCAGAACGTCGAGTGGCGAAAGCTCGTGCTAAGTGGGAAGAATCCATGAAGGACAAGTTGGAAGAAGCGAAATCAGAAGGCGAGAAATTAGCCAAGATGAGCTCACAAGAGAAGGCAGACCAAGCAGCTAAGAAACAGGAAGAAGAAATGAAGGCCCGTGAAGAAGCATTGAATAAGCGAGAACTTACTGCCAGTGTACGTGATGAATTGGCTGATAAAAACTTGCCGAGTGATTTAGCTGAAACCCTTGTTTCGATTGGAGATGCTGAACAAATCAGCAAGGCCATCACGATCCTTGATGGGTTGATTGCTGAGCGAGTTAATCAAGAGGTTAACCAGAAGTTGCAAGGCACTGGCAAGCCAAAGGGTGGTGCTTCAACACTAACTGATGAAGATGATCCATTTAGTAAGATCATGAAGAAATACAACAAATAATAGGAGGCCTTTAAATGGCAGAACAAATTTTTGAAAAGCAATTTGCGGGAATTACACAATCAGTATTCCGCTCACAGTCAGTATTCCAACCAGCATTTGGTGAAATGCAAGTAATTGACGGTGTTTCAAACAATGCTAAGATGTTCGCATTGAAGACATCAGATATGCCAGTAGTTATTGGACAGTACAGCACAGATCCTAATGTTGCATTTGGTACTGGAACTGGTAATTCTACTCGTTTCGGTCAAATGCAAGAAGTTACTTATAAGGATGAAGAAGTTCCTTATGATGGAACATGGACAATGCACGAAGGTTTGGATGATTTCACTTTGAACGCTGATTTCCAGTCAGCATTAGCAGACCGGTTGGATGCACAGGCACAAGCTAAGGTCCGCCAATTTAACAAGTTGTTTGGCCAAAAGTTGTTGGATTCTTCATCCGAAGACTTGGGTTCTGTATCTGATGTTGTTAAGACATTTGGGAAGGCGGCTGCTAAGTATACTAATTTGGAAGTGACAGCACCAATTCGTGCCTATGTTGATCCAGAAACGTACAACGCTATTGTTGATAGCACATTGACGACAACTGCTAAGGGATCAGCAGTTAACATTGATGAAAATGGTGCGATGAAGTTGAAGGGCATTACTATTACTCAAGTACCTGAACAATACATGGGTGGTGCTAATATTATTTTCTTGCCTGATGGTATTGGCAAGGCATTCTTGGGAATTAATGTTGTTCGTGCGTTGGATGCTTCCGGTTTCAAGGGAGTTGAATTGCAAGGAGCTGGAAAGTATGGTGCCTGGGTTTCTGATGTCAACAAGAAGGCCATCTTGACGGCTGGATACACGAAGCCATCATCTACTGCAACTGGAAAGTAATTAGCTGAAAGGGGGCTAATATGAGTGATTATTCGAAGCTCTTAGACCCTAAGAGCACAGTTGATGAAAAGCTTGATATTATCGAAAAAAACGTGAAGGGTCGTTTGTCTGTTTTACTTGGACTACCAAACGATACCAATATTCCACCAAAGTTCAGCTACATTGTAGATGAAGTTGTGGCAGCTCGTTTTTCTCGGATTGGTAATGAGGGGATGAAATCGGCTGGTCAAGACGGATTAACGCTAGTTTTCCAGGACGATGACTTTACTAAATTTAAGGATGAGATTGACGAATACAGAACTGGGAACGTTGCTGGACGGCAGAGAGGTCGGGTGATGTTTCTATGAATGCAGCTACAAAGGTTTCGCTGTATGTCAAAAGCAAAGGGACACAAGACCCCCGAAATCCTCATAAAAAGAGCGACGACGAGTTAGTATCCGAAGTGACGGTTAATGTAACCAATTTAAGTGCTGCTAAGTCATATCGTGAGTATGGCGTTGTTTCATACGGAGAAAAGGTCATTCGCTCTGTGGGCACGCTGCCATACTTTGATTATTGCCTGATTGATGGCAAGAAGTACGAGGTTCAGGAACGACAGACAGTTGGTATTCGCTCATCTATTCGTTTAAAGGAGGGATAAATGGCATCTGAAATGAAAGTAGTAGGTGCTGACAAGTTTATCTCTGGTCAGCATAAGTTGATGGCTGCACTACCAAAACAAGTAGAAAGTTTGATTCGTTCAACGGCTGCTAGTACACAGCAACAAGCACAACGGCTTGAACCCGTTAAGACTGGATTTTTGAGACGGCAGACGAAAGTTACTATTACCAAGAATGTATGGCATATACGTGGAATTGTTTCTGCTGATGTGTATAACGGTAATTTTAACTACGGATACGCTCAAGAAAACGGGACCAAGTATATCAAGCCGAAGTTGTTCATGTATCAAGCGTTCGAGGCACATAAGAATGTGTTTATTGGTAATTTAAAGGCGGTGCTACATGTTTAGAGCAAAGCCAGATTATGCGATTTACAAAGATATTGGCGGTTATCTGTACGACGAGTACGGAGACCGCTTTTTTAATACAGTCCCAGAGCTAAATGATGAGAATTTTGACACGCCACTAATTTGCATTGGGGATTACTCAATGTCGCAAGACGTTCCAACTAAAGACGTTTTGCGTTCCCGCCCATCTATCACGATTCATTTGTTTGTATCTGCTGATATTGGCGATGGTAGGGACCAATTGGAAGAAGTGATGTCTGATACTTATGACCACGCTCTTGGAATTAACACAGTAGGAGATTATCAAGTTGCTTTAGATACTAGGTATACCGTTAATTCGGTAACGCTGGAACAAGAAGACAATTTGAGATTACTACACGGAACACTCGATTTAACATATCGAGTCAATTAAGGAGGAAAAATGGCAGACTTGAAAACACTGTCTGGTGGTAAGGCGCTGGTTTTTACTCGTGTTGAAGAAGACCAAGCAAATGCTAGTGGAGTGATGGTTGCTTATCAAACAACTTACTCATATAAGCGGTCTAAGGATTCAAAGACGGAAGACACGAAAACTGGAAAAGTATTGAAGGGCGGAGCTGTCGAAGCTACGTTCTCATTGGAATTGTTAGCATCTAAGCAAGAAATTGTAACGAAGCTTGACAATGCCTTTAACGACGGCAAGAACGTACAATTCTGGATTGTCTACACAGATACCCCAGGAACAAAGACTGGAACATATGTTGCTCGTTCGATGACGGCTGTAATGACTTCGGTTGAAGAAACTGGAGACTCTGATAACTCTGTTTCATTGAAGATTGAAGCTTCTGTTGAAGGCGGATACGCAGCTTCTGGCGAAGTGGTCTTGAACCTAGACGATGACAAGGACAAGGGAGTCCAATTCATTCAACTTGGTAAGGTAACAGAAAATGAGACGTCAAATAGTTCATCGGCACCAACGCCAACAAAGTAAGTGAATATAGCGACAACGGCTATACGTTCGAATGGGGTGAGAAGCCCAATAGTAGATAAACACGAAAATAGGAGAATTAATAATGGAATTTACAGTTAACGGTCAAACTCAAACGTTTAGTTTTGGAATGAAATTTATTCGAGAAATGGATAAATTTAAAGAAGTATCTCAATATGGAATGAATTTTGCCATGGGTCTTCAAATGACAATGACTCAGTTTTTGGGGATGGGTTCGCTGACCGCTTTATCTGATATTTTGAAGGCTGCTAATCATGCGGCAGGTGGAAGCCTAACAACATCAGATCTCGATGAATTTTTTGAAGATGATGGAACAGATATCGATGCTATCTCTAACGAAGTTAAGAAAGCGCTTGAAGAGGGAAAATTTACGAAAACTATGGTAGCCCAACTCGAAGCAAATCAAGCAGCGGTAACAGCTCGGTTAGCACAACAACAAGATTAAACAGTGCTGAACAGTATCATGAAATATTAGTTAATGGGCTTCGTTGGTTCAATGTTTCGAGATTAAGCGAAATTGAACAAATGACACCCGCAGAGTATCAATTACAAGTCGAAGCTTATGAGTTGAAACGAGTAGATAAATCAAGGGATCATTATGAGATCGCCTGGGCAACGATGAAGTCGCAACAAACAACAGCAAGCGGAAATGACTTGAAATATAACACGTTTGAAAAGCTTTATGAAAATGGCGCTAAAAAAATGATGAAAAAGATTAAGTCTCGTTATAACCCAGCCGTTGTTAAAGCTGATATAGGTGATGCTGAAAAAACAGACATGAGCTTACTCGATAAGCTGGAAAGGAGGTTAAATGGCTGAAAATTGGCAAGTAACAGCAATATATGATGCCAACGTTGCTGGGTTAATGGCTGGTGTACAGTCAGCAATCAATACAATGGAACGCTTTGCAGCAAGTGCTAAAAGTTCCATGGATAATATTGAAAGCACTGTAAAGCCAATCGGCAAAACAATGCTAGGAATTGGTGCAGCTACGACTGCGTTAGGCGTTACGTCGCTAAAATCATTTGGAACTTTTCAACAAAGTTTAAACCAAGCAGCAGTTATTGCTGGAGGAACAGCTAAAGATATTGGCGGATTATCTGATATGGCTAATAAAATGGGGGCAGATTTGCCTCTTAGTGCCCAAGCCGCCGCTGATGCTATGGTTGCCATGGCTCGCGACGGAGCATCAATCAGTACGATTAAAGAAGAATTTCCATCTATTGCTCGTGCAGCTACTGCTGCTGGAGAAGATTTGCAGACGACTGCTGGTGTTGTTCAACAGTCAATGAACATTTGGGGTAAAAGCCTTGATGGTTCATCACAGGCAGCCGCTATTTTGACACAGACAGCCAATCTGTCGAACGCCTCTATTGGATCTATGCAGCAAGCATTGGCTACTATTGGTGGTACAGCTTCAAATGCTGGTGTTTCCATGCAAGATACTTCAACTGCAATTGGGTTGCTTACCAATCGTGGATTTAGTGCTGCACAGGCTTCACAAGACTTGAACCACGCCATGCTCATGATGCAAGCTCCAAGCAAGGTCGCTGCTAAGCAAATGAGTGCATTGGGAATTACGTTTACTGATGCGCAAGGAAACATGAAGCAATTCCCACAGATATTGTCCGAAATATCTCAAAAAATGGATGGAATGAGTTCTAGTGATAAAGCAGCGGCTTTGAAAAACATGTTCGGAACATCAGGGATGGGAGCGATTCTGCCGTTGCTGGATTCCATCAATGACAAAACTGGCAATACAACAACGTCATGGACAGCATTTTCTAAAGAGATGCAGACTACCTCTGCTAACGGACAGGTATCAACTGATTTTCTTAACAGCCAGGCCAACGAAATGCAGAAGAATGTTGGTTCTAAAATCGAACAAATTGGTGGAAATTGGGAATCACTTCGAAATAAGTCGATGGCAAGCAAATCAGGCGTGACTGGTTCGTTAATTGATATGACCAATTCCACAATTCAATGGGCTGAACAAAGCAATAATCCGATTGCTAAGGTAACGAGAGGATTTGTTGGATTGTCTCCAGCAATTGGCCCTGCTATCACGGCTGCAGGAGGATTCTTAGTTAACGTTGGTAAGATTGGTTCGGCAATATCTGGAACAGTAAAAGTAATGTCAGGGATGACGAAGACTATTTTTGGACTCATTGCTAAAATGTTTGGTCTTAGTGGGGCTAACACTACGGTTGCCACAACTTCTGCCCCTGCAGCAGCAGGGACAAAAGCAGTTGGTGGCGCTGCTAAAACATCAGCAAAAGATATGATGCAGATGGGATTAGCGGTTCTTGAAATAGGAGATGGTCTAGCTTTAGTAACGGTTGGATTTGCTGCTCTTGTATTATCTATTACTCAATTAGCTAAGACGGGAACATCGGGAATAATCGCCCTCGCTGGAGTGACGATTGCTATTTCTGCACTTGTTGCAGTATTTGCAATATTTGGCCCTGCATTAAGTGCGGCTTTACCTGGAATGATTGGATTAGCTGCTGTAACGTTATCGTTTGGAGCGGCAATTTTGATGGCTGGTGCTGGAATTGGTATTGCGGCAGTAGGAATTAGCCTGTTAGTAAATTCTATTGCTAATTTAATTAACGTTTTGAATACAGCTAATACAGCGAGCCAGAATATAAAATCAATTATGCTTTCTATGGGACAAGGATTTGCATTAATGATTGTTGGTTTTTTGGCAACTATCTCCGCCAATGCTCCGCTCATTGTAGCTGCATTTGTTAATATCATTGTTCAATTCGTTCAAACGTTGGCGACGAATGTGCCTATTCTCATTCAATCATTCGTTAATATGCTGATTAGTATGATTGATGGGATTGCAAAACAGGCACCTAAACTCATTGCTTCATTTGTAAATATGATTGTTAACATTCTAAACGCCTTAACCGCTAATGTTCCTAAGTTTATGGAAGCGGCAGTCAACTTTATCGTTGCGATGGTTGAAGGCATAGCTAATAATTTGTCTAAAATTATTAATGCTGGAATTGACTTAGTATTTGCTTTTATTAAAGGTATTGTTGATTCGATGCCTAAAATTGTTGATAAAGCAATTGATGTTGTTTTGTCATTTGTAAACGGCGTAGGACAGGCGCTTGGCGAAATTCTTGGGTCTGGAGCTCTTTTGCTCGAAACGTTTATTAGCGGAATATTCCAAGGATTTAGCAAGGCCAACAGCAAAGGTAAAGATACTTCAAAAGAAGTTGAAAAAGGTATTAAATCAATTGATCTTATTGATGTTGGAATTAACCTTATTAAGGGACTGGTAAAAGGTATCGCAAATGCCGCCAAGGAAGCTGTTGAAGCAGCAGTTAAAGTCGCTAAGGATATTCTTAAAAGCGTTAAGGGAGCCCTCGGAATCCATTCACCATCTCGTGAGTTTGCTGCTATTGGTCAATTTACAATGATGGGGATGCAAAACGGTATTAACGATAATGCATATCGTGTAACAGAATCAATCAATGACATGGCCCAGAGCGCACTAGATGCAGCTCAACTCGGAACAGTTGATATGAAATTCAAAATGAACCCAATTCTTTCAGAAGACATGAGTAATATTCAGTCTGGCAATATGAGAGTTGACGGTAAAATTGGTCAGACTATGCAGATGCAATCGGACAGTTTAATCAGCAATAAACTTAATGATGTTGTTGAAGCGGTTAAGAATGGTCATGTCATTTCAATGAATAATGACAAGTTGGTTGGTGCGACTGTTAATGACTATAACGGTGCTCTTGGAGACGTCATGACGAACGATCGGAGGAATAGATTATGAGTTCTGAATACATTCAATTCGGGCAATTTAATTCATCAGATTATGGATTCTATTTATTAAATCGGGATGCTCCTACACCAGCCGAAAAGACGGTAACAGAGAACTTAAGCTATGCAAACGGTATTTTAGATTTTTCAACAATAACTGGCGAAAGATTCTACGAGCAACGGACCATTACTTATCAGCTTAGAGCGTATAAATTGAATTATAGTGACCGTAAAACGCTTGAAAATAAAGTAAAGCGCTTGATTATGTCACCGTTTGACCAACGGCTATACGACACGCATGACAAGGGCTATTACTGGGTAGGAAAAGCTAAGAGTGTTAAGGTTGATGACGACTCAACATACAACACACTGACTATTAATGTCGAGTTTGATTTATACCCGTTCGCAATCAAGAACAACAGTAGTATTGATAACTATGATGACTGGGACACCTTTGATTTCGATAATGACTTCATTCAGCCATTCTCGTACCAGATTGACGGAAAGCGTGACCTTGATTTAATGA
>NZ_LDUY01000030.1 GCF_001038455.1 Fructobacillus sp. EFB-N1 | reverse complement strand
CAACAATCGACCCATGAAGTTACATAACTACCAGACGCCACTAGAAGTTTTTCGGGGTTGTTCGAATTAAACTTGTAATCTGCCTAAAGAAAAGAGTCAAGAAACTTGATATGCCTGATTCTTAGTATCAATGCCTACTGCTAGCTAAAAACATTACAGTTGATTATTAATCGATTGAACTAGCTGTTTAGGATTTTTTACGCCTAAAACTAAACGATTATACTTTTCATTCTGCAATTGAATAACTACGGGTATCTCGTTAGCCTTAACATTATAAAAAGTAGTTTCATTATTTTGATGAAAACTTCCACCCCAATAATTGGCAGTGTGCGTTCCGCCCACACGTAATCCCTTAGGATCCGCTAAAATACCACTGTCTAATGACGCACCGGCGACATGGGTAATGGGAAAAATTAGATGTGTTTTAAGGGTTGTCAACTTATTCAATCCCACTGGCTCTACCACGAGCTGATTCTGTTGAATATAAACGCGATTTCCCATCATTTCACCTCCGTTATTCCGCTCTCTTTTAATACAATTTGACCTAGTTTTTCCGTAACCGTTTGATAAGACTGATGATGATACCACTGATTTATGATTTCAAAAACTCGCTTACTTTGATTAGTAAGTTCAGTCATTGCAATCAAAATTAAGTGCCAGCTTTCCTCACTTTCTTTTTCAAGACTATCTGATAGAGCCGCAATGAACATCCCCTCCTTACTACCAAAGGTACTGTATAAACTACCACGCAGTAACCCCGTCGCTTGCACTAAGTCATCCAGAGAAGTCGCATTATAACCCTTTTGAATAAATACTTGCTGTATTTGTCCTATTGTTTCAACCGTATCAAATTTTTTATTTCGTCCCATGGCTGTATTATAACTCTTTTTTTGACTAAAAAGTCAAAAATATTTACTGATTTTAAAGTTTAATTTCCACACTAAAAAAGACAGTAATGGCATGTACGCCCTTGCTATCTTTTAAATTCATTGTATCGTTTGTCTATTCCAATCAGATTTATGCGCTGACCATGTCCAAGAAAAGTTGGTGCATCCGAGTATCATCAGACAATTCTGGATGGAAGGACGTTGCCAAAATCTTGCCATGCTTAACGGCAATAATCCGGTCATCGTCAATCTTTGCCAATACTTCAACATCATCTGCTACCTGCTTCAAATAAGGAGCACGGATGAAGATGCCGGGAAATGGTTGGTCAAAACCAGCCACATCGATATCAGCTTGGAAGCTATCCTTTTGTCGGCCAAAACCGTTCCGTTCTACTTTGCCTTTAATACCAGCCAAAGCATCCGAACGGGATAAGAGTACCAAACCAGCACAAGTTCCAAAGATTGGCAATCCTGCTGCCACCTTCTCCTGAAGGGGCTTTAACAAATCAAACTTGAGCAATAGGTTCATAATTGCCGTACTCTCGCCACCAGGAATAATCAAACCATCGACCTGATTTAAGCCTTCCTCTGAGAGTACCTTTTTCCCTGTCACACCACACTGGGCAAGCATTTGGATATGCTCGTCAACAGCGCCTTGTAAATCTAAAACACCAATTACCATTTGCTTGCTCCTTTTTTCAATCAATTAGATTCCGCGAGGAGCCATCTTGTCTTCGTCGTGCAAAGTTGCCGTATCGATTCCCTTCATTGGGGCACCCAAGTT
This sequence comes from Fructobacillus sp. EFB-N1, assembly GCF_001038455.1. Taxonomy (GTDB): domain Bacteria; phylum Bacillota; class Bacilli; order Lactobacillales; family Lactobacillaceae; genus Fructobacillus; species Fructobacillus cardui. Next base: position 18,713 of record NZ_LDUY01000030.1, on the reverse strand, counting down.
CTTTGAAACCTCGGCAATCAAGTGGTAGTCAGTTGGGTTCGCCGTTGCGGTCACAATTGCCTTGGCAAACTTAGCTGGGTTTTCTGATTTGAAAATACCAGAACCAACAAAGACCCCATCAGCACCAAGGTTCATCATCAAAGCAGCATCAGCTGGCGTTGAAATCCCACCGGCAGCAAAGTTAACCACTGGCAACTTGCCAATTTCATGGATTTCTTGAACCAAGTCCAATGGTGCCCGCAAGTCACGAGCGATGGCCATCAAATGTTCAGGCTTTTCGTTTTGAATGTGGCGAATTTGTTCGTTAACCTTTTGCATGTGGCGAACAGCTTCCACAACATCCCCCGTACCGGGTTCCCCCTTCGTCCGCAACATTGAAGCACCTTCACCGATTCGACGCAATGCTTCCCCAAGGTCACGGCAACCACAAACAAATGGCACTGTAAATTCATTCTTAGCAATGTGGAAGTTGTCATCAGCTGGCGTCAACACTTCACTTTCATCGATGTAGTCCACACCGATACTTTCCAAAACGTGTGCTTCGGCAATATGACCGATGCGAGCCTTGGCCATTACAGGGATTGAAACAGCAGCCATGATTTCTTCAATCATCGCTGGATCAGACATCCGCGCAACTCCCCCAGCAGCACGAATATCTGATGGTACTCGTTCCAAGGCCATCACAGCAACAGCGCCGGCTTCTTCTGCAATCTTTGCCTGTTCAACGTTGGCGACATCCATGATGACCCCACCCTTTTGCATCTGCGCCATACCACGCTTGACTGTTGTTGATCCAGTTTCCTTCATGACAATACATCCTCCACAATCTATTCTAATAAAATAATTAAAAAATAAATTTCCAAAATCAGTAAAACCGAACTTTTGGATAGAATGATTATACCATAACGGAAATTAATCTTAATGTTATTCTCATTACACTTTCATTTAATCAATATGGAAACATTCAGTTCTTTAAAAATGGCAAAAAGATTAAAAAACTGACCAGGAGCAGTCAAAAGCCGATTAAAATCCATGATTTAAATTGGAATAATTATTTTTTATGTAAAAATTAATTGCTCCCTTTCTATTTTTAACCGCTTTTCCAGCAATAAAGACCGAATAATAAAATCTTTCCCCTTTTTTCCTTGATTTGTTTTACAGTGAATTTAACAAAACCGTGTCAAAAGGAAAAAGCAATGAAAGTATCCACCAAAATTGATCAAAATACTCAGACACCCAATATCGTTATTTTCGCTAAGCAGAAAACGGCCGAAATTGTCTACCTAGAGCACGAAATTCAAAGCGTTATCAATCACAGTAGACTCTTCGTCAAAGATCAAGAGGATTACCAACAAATTGAACTGCCCAGCATCGACCGTTTTTACACGGAAGAGCATGCGGTTTATTGCCAAGTCAACGGTCAGCGCTATAAAACGCAAAAACGAATTTATGAGCTAGCCGACTTTTTACCAGAAAACTTATTTATTCAAATTTCTCAATCCGAAATCATTAATCGTCACTTCATTCAACGCTTTCAACTTAGTAAAACGGGCGCCTATGAAGTTATCTTACGAGATGGTCAAACTACTTTTGCTTCAAGGCGGTACATGCGACGCATCAAAAAGGAGAATCTGTCATGAAAATCTTCAAAAGAATTTTATTAGGCGCTAGTTTAGGAATTAATATTGGCCTTTTGTCGGCTGTTTCTTTCTCATATGCCTACCAACTCCCCAACTTAATTGCCTCCGGGCCAACCTTCACCGGTCACTTTCGCCGGCCACTCACTGCTTTAGTATGTTCCATCGTTCTTTGGGGGCTCATGGGCATCCTCTTTGCGCTTTCCGGTACCATTTTTCAAAATGACCGTCTTAGTATTACCCGTCGAACAATCGAACACTTTTCGTTAACCTATGGTGGATTCACGATTTTAGCTATTTTAGCAGGCTGGTTCCCCCTCTCACTTCCATGGGTGGCCTTTTACACACTAATTTATCTACTGATTTATCTGATTATCTGGCTAATTTCCATGGCCCAAGCGAAAAAATTAGTTCATGAACTAAACAAAAAACTCCATTAAGCCCATTACCCAATAAAGGAGTTGCTCATTAAGAGCAACTCCTTTATTTTTTTCGATTAACAAACTTCGCCCATAACCAGCTGAGGACCATTAGTACCGCAAAACCAGCCACATTAACGGCCAAGCTATTCAGCCAGCCAAGCAAAGATTGACCGGGCGAAAATAAGTTCACTAATAAAATATAAATAATATTGAGAACGGTCACCAGAACGATTGCTACTGTTCGTGGATAAAGAATGGTGAGATCAGTTATTTTATTTTTCATGTTAAATTATTCCTTTTCTTTCCAATTCATTGTAGCGAACCAGCAATATTTTTACAAAAGAACAATAAAAAAACGCCCCATACAGGCGTTTTAACTCATTTTTCATCAGCCTTCTCACGACTTTCGTGCGATGACTTAACGAACTCTGATTGCTTTTCTAGGCGTTCATCTTGGCGCTTAGCATCTTCAACTTCGCGAGCATCTGCCGCTTCAAATTCATGCTTTTTTTCCATAACGATTTCCCCCGATTATGCTTATTGACCTTCGAATTCTTTCTTTTCGTTCTCGAATTCCTCGTTGTCGTAGCGAGCATCCTTATGCTTAGCATCTTCAACACGGGTATTTGCCTTCTCTTCATGGGCTTCAGCGGCGTGTTCTTGAGCTTGCTTATTCTTTTCCTCTTCAAAAGATTCGCGGTTCTCTTTTGAACCATCACGTAATGTTGCCATCCTTAATTCCCCCTTTTCAATATATTACGATTATAATACTATCATGACAAATTTTAAAGACAAATGTTAAAAAGATTCTAGTATTGGTTTTTTCCTGCTAAGTTCATGAAAAATCAATCCCGCTCGACCCACCAGCTTTAGCAAACCCAAATAAAAAATCAGCCACTAAAACACGGCTGATTTTACATTATTTAAGAAGCATGCGCACTTTGTTGAGGTTTTTGCAGCAAAACCACGATCACGATTAAAAAGATTCAAAGTACTTCAACCAGGACAAGATTTTGTCCGAGAAAAAGGAGTGAAAACAAAGCTGCCGTCAGTGGTTCAAACAATCCCAGAATCTGTGCAATCGTGGCTGATAGGAACTTCAGGCTATTAATATAGCACAGGCAGGCTACAACAGTGCCAACAACAACGATAAAGAGTACGTTCGCCAACTGCCAATTTATTAATTGATAAAACAAATGATCACGGAGGCTGGCCGGTAACAATGGCAAACTACCCAAAAGCATCCCCCAACCAACAACTACAGTCGTTGGATATTCTTTCAACAAGGGCTTTGGCAGTAAGCTATAGGCTACCTGACCAACACCAGACAATCAGCCCATCCCCCTCGCTGATTTGACAAACTACGACTATATCCTCCTCGAAGAAGGTCTCTTTAGTGAATCAGTCTCGGAGTTCCAAAAGATTAGGATTGAACCCAAGATGAAACTACGACTACACGATAGCTTTTCAACCATCCTAATGGTCGAACAAGGCCTAGGCTACAGCATTATGCCAATGGATGAAGAAACCGAAGCACTCTACCAGATTAAATCATTCGATACGATCCCCGCCATCAGCCGATCCATTAACCTGTTACAAAAAAATGACGGTCTGCTGACCAATGGCGCTAAAAATTTCGCCAAGTTTGTTCAAACCCATCGGGACGCCCTGTAATCGAGCGGACTCCCCTCTATTGTCTAGGAGTCAAAAAGTCTATACTGGCCTATAATAAATCAGTTTTTGAGAGGTTATGTTTATGGTAACAAAGTCACGATTTGAAGGATTTACCGATGGAATTTTGGTCATTATTTTTACCATCATGATTTTGGAATTTAAGGTACCAAATTCCAGCAATATCACAGCCATTTTAAAACAGTTTCCCTACTTTATTTCTTATAGCATTGGCTGGCTTTTCCTAGGGGAAGCCTGGTACGACCATCTCTATATCGCCAGCAAAATTCACCGGGTGACTCACAAGCTCTTCGTTATCAATGCCCTCTGGCTCTTCACTACTTCCTTTTTACCGCTAGCAACGGCTTGGATTGGTCAAGCCCTTTCGGCTCGTGGGCCAGAAATTTTTTACGGCCTAGTCTTCCTGGTGTGGACTGCAGCCTTTTTACTACTGGTCTTCACAGCTATCCTGGATAATCAAAAATTAGGAAGGCTGCAAGAGACAGAGGATCTTCGCCAAATGCGGATTGTCCGTTACTTAACCAACCCGTTTGCCATTATTTCTCAGGGTCTGGCCTGGTTGCTGATTCTCATTTTTTCCCCACAGTTTCAACTGGTCATCATGGTTTGGCAAATTCTCTTTATTGCCGGTCGAACCAACGTTGATATTGATCGACAACGCTCTCTTAATCGATAAAACACCATTAAAAAAATCAGCCTCGCATAACTTGATATGAACCCCTAATTTCAGGGTTCATATCACTACGAGACTAATTCTTATTTATAAAATTTTACTTTTTCCGACACTTTTTAACACCCCAGTCAACTAACATCGACAGGACGGTAATCAAAGCTAATCCCAAGTAGAGCGATACCCAATAGGATATCGGCTCTCCAGGTGAAATCAAAGACCCAATAAAAACGAAAAAAAATTCCAAAACTGCGACAAAGAAGGTCGCAAAAGTTCGACGATAGTGCATGACGAGTGTCTGCATCTGCTTTCTCCCCGGGGGTCTGCCCACCTGCTCAAAGTCTCGGGTGAAACTTTTTCTAAGGACAGCATACCAGAAAAAATTAGAAATGAAATGATAAATTCAAAAATTTTATCGCTTAATAGCAAATTTTCCTCAATAAATATTAAAAAATAATAAACAAGTGCCTTTTAATTTCTTTTTATTAGAAAAATATGAAATTAAATGATACAATTACTTCTAGAGAAGTATAGAATAGTGTCTTATGACAATTAGGGGAGAATTAAAATGGCAAGTGAAAAGTCCGCATTTATCTTTGTTTCAATGCTCGTAATTTTAGCACAGGCGATTATCGTCAAATTTAGTTTAAATACCTGGGTGCAATTTATCATCCCCTTTGCCTACTCCATAATTTTTGTAATCTGCTTTTTATTCGTTTTCAAAAGCGATAACCTAATTGCCTTTGTCACACTTTTGTTAGCAGGCAATATTACCCTCATGGCAACTGCCAACCACACAACATCAATTTATTAAATATTCCAAATCAGAATAATCTTAATTCTGCCAAATAGCAGACAAAAAGGTCGAAACAATCTTGTTTCGACCTTTTTATTGTGGATAAACTAAGTGAAATTTTTCCAGGACAATTTGTGCCTGATTTTCTCGAAACACTTTGCCCTCTTCGTGGTAGGCGGCAGTGAAAAAATCATGGTGTACATGGCGCCAATAGGCTAATGAGCGGTCCCCTTCGCCCTCTTCATAGGCATGTTGAGCGTTAACATCTAGGTACTGTTCAATTGTGACCGCATCGTTTTTAATAATGCCAACAGGTTGATTTTGCTCATCCAAAATAACATCGTAGGCACCAAAAGCAGGTAAGGGCTCTTCTGCCTCGTACAAATCATACGCACTCGCAGTGGCAGTCTTAACGCCTTTAAGGACTAACTGGGCGAGTTCATTAGCTGCGACACCAAATTGAAAACTAGATTGCAATTCGGCCCCCAACGGAATCACGCCATCGTCTTTAGCCTGTTGAAAAAATGCTGCTGGCGTCATTTGCCGTCCCTCTTCTAATCTTAAAATTTAAACATTCTTGTCCTCATTGTACCAGAAAAAACCGCCCCGTTGTCCCCAAAAGATCAATGATGGCACCTAGGACTAGCCTAAAAGTATCCCTTCCTTCAATGCTACAATAATGACGAAAAATTAGAGGAGGATGCCAATGCTTAGTTACAAGCGCCAAATCGAAATCAAAAAAAGTGCCGAGAAAGCCCATCAAACAATCATGGGCCCAAACGTCGACAATGAAAATCTTGCTACCTATTTTAAATCAGTTGGCCTAGCCGTAATCAATGCCGATTTATCAGATTTAGCGGCCACTGCTTACACCCTGTATAACATGGACAAAGATCAGCCACAGATTGTCGTTGAAAATGCCTTAAACCACCGCGACTGGATTTACATGCTTGCAAAGGAACTCGGCCAACTCATTTTAGGATGGGATTACCAGGTTAACCAAGATAATCCTCAGGTGATTGAACGGGTTCGTCAAGAGTCTAACCAAGTCGACGACATTGCTATTTTAGATTATCCCTTTTCGGATGGTTCCTGCCAACTCTCGACAAGCAATCCAACCGAAGCAGAAGCTGATTTATTTGCAGAATATTTCTTAGTCCCTGATGCTACCGCCCAGCCAATCCTACAAGACCTCGATTGGCAAACTTTATCCATGGCCCGATTAATCCAAAAATTCTCATTAATCTACTTTATCAATGATCATATTGCTCGCAATCGTCTAACAACTTTAATCCAGGAGGTTTCCCAAAGCAAATGACCCAAAGTAAGAAAAGTAAATTAAAGGAAAAAATTATTACCCCAGTGGTCGTCCCCTTTGACGACCAGACTCTGCTTGCACAAGATCAAGCGGAATCCTTGCGCAGCCACGTTATTAACACTGACACCGCTTCGGCCATCCAGGGACAGTTAGTGAAGGAACTTAAATCAAAAGCCGCCATTCGCCGTTGGCTAATCATTTCCATTAGTCTTTACTTTGCACTAGTGACGGTCGCCATTCTAGGCATTACCATCTTTTTAGCGGACATTGTTGCCATTAAGGTGCAAAGTTACCTGATTACCGGCCTCTTTACCAACCTCATCGGCCTTCTGGTCATCATTTACCGCTATGCCTTCGCCGATACTTCAAAACTCATTCATGACCTGTGGACGTTAACTAGGTAAGCCAATGATAAATTAGCAGTTGTCACACAACTAAAAATTACTGAAACGCTATTTTTACGTCTAAACAGAGAACTAACAACACCAAAATGATAAATTAATTGGCCACAATCGAACGAGACAATAGCCCCTGCCCCTGATATCATACTTTCGACTTAATCATACCCACTAAAAAAGATGCACGGAATATTTTCCCGTACACCTAATAAAATTGGCTTCGATGAGCTATTTTTAAATCGCTAAGTTCACTTCATTTTCAGAATAAAGAACTGCCTCGCCGCTTAGCTTAGTCCGCTTACCCTCATAATCGCAGTGAAGGACGCCTGACCGTGGTGAAGCCTGGTAAGCAGTCAATTGGTGCTTACCTAGTCGTTCTGACCAGTATGGGGCGATATGACAGTGACCGCTACCACAGACAGGATCTTCGTTAATCCCTAACTTAGGCGCAAATGACCGTGATACACAATCATATTCATCATCCACGATGGCTGTAGCATGTTGGGCCATCCCATCTAATTTTTTCAGCTTTTCTATATCAGGATTCATTGCAGCAATTGCTGTTCCTTGTGGGAAAACACAGACCAAATCACGTCCAAGATAGGCAGCATCTGGTCGGGCACCGTAGGCTTCCGTCATGGCTTCAGTTACAGGAATTGCCTTCAAATCGTAAGTTGGGAAGTCCATCTCATACAGGTCACCCTTCTTTGTGACCGTCAAATCACCACTCATGGTGTTGAAAACCACTGACTCTTCATCTTTTGGAGCCGCCTTTTGAAAGACTAAGAAACCGGTAGCCAAGGTAGCATGACCACAAAGGTCAATCTCACCGGCTGGTGAGAACCACCGTAAATCATAGTGGTTGTCATCTTTTTTAACAGCAAAAGCTGTTTCAGAAAGCTTATTTTCCATTGCAATATTTTGCATCATTTCATCACTTGGGAAATGATCAACGAAGAGGACTGCCGCCGGATTACCCTTAAAAATCTCACTTGCAAACGCGTCGACAACATAACTTTTTACCATGGTTGCTTCCTTTCCAAACACAATTAGAATTTCTTTAATTTGCACCATTCTACCACGGTCAAATTGATTTAACAGACATCACCTCAGCTTTCCTGACATCAATTAATTATGTGTTCGAACTCCTGACATCCAAGCCTTTCCGTCGCTTAACCTAAAAAGTGGACCGCATATTTGATATGCGGTCCACTTTTGTTTTGAAAATCATTTTACCTAAAAACAGATATCCATATCTTTTATTTTTTGCTTACAAACCAGCCAATCATCCCGACTAAAGCAAATAAAATCCAATAATAGCGTGCCAAAAACTCCCAACCATTATTAATCGGCCGATATTGCCACTCGCGCCAACGATGGTTTTCGTGCCAGTCTTTGTCAGCTTCATCTTCCTCAAAAAACTTTTTGGCACGGTCTTTCACTGCGCCGGTTAACGTTGATGATTGTTGCTGGCCAAATAGAACCTCTTCAACCGGAACCTGAAAGTAATCAGCAACTGATTGAATCTTAGCCAAATCAGGTGTGACCTCGCCAGTTTCCCACTTTGAAATTGTTTGTCTGGTGACATACAATTCGTTTGCTAAACTTTCTTGAGATAAATTATGTTCTTTTCTTAAAGATAGTAAGTTCTCGTTAAAGGTAAATTCCATTGCGCCTCTCTCTTTCATTTCCATTAACTTTAGTATACTAATTTACCAAGAAAGCACTAGCAAAAGCGATTAGGATTTGCGCAATTTTAACGGGCATTTCGTCAATTACCAAGCGCAACCCTTCATATGAAAGGCTTTTGCCGTTAATTGAACATGAAAGAGTTCTTCGTGTTCATCAAAAAAAACGCCGCCCTCAGGGTAGCGTTTTTTCTTAAACTGATTTAGTTAAACAGGTAAGAATACTTACCGTAGCCTTCTTTTTCCAAGTCTTCCTTTGGAACAAAGCGCAAGGCTGCAGAATTGATGCAGTAGCGCAATCCGCCTTGTTCAGCTGGTCCGTCATTAAAGACGTGGCCAAGGTGTGAGTCAGCTTCCCCAGAGCGAACTTCCGTCCGCGTCATGCCCAAGGAATTATCAGTTGATTCTTTCAAATCAACATCATCAATTCCCTTGGTAAAGGATGGCCAACCACAACCAGAATCATACTTGTCGGTTGATGAAAAAAGTGGTTCACCGGAAACGACATCAACAAAGATGCCGTCGTTCCACCACTGGTCGTACTTACCAGTAAAAGCACGTTCAGTAGCAGCATTTTGCGTCACATCGTACTGTTCAGGTGTTAAGCGTTGCTTTAATTCTTCTTGATCATACTTTGCCATGACTACTTGTCCCCCCAATACTTTGCTTGATAATCGTGTCGAGGGGCCATCATTGCTGCTTCACGCAATGGGTCCTTTTTATAGAAGTCTTGGTGGTATTCCTCGGCCTCATAAAATGGCTTAGCATCCTCGATTGACGTCAAGATTGGCTTGTCGAATCGACCTGATTCGTTCAACTCCTTCTTTGACTTCTCGGCAATTTGGCGCTGCTCAGGTGAGTTAACAAAAATTACTGGGCGGTATGAATCACCACGATCAGCAAATTGTCCAGTTGCATCAGTTGGGTCAGCTACTTGCCAATAAAGTTCAACCAAATCCTTGTAAGAGAACTTGTCAGGGTCAAACCAAATCTTTACTGCTTCGGTATGTCCGGTAGTATGGCAGCAAACTTCCTCGTAGGTTGGGTTTGCCACGTGGCCACCAGTGTAGCCGGAACGAACCTTTTCGATTCCTGGCAACGAGTCAAATGGCTCGACCATGCACCAAAAACATCCTCCAGCAAAAATTGCTGTATCTTGTGACATTGCAATTACCTCCTACATAACATTGTAAACAGTAACGAAAAATAGTCAATGGTATAGTTGTATTTTTATAAATTTAAAGTCGGTCTTCAATCCATTGCCAAACTTCATTTTTTCCTGATTTAGTAACGGAAGAGAAAAATTGGAAATCAGAATTTTCATCATCAAAATCAACTGCTTTTTTGATAATTGATTCAGATTGGTTTAATTTTCCACGGGCAATCTTATCAGACTTAGTTGCGACCAAGAGAACCGGAATATTGTAATACGCCAACCAATTGTACATCATGATGTCCTCTTCGCTTGGCTTATGGCGCGCATCAACCAAAGAAATCACACCACGAAGCTGCTTCCGAGAACTAATGTAGGTCTCAATCATTTGACCAAAGGCTTCACGCTTCTTTTTGGAAACCTTTGCATAGCCATAACCAGGAACGTCAACGAAGTAGAGCTTTCCCTCCACATCATAAAAGTTCAGTGTTTGAGTTTTTCCAGGCTGACCGGAAGTTCGGGCAAAATTTTTACGATTAATCAGGGTGTTCGTCAATGATGACTTGCCGACATTTGACCGACCGACCAAGGCAAATTCCGCCCGACCGTCCGTAGGATATTGGCTTGGTGAGACCGCTGACATCACCATTTCAACGTTATGAACGTCCATACTTAGTCCTTTTCATCTTTCTTCAAAACCAGCTCGGGTTCCTTACCAGACGTTACAGACGCCCTAGTGATTACAACCTTTTCAACATCATCACGACTTGGGATATCAAACATCGTATCCTTCATGACGTTTTCAATGATTGAGCGCAAACCACGGGCACCAGTGCCTCGTTCGATGGCCAAATCAGCCATGGCAGACAAGGCAGCAGGCTGGAATTCCAACGCAACGCCATCCAAGCCGAGCAATGCTTGGTACTGCTTAACCAAGGCATTCTTTGGTTGCGTCAAAATGTGGGTCAATTCCTCCACCGTTAACTCATCCAAAACCGTGATAATTGGCAAACGCCCAATAAATTCTGGAATCAAACCAAACTTCGTCAAATCTTCCGGTTCAACATTCTTCAAAACATTTGGCTTATCCAAGGCCTTGGCCTGGTCTGATGTGCTTGAACCAAAACCGATTACTCGACTTCCCAAACGTTCCTTAATCAACGTATCAAGGCCAGCAAAGGCACCGCCAACGATAAAGAGGATATTGGTGGTATCAACTTGGATTAACTCCTGTTGTGGGTGCTTACGACCACCTTGTGGCGGCACGGAAGCAATCGTCCCTTCCAACATCTTCAGCAAAGCCTGTTGGACTCCTTCACCCGAAACATCACGGGTAATCGAAACGTTTTCTGATTTTTTAGCAATCTTGTCAATTTCATCGACATAGATAATACCACGTTGAGCAGATTCCACATCAAAATCAGCAGCCTGCAAAAGCTTGAGCAAGATGTTTTCAACGTCTTCACCGACATAGCCAGCTTCTGTCAACGTTGTTGCATCCGCAATGGCGAACGGAACTTGCAAAATCTTTGCCAATGACTGAGCCAAGTAAGTCTTTCCTGACCCAGTTGGTCCTAGCAAAGCGATGTTTGACTTTTGTAATTCAACATCCGTCGTCTTCAAAGCATTTTCGTTAACACGCTTGTAGTGGTTATAGACTGCCACAGCCAAGGTCTTCTTAGCATCTCCTTGGCCAATCACGTAATCGTTCAGATTTTCAACGATTTCCTTTGGCGTTGGCAAAGTCAACTGCTCAGACTGCTGGTCAACTCGCATCTCTTCTTGGATGATTTGATCAGCCAATGCGATACACTCGTTACAAATATATAATCCATCAGGACCAGCGACTAGCTTTTTGACTTCGTCAGCATCCTTACCACAAAAAGAGCAGTGGACTGGAGTGGTTTCATTCGGTGTTTGGACCATAATATTCCCCCTCTATATCGTCTTTCTCCGGCATGAGCACTCGCCTGCCGGCTTGTTCAAAAAGAACAGCTGCCTAAATCAGTAGGCTATGTAAGAAAAAAAGCCCAACCGGGCTCTTTTTAATGGCTTACTTCACCTTGGCAGATGAAACAATCTTGTCAACGACTGCCTTCATAGCAATGTCGTGCTTCAACAAATCATCTGACAATGATTGCTTAACTTGTTCTTCTGAAATATTGTATTGATCAGCCAATGACTTAACTTCGGCAGCAACTTCATCAGCGCTTGGATCAATCTTTTCGGCCTTAACAATCGCTTCCAAAACCAAGTTTGTCTTAACGCGGTTGTCAGCGCCTTCTTCAAATTGCTTGTGGAATGATTCCTGAGTTTGACCAGAAATCTGGAAGAACATTTCTGGTGAAATGCCTTGTTGTTGCAATTGAGCCAAGTATTGTTGCATTTGACGATCAACGTCTTCGTGGATCATCTCTTCTGGCAAGTTGCCACCAACAACTTCAGCATTGTCAACTGCGGCTTGCACAGCAGCATCTTCGAAAGCATCCTTAGCTGCTTCGTCGCGTGCTTCTTGCAAGTTCTTCTTTGTCTTTTCCTTCAATTCAGCCAAAGTTTCAACGTCTTCATCAACGTCCTTGGCGAATTCATCATCTAAATCAGGCAATGACTTACGCTTGATTTCGTGAAGCTTTACTTCAAACAAAGCTTCCTTACCAGCCAAGTCCTTAGCTTGATATTCTTCAGGGAAAGTAACCTTAACGTCAACATCGTCGCCGGCTACATGACCAACCAATTGGTCTTCAAATCCTGGGATAAATGAGCCTGAGCCCAATTCCAAAGAATAATCCTTAGCTTGTCCACCATCGAAGTGGTCGCCATCAACAGAACCGTCAAAGTCAATGACAACAGTGTCGCCATTTTCAGCCTTTGTGCCATCTTCTTGCAAAATCAATTCGGCTTGGTTTTCTTGTTGGCGCTTGATTTCGGCATCAACTTCTTCGTCTGATACAGTGGTGTCTTGCTTTTCAACAGACAAACCAGTGTAATCACCCAACTTAATTTCAGGGGCAACGGCTACTTCGGCCTTCATTTGCCAGTCAGCACCCTTGTCCATTGAAACTGGAATGATGTCGGGGCGACCAACAACTGTGATGCCTTGTTCAGCAACAGCTGCATCATAAGCGGCTGGCAAAACGATATCCATGACGTCTTGGTACAATGCTTCTTCACCAAACTTTTGCATGAACAATGACATTGGTACCTTACCCTTACGGAAACCGGGTACGGCAATTTGGTTCTTGTTCTTGTCAAATGCTGGCTTCAAGGCCTTTTGTACATCAGCTTGAGCAATTGAAAATTCTAGTGTACCGCGGTTTGCATCCGCAGCAGCTGTCCATTTAGACATGTTAAATCCTCCAAAAATAAGTTCTATATAATTTTAGACCAAATGACTGATTTTATCAAGGCCAGCGACCAATATGCTCATGGCGATTAGCAAGTAATAGCAATGATTGATTGCCCTTCAACCAACTTTTGCTCAAAAACTAGACCAAAAAGACTATCCATCCATATTTTTTCATCCCCGTTGAACTAGCAAGCACCTACCCTTTGGCGGATTCTTCTAAATTTTTTTCACATAAAAACCGCTATCGTTAGCGTAACGGTACTTTCCCATTCTTTACACTTTTTTTGACTAGACATTGATCTTCTGGCCATCATAATTCGACAAATTCACCTTCATCGTTTACATCCGCATCGTCAAACACGTTCAAATCAAAGACACGATTGAATTCTTCCATGTTGTCTGGATAATCGTTGCTACCCTCGATAGTCAAGACTTCTAATCCGTGATTGAAATAAATACGCACACTCCACTGAGTCGCATCCATGACGCTTTCATCCACATACTTTCTCTCCCAACTATCAACTCGAAGGTCTTTCAAAGCCCGGAAGAAATCAGTCTTAGCCATCAATCGCTCACTTTTAAAGTTTAAATCATCCGTTTCTTCCGTCCCCATTTTGACAAAATAACTAGAAGCGATGAGGTCATCCCCAACTACGGTAAAGGTATCATTCTGCTGTCCCCACATGTAGTCACCAGTTATAACCTCCATCTTGTCGATCGTCTCAATTTTATGATTAAAACCAGCTTCACGCAGGTCAGTTTCCATTAGAGGATAGGATCCACCATGAAAAATTAGTTCCGCCTTTTTCTCAATCAATTGTTCATAAACCTGGTCTGATTCCATTATTTGCCCGTCAGTCCGTAATAGCTCCTTTGGTGCAAAGCCCACAAGACTCCGGCGTGATTGACGCATTTTTTGCCAGTAATCTTGAATTTCTTCAATTTCACCAACCAAGTCATCGTTTTCATGACGATGGTTATATTCATGAAAAAAGTCTTCTACTCTCATCTCTCTAACTCCCCTAACTCTCTAACTCGAATTAGATTCATTATATGAGAATCAAAAAACGACTCTTTTATTTTTTACATGCAAAGCGGTTACATTTTAAAGACAATTATTATTGGCCAAAATAAAAAGCCAGACAAAAGTCTGACTTTGATGAGTGACTCCCTAAAAGATGTTTTAACTTTCAGAGTGTGCATCGCTTTACTGATTTTTATTCGGGCAAATTAGCTAAGTCCACAATGGCTTGACCGTAGATTCCCATTGAACGAACAAGGTCATCAACCAAGGCAAATTCGCCAACCTGGTGCATCGTATCTAGTGAATCAGGGAACAAAGCCCCAAAGGCAACCCCGCGGTCCATCAAGCGGCCGTAAGTCCCACCACCAATCACTTGGTCATGTGCTTCTAGACCAGTTTGGTTGTGGTAAATGTTCAACAAAGTCTTAACAACTGGATCCTCAGGTGAAACATAGTGTGGCACTTGAGCATGGCCACCAATCTTGGCTGAGTAATCCCAGACTGGCATTGCCTTTGCTAACTTTTCCTCGATGAATGCTGGTTCGATTCCCTTTGGATAGCGGAAATTAAAGTTGATGTAAACGCCCTTTTCCAAATCAAACTTTTGGATTCCAACGTTCATTGACAAGGCACCCATCACGTCATCAACATGGTTGACACCTAATTTTCGACCAGTTGGATCATCGTGTGACAAGTCACCCAAGTAGGCAAGAAAGTGAGCAGCTGTGCCACCAAAGTCATATTGCTTCAAGAACTTTGCCAAGTAAGTTCCGGCGTTTTCACCCGTTTCAGGCAAAGAACCGTGGACCTGCTTACCAAAGACTTCAAAGGACAATTGGTCTCCATCTGTTGTCACCGTTCCAGACACCTGAGGGTTATCAGTCAAGAAGGATGCAAAATCAGTTTCCACCTGATCAGCGGCAAGACCTGATACGGCAGCACGGGCAACACCCGGCACCATGTTCGTCCGAATTCCTGATTCAAATGAAAGCAACTGGGCATCATCCCCGTTAGTTGCTGGTGAAGTGATGTTCACCTGCAAGTTTCCCTTTTCACCATTAATAATTGGATATTCGGCATCAGGGGAGAAACCAAAGGCTGGTGCTGGTTCAACTTCGAAGTAGCGCGTCATGCCAGTCCAATCGTTTTCTTCATCAGTACCGAAAATCAAGCGGACACGACGCTTCAACGGCAAGTCCAAATCACGAATCATCTTAAAGCCGTAATAGGCAGCCAAACCGGGTCCCTTATCATCAGATGCCCCACGGGCAATCACCTTACCGTCTTCAATGACGGGATCAAAAGGATCCGTTTCCCAACCTTCACCAGCAGGCATAACGTCCACGTGAGAAAGCAAGGCGACATATTCATCAGCATCCTTGGGGCCAATTTCGATGTAACCAACCAAGTTATCAATGTTCTTAGTTGTAAAGCCATCTCGGTCGGCCAAGGCCAAAATATGAACCAATGCATCCTTAGGACCAGTTCCCAACGGTGCATCCGCCGTCTTCTTGCTATCGTCACGAACAGAAGGGATTTTCAAAAACTCCTTCAAATCAGCCAAGTAAGCCTGTTCTTCTTCCTTAGCTTTTTCCTGCCAATCAATCATCAAAGACCTCCTTGTGGGAAGTGACCAAAGTCGCTCTCACCTTTTTTCATTATTTTCTCATTAAGTTATTTTCATTATACACATCTTAGGCGTAAAATGCTTAACAGAGAGGTGAAAAATGATTAAATTAACTGAGAAAATCGTGCAAGAAGTGATTCAAGTTCGACCCCGCCAATCACATAAGGGCACTTTCGGCAAAACTTTAATCGTCGCGGGTAACCAAGACCTGGGCGGAGCAGCCATCATGAATGCCCAAGCCGCCATTTACGGCGGTGCTGGTTTGGTCACGGTGGCCACCGACCCTGTTAATAAAGCCGCCCTTCACGCCCGCTTACCAGAGGCCATGGTCGTTGACTATCATCAAGACCTATCGGATTTAATTGCCGGCGTGGACGTCGTCCTCATTGGTTCTGGTTTAGGAAATGAATTAACCATTTTAAAGCAAGTCCTAAATGAACTCACTGACAAACACAAAGTCATTTTGGATGGATCAGCCTTGACCATGATGGCACAGGAAAACTTACCTCTACCACAGGGCCAAATTATCTTAACGCCTCATCAAATGGAGTGGCAACGTTTTGGTCAAGTCGCCATTGCTGACCAAGCAAAAGAAGACAATAATTGGGAGGCCCTTGTCGCCATGAATCCTGAACCAATTTTGGTTTTGAAGTCTGACCAGACGCAGGTATACTTGGAAAATGAGCTTTACCAATTGACAGTTGGTGGCCCCTACCAGGCAACCGGTGGCATGGGTGATACGTTGGCCGGTATCATTGCGGCCTTTATAGCTCAATTTCAAGACACAAATAGAGCCGTTTTGGCAGCAGTCTACAGTCATTCGGCCATTGCAGAGAGTTTGGCGGACACAGCCTACGTCACCTTACCAACCGAAATTGCCAAGGCCCTCCCGGCCTTCATGAAGGAAATGGCGGACCAAACTCCAACACTCTAACCAGCATTTGCCAAAGTTGGTTTACCCTCAACTAAAATCAGCAAAGGATACTGAGACATAATGAAATTTATTTCGTGGAATATCGACTCCATTAACGCCGCTGTTGAACACAGTTCAGATCGTGGCAAGATGACCTGGGGCGTTTTATCTGATTTGGCTGCGCAAAAGCCAGACGTTCTCGCCATCCAGGAAACGAAACTCAAGGGCTCCGGTTTAACTAAAAAGCACCTAGCCGCCTTGACTGAACTCTTCCCGAATTATCACTTTTACACCAACTCATCAACAGCCAGAAAGTCTTACGCTGGTACCATGATGATTGCTAAAGAAGAGCCAGTTGCCGTTGACTACCCAACGATTGGTGCCCCTGGTGAAATGGATCAAGAAGGACGGATTGTCACCCTTGAATACAAAGACTTCTTTGTTTCGACAGTCTACACACCTAATGCCGGTTCAAAATTAGATCGACTTGAGGACCGTCAGGCGTGGGATGATGCCTACCGGTCCTATATTGATGGTTTGAATGAAAAAAAGCCCGTCATCTTTTCCGGTGACTTTAACGTTGCCCACGAAGAAATCGACCTCAAGCATCCAAGCACCAACCACCATTCCGCTGGCTTCACCGACGAGGAACGCGAAAAGTTTACCTTGTTGCTGGATGCCGGTTACACCGATACCTTGCGCGCCAAAAATCCTGGACAAGCAGATATCTATACATGGTGGGCACAGCGAGTTAAAACTTCTAAGATTAATAACTCTGGTTGGCGGATTGACTATTACTTGGTTTCAAACCGGATTGCCAATCAGGTTCAAGATATCAAGGTCGTTGATACTGGTGCCAGACAAGACCATGCTCCAATTGAACTGACTATCGACTTATAACAAATAAAGCCCTCATCGGTGAGATAATTCACTGATGAGGTCTTTTATCAAAAAATAAGTTATTCTTTTAAAAATGGACAAGACGCATTTTGATGAAAAACAACTGTATCGCTTAGAAAAATTTAATAAAAAAGGGGCCGCTACTGTTTATTCGCATAACGACCCCTTTTTGTAATGCTAATTGTTATTTATTGTTCGAATTGTATCGGTGAGATGCACTTTCTTTTTCAAATCCTTTTGAAAATTAGAATCATCGCTCGCACCTTTTTTAGATGTTTCTTGTTGATATTTTTCAAAAGCCTCAAGGTCTCCTCGAACAAGCGTGCTAACCTCGCTTGCAGGCACAATTCGGCTTATTTTGACATAACTGCCCTTGTGATAAGCCATCACATAGGGTTCCACAACACCAGGATTTTCACCAGTTGACAAGGTTAACTTGGTCCAAGAGGTTCCCATTTCATTATCAGAATACCAAGCCGTCCATTCACGTTGGCTATTTGTCTTTGTTAAAGCTGGCATTTTTGTATAAGAAACTTGATACGTCAAAAAGGGGTTCCAACGATCAATAGCACCAATTCCTTTTGAGTAGCCAAAAATTAGTACACCAATCCAAGCGCAAAAGAAAATAAAAATCGTTGCCAATGTAATTGTCAATTTTTTATAGCGTGTTTTTAATTTCACGTCCCGATCAATTGTCGTCGCCATATCTTGCTTATTTTTCATTGTGTTTTCTTCTCCAAACATAATTTGTTCGAAAGACACATCAAACAAAACACAAATGCTTCTCAAAATTTCCAAACTAGGATAATTTTTCCCATTTTCCCAGGTCGACACCGTTTGGCGACTGACGTGTAGAATGTCAGCTAATTCTTGCTGAGTCATTTTTTTACTTTGACGAAGCCTTTTAATATCTTGCTCAAAACTCATATCTTTCACCTTTAATTTAGAGAATTTACTCTTATAAGACTAGCAAGAAAGACTGTCATTCGTAAAGCAAGTTATACTTGCACCATGTCTATTAGTGTCCTTCTGTTATATCCCTCAGCAAATATAGTGACTTCTTTTTTGATATAATTGGCAGATTACAAGTTTAATTCGAACAACTCCGAAAAACTTCTAGTGGCGTCTG
>NZ_LDUY01000029.1 GCF_001038455.1 Fructobacillus sp. EFB-N1 | reverse complement strand
AGAGCACCTGCCTTACAAGCAGGGGGTCACAGGTTCGATCCCTGTATCGTCCATTAAGCTACGCCCTCTTTTTTGTTTCCAAACATGAGTTAGAGTAACCTTGTGGGGTGCAAGTCCTCATCATGTTATTTCGGCGATAGCTGATTGTTAATACCTTAGGGATATAGTTTAATGGTAGAATAGCGGTCTCCAAAACCGTTGATGGGGGTTCGATTCCCTCTATCCCTGCCATGGCGGTAGTGGTGAAGTGGTTAACACACTGGTTTGTGGATCCAGCATGCGAGGGTTCGATCCCCTTCTACCGCCCTAATAAAGTATTTATACTTTATATTGCCCTTGTGGCGGAATTGGCAGACGCGCTGGACTCAAAATCCAGTGGTGGCAACACCGTGTGGGTTCGACTCCCACCGAGGGCATAACGAAAAACCTGGACTTTTGTCCGGGTTTTTTCTTTGGACAAAAAGTGGGTGAAACCTTGAATTTTCCCCGTTTTTTAGGTATTCTTGTTAAGAGTAAACTAGGTAAAATACGACCTGGTTTGGAGGATGATTTTGGACCAAGAAGCATTTTTAAAGACCCTTGAAGAAGCCGGTTTGACACTGTCAGACCAGCAAATTGAGCAGTTTGACCGTTATTTTTCCTTGTTGGTTGAGACAAATAAGGAATTTAATTTGACCGCCATTACGGACCATGATGAGGTTTATTTGAAGCATTTTTATGATTCGCTGACATTGGCAATTTACCAACCGGCTTTAAGGGTTGCCAAACCAACTTTGATTGATATTGGTTCTGGTGCTGGCTTCCCGGCAATTCCTTTAAAAATTGCTTTACCAAACTTAAAGGTAACGTTGGTTGATTCTTTGAACAAGCGAGTGAATTTTTTGAAAACGGTTGTTGCAGACCTTGGTTTAGAAAACGTGATGGTTTTGCATGGTCGTGCCGAAGATTTTGGACAAGATCAAAAAATACGTGAAAGCTTTGATTACGCGACGGCTCGAGCAGTGGCGCGAACTGCAGTTTTAGCTGAGTACACATTACCGTTTGTGAAAATCGGTGGACAACTTTTAGTGATGAAGGGTTCTGCTGGCGAAGATGAACTGAAGGCCGGAAAAAAGGCTTTACAGACACTTGGTGGCCAATTAAAGGAAAACTTTACTTTCACTTTACCAAATCAGGATCCACGAATGATTCAGATGATCGATAAGGTACAAAAGACACCAAAGAAGTATCCAAGACAAGCGGGTACACCTAGCAAAAAGCCATTATAAAAGAAAAAGGAGCCAGCAGATGGCAAAGATTATTGCTTTAGCCAACCAAAAGGGTGGGGTTGGCAAGACAACGACAAGTATTAACCTGGGTGCTGCCTTGGCGAAGGCTGGTAAGAAGGTTTTGTTAGTAGATGCTGATCCACAGGGAAATGCAACCTCTGGTGTTGGTGTTGACAAATCAGAATTAGAAAATGATGCTTATGAAGTTTTGATTAACGGAGTTGCTGCTAACGATGCTATTGTCAAAGCGGGTACACTCGATATTTTACCAACGACCATTCAGCTGTCAGAAAGTGAAGTGCAATTAGTTGATCTTCCTCGACGGGAATTTCGTTTAAAGGATGCGCTGGCACCGCTGGCCGACCAATATGACTATATTTTGATTGATAATCCGCCTTCACTAGGGCTTTTAACAATTAATTCTTTCACGGCAGCAGATGCGGTGTTGATTCCAGTCCAAACCGAATTTTATGCCTTAGAGGGGTTGGGACAATTGCTCAATACGATTGAACTTGTCCGCCAAGGTCTGAATCCTGATTTGGAAATGGCTGGAATTTTATTGACAATGTTTGATACCCGAACTAATTTAGCAAAGCAGGTCTCTGAACAAGTACGAACATACTTTGAAGACCGGGTTTACCATACGGTCATTCCGCGGACAGTTCGGTTATCGGAAGCACCGTCATACGGCCAGGCGATTATTGATTTTGATCCAAAGTCACTTGGTGCGCGGGTGTATACCGAATTTGCGAAGGAGGTCATGGCGCAATATGGTTAATAAAAAAGGTGGCTTGGGTAAAAACATGGATTCGCTCTTTGGATCTAATGGTATTTCAAAGGAAGCTTTGGCCCATTCCAAAACAATTAGCCGCAACCCGGAGGCTGGGGAAAAAGTCATTTCGATTCCCTTAGACCAAATTGAAGCCAATCCGTTTCAACCACGGTTGCACTTTGATGAAGAATCCATCAAAGAGCTGGCTCAGTCGATTAAAGAAAATGGCTTGTTGACGCCGATTATTGTCCGTCAAAGCGGTGCTAAGTATCAAATTATTGCTGGTGAACGTCGTTTCCGCGCAACGAAGACGTTGCCGGTGAAGGAAATTACTGCGATTGTTCGGGCAACCAATGATGACACGATGGCAACGTTGGCGTTGATTGAAAACTTGCAACGCGATAACTTGGACCCGATTGAAGAATCACGTGCTTATGCAAACTTGATGGCCCAGCTGGATTTAAACCAAACTCAACTGGCCGAAAAATTAGGTAAAGAACGGACCACGATTGCCAACGCTTTGCGGTTGTTAAAGTTACCAAATCAGGTCCAAGACCTGGTTCAAGCTGGTGAGCTTTCAATGGGGCAAGCCCGTGCCTTACTTGGCTTGGAAAAAGAAGGCCAGATGAATGCGGTTGTTCAAACAATTTTGAAAGAACAGTTGAATGTTCGTCAGGTCGAAGCACTGGTCAAGAAGGTCAACGCTGGTGACCAAAAGCCTGCTAAAAAGGCTGAATCACCGTTTGCTAAGGATTTAGCAAATCGATTAGAAGACAAATTTGGAACGAAGGTCAAGGTCAACACCGGTTCAAAGGGTGCTGGAAAGATTGAAATTGCCTATCTTTCAGAACAAGATCTGGCCCGAATCTTAAGTATTTTGTCAATTGAGGTAGATTAAGATGGCGCAATCAATTGAATACGGTCTGGGCGACCTAGTTGAAATGAAGAAGCCCCATGCTTGCGGAACTAACGCTTGGGTGGTGAACCGCCTTGGGGCCGATATTAAAATTACCTGTTCGAACTGTAACCGGACAATTATGTTGACCCGGTTTAACTTTGAAAAACGCTTGAAAAAAGTCTTAAAAAAGGCCGAAGAAGATTAATTTTCGCGGTTCAAGACGAAAGGATAAACAGACATGGCTTTAACAGCTGGAATCGTTGGACTACCTAACGTTGGTAAGTCAACACTTTTTAATGCAATCACAAAGGCTGGTGCGGAAATGGCAAACTACCCATTTGCCACCATCGAACCAAATGTTGGGATTGTTGAAGTACCAGATGATCGCTTAGCTCGGATTCAAGAAATTGAACCAGCAGATAAGATTATTCCAACAACATTTGAATTTACCGACATCGCCGGTATCGTGAAGGGCGCATCTAAGGGTGAAGGACTTGGAAACAAGTTCTTGGAAAACATCCGCCAAGTGAACGCCATCGTTCACGTTGTTCGTGCCTTTGATGACGATGAAATCATCCACGTTAACGGCAAAGTTGATCCACTTGATGATATCGATACTATTAATACCGAATTGGTCTTAGCTGATTTGGAAGCGGTCGATAAGCGCTATGCTAAGGTTGCTCGTGCTGCCAAGGGATCTGACAAGGCTGCCAAGGCCGAAGCTACTGTATTGGAAAAGATTAAGCCGGTCTTGGAAGCTGGTAAGGCTGTCCGGACAATTGACTTCTCAGAAGAAGAAGAAAAGGTCGTGAAGAGCTTGTTCTTGTTGACGTCAAAGCCAACGCTTTATGTTGCCAATATCGCAGAAGACGACATGGCTAATCCAACGAACTCACCGTACTATCAAAAAATTAAGGATTTCGCTGATTCTGAAAAAGCAGAAGTGATTGCTTTGTCAGCAAATGCAGAAGAAGAAATTGCACAACTAGACGATGATGAAAAGGCCGATTATTTGGAATTGGCTGGTGTCAAGGAACCTGGTTTGAACAAGTTGATTCGCTCTGCTTACCACTTATTAGACTTGCGAACATTCTTTACCGCTGGTGGTAAAGAAACGCGTGCATGGACCTTTAAGGCTGGCTACAAGGCACCTCAGGCTGCCGGTGTTATCCATTCTGACTTTGAGCGTGGGTTCATCCGAGCAGAAACGATTGCCTTTGCTGATTTGGATGAGTACGGCTCTGTTAAAGCGGTTAAAGAAGCCGGTAAGTTGCGATCAGAAGGAAAAGATTACGACGTTCAGGACGGCGATATTATCGAATTCCGTTTCAACGTATAATAAATTTAAAGGACGAAAGACAGTAAGATGACTCAAGTAGATTCCCAATTAAGCAAGAAGAACCAAGACTTTATTTTTCGATTTAAGAAGGGCTTGGCGGAAACTGACAAGTTAAGTGACGAACGCAAGGAAGAAATCGTGCAAACAGTTTCTGACAAGCTTTACGTCGGCCAAAAGGCAGGGAAAACAGCTGCACAAATGTATGGGTCACCGGCTCAACTTTTGCAGCAGTACTTGAATCCTCGTCGTTTAGCTAAGAAGTTCCACGATTATTCCTTTACATTCTTGGCCACTGACACGGCTTTGGTCTTGGTCATGTTCTTGTCTGGTTTTTTCGCTGTTACGATGAGTTTTGGCAAGAGTTCAAGCGAAAGCCAGGGAATCGGCGTTGTGTCAATGCTCTTGCTGTCATTCTGGGGTGGTGCTATTTATACCCTGGCAATGCAACGTTTGGTACCTAATCCAAAGGACAAGAACCCTAAGAAGAAAATGCCAACTTGGTTGTTGCTGATTGTTGTTGCCATCCTTTGGGTTGCCGGCTTTACGGCCTTCATGTTTGTTCCTTCAGTAATTAACCCAAGTTTGCCACTTTTTGGGAATGTGTTGGTCTTGGCTTTGGCTTGGTTGGCATATCTGTTGAACCGAAAGCATGCTGGATTGGAACATGGTGGTATTTTGGCCATTTCAAAGTTGTCTCAGCAAGCACGGGTAGATGAGGCAAATCAAAAGGAGTAAGGGATGAAAATCTTAGTTGTCGACGACGATCAAGAAATCGCTGAATTATTAGAAATTTACTTGAAAAACGAAGGCTACGAACCCGTGATTGCACAAGATGGGAAAGAAGCCCTCTCAAAGTTAAATACTAACCCGGATGTTGCTTTAATGGTATTGGACATTATGATGCCCAATATGTCTGGTTTAGAGGTGTTAAAGGCTGTTCGCAAGGATACGCACATTCCAATTTTGATGCTCTCGGCTAAGTCTTCTGATATGGACAAGATTCAGGGACTGATTTCCGGCGCCGACGACTACGTCACAAAACCCTTTAATCCTTTGGAAGTGATGGCCCGAATTCGTTCGCTTTTGCGGCGATCCCAAAACATGGTCCAGGAGCAAAAGCCGGATGTGTTATCGGTAGCCTCTTTAGTGATCAACAAGGATTCCCACGAGGTGAAGACAACCAGTGGTGATTTGGTTAATTTGACGGCCTTAGAATTTGGAATTTTATACCTGTTGGCCTCTCATCCAAACCGGGTTTTCTCTGCTGATGACATTTTTGAGCGCGTCTGGCAACAGGAATCTGTTGTTTCTGCTAAGACGGTCATGGTGCACGTTTCCCACTTGCGCGATAAATTAGAAGAAGCAACACATGGTGACCAGGTTATCCAGACTGTCTGGGGTGTTGGTTACAAGATTGAAGTGAGCTAATTATGGTCAAAAAAAGTACAATTTTGGCGCAAACCGTTTTGTCTTTACTTTTGGCCACCTTGACCTCGTTTGGCCTTGCCTGGGCGTTGGTATTTGACCTCTTAAAAGACAAAATGAATTGGTCAGCTCGGGAAAGCTGGCCTTTTTTTTACATTGTTTGGCTACTGTTATTAATTATTTGGTTGATTCATCTGTGGCGGCGTAGTCGAGAACGGTTGTTATTGCTAAACCTGACGAAACGACTCTACACCCTTGCCAACCATCCTGACCTTGATCACAAATCGGATGGCAATGATGAGTCGGATTTACCTGAAAACCAGGAAAAGCGGCAGTTACCGACTTATAGCAATCAAGCACGGCAGTTAACGGCCTTAGTTGACCGTGTGGTCGCCGAGTTCAATTTGACTCATGAAGAGCAGTTAGCCGTTGAAAAGTCGAAGGATGAGATGATGACCAACATCTCTCATGACTTACGGACGCCGCTAACGGCCATTATTGGTTACCTGGGCTTAGTGGTCACGCCCAATTCGCCCTTATCAGAAGAAGACCAGGCTAAATATTTAAAGACGGCCTATCATAAGTCCAACCAGATGAAGACACTGGTTGAAGACCTCTTTGAGTTTGCCAAGTTACAAACAACACAGGTGAGCTTGAATATTACTGATTTTTCGCTGGGCGACCTTTTTGATCAAGTCCTAGCGAACTATGCCATGGAGGCGGAAAATCGCCATCTGCGCTTTGCTACTAATTTAGACCCACGTGTGATTGTGATGTCAGGTGACTCGGACAAATTAGCCCGGGTTTTGATCAACTTGGTTGAAAACGCACTGAAATATGGTCAAGGTGCTAGCTTTATCAAATTAACTGGCCAGGTCAAGGAGAATGGATTGGTAGAAATCAGGGTGATTAATGATGGTCCTGCTATACCTGCTAGTTCGGCTAATCATATTTTTCAACGTTTTTACCGAGTGGAAGAATCGCGTAACAACAAGACTGGTGGTACGGGCTTAGGCCTTGCCATCGTGAAGGGCATTATTGACCAGCATAACGGTCACGTAAAAGTCGAATCAGATGAGACGGCCACGGCATTCGTCATGACCCTCCCGCTGAAACAAGTGAAAGAAGAATAGAGTTATGAGTGAAAAGCCAATGTATCGGTTACAGGCCGCCAATCGAAAGAAAAAACGGGGGCGGTTTTGGGCCATCCTAATTGCCATCCTTGTGTTGGTGCTGGCCTTGCTGGGTGCTGGTCTATATTTTTTGACACCAGATGATGTTAAATCATCGATCCAGGCAACTAAGGACCAACCGGTAAGCTTAAATGTTGATGCCACTTCGGCCGTGGTGATTGATTTAACATCCGGCCAAGTTTTGGGGGAAAAGGATGCTAATAAGCAAGCACCAATCGCCTCTGAAAGTAAAATGTTGGTGGCTTACGGTGTTTTGAAGGCCATCGAAAGCAATCAATTGAAGTGGACTGACTTGGTGACTGTGCCAGCTAATGCCGATCTTTCGGCACAAAATGCGGATGCCATTTCGCATTTGAATATGAAGACGGGCGATAAGCTTTCGGTGCGCGACCTGTACTGGGCAATGTTTACTAATTCCGCCAATGATGCTGCGCTGACTTTAACGGCAGCCTTAACCAAGCCCGGACAAACAGCCCAACAAACCCTCGAGTCTTTGGCCAGTGACCTGAACTTAAAGGGAACCGCCTGGTATAATGGGGCCGGTTTGACAAACGGTGACTCTTATAACAACAACGAAGTTACCTCCGCATCTGATTCGGCTGCAAACCATGCATCAGCGATGCAGGTGGCAGAAATTGCCAAAAAAATCATGACAATGGATCCAACCTTGAAGACGGTGACGGCTAGTCCAACGATTACCTATACAAAAAACAAGACCGTCAAGGTAACGGAAACTTCTGATTTTGGTCAGGGATTTGCCAACATTGTCAAAGGCTTGGATAATGAAAACGGGTTGAAAATCCTTGGTTTGAAGACGGGTTCAACGCCAGAAGCCGGGGCTTGTTTCACTGGTTACGTCGTTGACCAACAGGGACATGAATTCTTGACGGTTGTCAACAATGCCGCCGATTACACGGATACAAAGCAACGGTTCCAAACCACAATTGATATGGTTAACCAGGTTTTGG
Organism: Fructobacillus sp. EFB-N1; assembly: GCF_001038455.1. GTDB lineage: Bacteria > Bacillota > Bacilli > Lactobacillales > Lactobacillaceae > Fructobacillus > Fructobacillus cardui. The sequence goes on along the minus strand of NZ_LDUY01000029.1, from coordinate 9,620 downwards.
CCAAAAAGAAAGCGTATACCTATACGTTGGGTAAGCAACTGACAAACCACAAGACTGTTGGTGTCGATGGGGAAAGTAAATCAGTTGACGTGCAGGTGGCAGCAAGCAAGACTTATTGGACTAGTCCGAAAAAGTCATTGAAGATTCAATCGTTGAAGGACTTAAAATCTCGTCCCGATGACAAGAGTACCGACGTGGTCACCTATGCGAAGCCGGAGTTGAAGGCGAACTTCCTGCCTGGCCTTTCTGACACGGATAAGGAAATTCCTTTACAAGTTTTAACGGCGACAGCTAAGAAATAGTTTAAAAAAAGTTTGCCTAATTTTTAGTCACAGCGTTAACATTACCGTAAAGAGTGCTATAATAAAAATAGTGAAAGCGTTTACTTTCCGGACAGAAAGGGGTATTCTTCATGGCAGCAATCCATTTTGATTCGAATGGTTTACAGAACTTTGTTGCAGACAACGAATTAGATGAAATTAAGGATCAGGTTCGTTTTGCGCATCAGACGTTGGTAAATAAGACCGGTGCGGGGGCTGATTTTACCGATTGGTTCCACTGGGCATCGAGCCAAGACCAAGCTAGCTTAGCACCAATTCATCAGGCGGCGGATGCGATTAGAAAGAATTCTAAGGTTTTGGTGGTCATTGGAATTGGTGGTTCTTACTTGGGATCGCGAATGGCCATCGACTTTTTGAAGTCACCTTGGCATAACGAATTAGTCCAGGGCGATGAAGTCAAGGTATACTTTGCAGGTAATGCCATGTCACCAATGGCCTTAGATGAATTGGACCGAGTAATCGGTGACCAAGATTTTTCTGTGAACGTGATTTCAAAATCAGGAACCACGACGGAGCCAGCCGTTGCCTTTCGTTTCTTTAAGCAACGTTTGGTAGCTAAGTATGGTGAAGAAGGTGCCAAAGAACGTATCGTGGCCACGACGGATGCCAAGAAGGGTGCCTTGAAGAATGAGGCAACCGCCGAAGGGTACCAAACGTTGGTTATCCCTGATGGTATTGGTGGTCGATTCTCTGTTTTATCAGCGGTTGGTTTGTTGCCAATGGCCGTTGCCGGCATCAATATTGAAAATGTTTTGGCTGGTGCAGCGGAAGCTGAAAAGACTTATAGCAGTGACAATGTCCATGAAAACCCAGCCTTAGCCTATGCGGCTTACCGCCGGATTCTCTACGATAAGGGCTATACAACTGAAATCTTGGCTAACTGGGAACCATCTTTGCAGTATTTGTCAGAGTGGTGGAAGCAGTTGATGGGTGAATCAGAAGGAAAGAACCAAAAGGGCATTTATCCTTCATCTGCAAACTACTCAACTGATTTGCATTCCCTTGGTCAATATATCCAAGAAGGCCGTCGTGACCTCTTTGAGACGGTTGTTCGTATTGATCATTCAAAGCATGATTTACCAATCCCAAAGACTGGTGATAACGAAGATGGCTTGCTTTATTTGGAAGGAAAGTCATTGGAAGAAGTTAATAAGACTGCCGCAACTGGCGTTGTCTTGGCTCACGTCGATGGCGGTGTGCCAAACTTGGCCGTCCACTTGGACCGTCAAGATGAAGCCGGTTTGGGTGAATTGATTTACTTCTTTGAATTGGCTGTGGGTGTTTCAGGTTATCTCTTTAACATCAACCCATTCAACCAACCTGGTGTTGAGGCCTATAAGACGGCCATGTTTGCCCTCTTGGATAAGCCAGGCTATGAAGAACAAAGCAAGGTCTACCACGACCGTTTAAAGTAAGACAAAATAAAAACTAGAAACCAAATTCGCGCATGCAGGCGAATGGTTTTCTAGTTTTTTTGTTTAATTGATTAATTGGTGCGGTGCTATTCAAGCGCTAATAGCTGATTTTTACAAAGAATACGCTGTTAAACAGCAAAGAATTGATGGATAGCTTCAACCGTTTTATCGGAGCCAACGAAATAAATCGTATCACCAGGCATGATATTGGCATAGGGGCCGGGTGATAAGATAATTTCGTCTTCGTGGAGAATGGCGATAATCGTTGCTCCGGTATTTTGCCAAATGTTCAAAGAACCGATTGATTGGTTAAGCATCGGTGAGGCGGCTTCGGGGATAAATTCGTAAGGTGACATGGGATTATTTTTGCGCACTCGTTGGGTTTGATCCAATATGAGTGAGAAGGCCTCATCTAAATTAGCTAAGTCCTCTTTTTGCTTAGCGATTAAGCCTTTAATTTCGCTGTGAGTGGTTTGCAGGTCGCGACTTTCTTTTGCTTGATCGAGAAATTCACGGGCCTTTTCCCTTGAAAGAACTTCGACGCCAGAGCCGTGAACGGGCTTGACGATATCGAGATCGGCTAGCACTGAAATCGCCTTGCGGGCGGTTTCAGCGGAAACGCCAAAGGTTGCGGCTAAGGTTGACCGAGCATGCAGCTTTTCGCCAACGAGAAATTGTTTATTAACGATGTGCTCAGCGATTTCCTGAGCGATTTGGTGATAACGAGGTTCTTTAACTTTCGGCATAACCGGCGTCCTTTAAAAGAATTAGTGAATAAATATTCTAATTTGACAAAAGTGACCACTAGTGTATGATAATAGAGTGGTCACTATTGACCACCGCTAAAATCCACGACGGTGGTCACTTATTTAGTTTATTTTAAATGAGCAGGATAGTCAACTCATAGGAGGGTTTATGCCAAAAGTTCAGATTAAGCATTTAACCAAAATTTTTGGAAAGCGCCAGAAGGCCGCTTTGAAGATGGTTGAAGAAAATAAATCTAAGAACGAAATCTTTGAAAAGACTGGTTCAACGGTTGGTGTTTACGACATTAACCTTGATGTAAATGAGGGCGAAATCTTCGTCATCATGGGGTTGTCAGGTTCTGGGAAGTCAACGTTAATTCGTTTGCTCAACCGCCTGATCGAACCAACCAGTGGGGAAATCTTTTTGGATGGGAAAAATATTACCCATTACAATAAGAAAGAAATGCTTGATATTCGTCGGAAGAAAATGTCGATGGTCTTCCAGAATTTCGCCTTATTCCCACACCGGACCATTCTGGAAAACACAGAATTTGGTTTGGAAATCCAAGGTGTGCCAGCAGCAGAACGGCGCGAACGTGCCGAAAAAGCCTTGGAAAATTCGAAACTTTTGTCCTTTAAGGACCAGTATCCTTCACAGCTTTCAGGGGGGATGCAACAGCGAGTTGGTTTGTCACGGGCATTAACGAATGATCCTGACATTCTCTTAATGGATGAAGCCTTTTCGGCCTTGGATCCATTGGTTCGTCACGAAATGCAAGATGAACTCTTGGATTTGCAGGCTAATGTGAAGAAAACCATTATCTTCATCACCCACGACCTGAACGAAGCTTTGCGTTTGGGTGACCGGATTGCCATCATGAAGGATGGTCAGTTACAACAAATTGGTACTGGAGAAGAAATTTTGACTAACCCAGCCAACGATTATGTTGAAAACTTTGTGGAAGATGTTGATCGTTCAAAGGTTTTGAATGCGGAATCCATCATGATTCCTGGTTTGACGGTTAACGCTGATACTGATGGGCCAAACGTTGCCTTACACCGGATGTCAGAAGAAGAGGTTTCTGGTTTGGTTGCCGTGGATGGTAACCGGAAATTTGTCGGGTACGTGACATCTGATGCGGCTGTGAATGCTCGTCGTGAAAAGTTGACTTTGCGTGACGTGATCACAGCGATGCCAACCGTAACGCCTGATATGATTGTTTCAGACATTATGCCAATCATTTATGACGCGCACACGCCCGTGGCCGTTGTCGATGAAAATCAGAAGCTCCACGGCATTATCATTCGTGGTGCCGTGATTGAAGCTTTAGCCCAAACGGAAGGAGACAATAATGATTAATTTATTATCAGTTGCCAAACTCCCAATCGACTCCTGGGTAACCGATGGGGTTAACTGGTTAACAAAGAATCTTTCTGGATTCTTTACGGCCATTCAAAATAGTGGTTCCTCTACGATGGATGGCATTACGAACTTCTTAACAGCGATTCCAATGCCAATTTTCATCATCGCCTTGGCATTGATTTCATGGTTGTTGACGCCTAAGAAATATGGTCAACCATTCTTTATCTTGATTGGTTTGGCTTTGGTTGCCAACCAAGGATTGTGGTCTGATTTGATGCAGACGCTGACATTGGTCTTGATGGCCTCGGCTGTCTCTTTGGTCATTGGAATTCCATTGGGGATTTGGACAGCTAAGTCGCCGAAGGCCTACATGGTCATAAAGCCCATCTTGGACTTTATGCAGACCATGCCCGCCTTTGTTTATTTGATTCCGGCCGTTGCTTTCTTTGGTATCGGTGTCGTGCCTGGGGCCTTTGCCTCCGTTATCTTTGCCTTGCCACCAGTTGTTAACTTTACTTACCTTGGGTTGCAACAGGTGCCAACTGATTTGGTCGAAGCCGCTGACTCATTCGGGGCAACGACTTGGCAAAAGTTGTTCAAGTTGGAATTGCCAAATGCAAAGAACACCATTATCGCCGGTGCTAAGCAAACTATTATGTTGGCCTTGTCAATGGTTGTGACGGCTTCGATGATTGGTGCACCAGGACTTGGTCGTGGTGTCTTGTCAGCCGTTCAACACGCCGACGTTGGTTCAGGATTCGTTAATGGAATCGCTTTGGTTATCTTGGCCATTATCATTGACCGCTTTGTTCAACGAATGAACACGGAACCTGTTTCTGCACCAAAGTTGCCAAAGTGGCGTAAGTTGGCTACTTGGGCAATGTTGGCTGTGATTGCTATCTCCGGTATTGCCGGCAGCATCACTGCTCATCAAGCTTCAGGAAAGAAAGTCAACATTGGCTATGTTGAATGGGATTCTGAAGTTGCCTCAACGAACGTCTTGGCTGAAGCAATGCGTCAGCACGGCTATGATGTGACAATTACGCCACTTGATAACGCCGTGAACTGGCAATCAGTTGCTAACAAGCAAACTGATGCAACTGTTTCGGCTTGGTTACCAAATACTCACAAGGCCTTGTACGCTAAGTATAAGAACGATGTTGATTTGCTTGGTCCTAATTTGACTGGTGTGAAGTTAGGTTTGGTTGTTCCAGATTATATGAATGTCAACTCAATTGCTGATTTGACAAATCAGGCAAACAAGACCATTACGGGTATTGAGCCTGGTGCCGGTGTTATGGCTGCTGCACAAAAGACAATTGATTCTTACGGTAACCTTTCTGGTTGGAATTTGCAGGCATCATCATCTGGTGCAATGGTTTCAGCATTGGATAAGGCTTACAAGGATAAGCAACCAATTATCTTGACTGGTTGGTCACCACACTGGATGTTCAACAAGTATAAGTTGAAGTACTTGGCTGATCCAAAGGGAACGATGGGATCACAAGAAACAATTAATACGGTTGTTCGTAAGAACTTGAAGCAGACGAACCCTGATGTCTACAAGGTGATGAAGAAGTTCCATTGGACACAGGACGACATGCAGACGGTGATGCTTGATATTCAAAACGGTAAGACACCTACAAAGGCCGCCGATGACTGGATTAATAAGCACAAGTCTCAAGTCAACGCTTGGTTTAAGTAACATTACTAATATCGTTTGACGTCAGTTTGACGGCAAATTAAAAGCGACTCGAAGTAATCAATTTGATTACTTGGGTCGCTTTTTTGTGCGCTGTTAGCTAGTCGATTGCAACGCTGATTTTAACCGCTTAAGAGCGCTTGAAAGAGGCTAAGAGTTGCTTTAAGATATTTTCGTCTGAGTAGGACAAAACGTTCTTAGCGTAGAGCTTTTGACCGTATTGAGCAAGTGCCACGAGGGCAATCAGCGAAATGGTCAGTGACAGAAGTGCCTGCCACCAGTTAACGTATTGGTTGGCGAGGAGGCTGGGCATCGTTGATTGCGATATAAAGGGGATGTAAGCAAAAATTCGAACGACGATGTTATTACCACCGTTTGAAGCGGATGCCAGTCCAACAACATAGGGGATCATGGCTAGGGTGGTCACAGGGACCATTGCTTGGGAAACCTGTGAAGTATCGTTGACTAACGAAGCCGCAATCGCTGCCAAGATCAGGTACAGCCCAGTGGCGACGATGATGAATACAAATGTATAAGTCAAAAATGCCGGAGTCAAGGCGGTTAGGTAGGAAAGCGCCTGCTTAACCATCGTAATTTGCTGACCGAAGAGGTTGGCACCTACCCCTAGGACGACATAGGAAAGCAACTGGGTAACCAAGAGGCCGGTAATACCAAGGAGTTTGCCAAAGTATTGCGCCTGGGCTGATGAGGCCGCTAGCAGGGTTTCCATAATTCGTGATGACTTCTCGTTAGCAATTTCATTACCGATTAAGGAAGCATAGGTGGAAACAATTAGTAAGACGATAATGGTGACAGCAACTGAAATGACTGCCTTTGCAGCTTGGTTACTATCGGCATCCTGTTGGCTTGATTGGTTTTGGACCGTTGTCTTGAGGCTAAAGGGGGTCATCAATGCCGCAGTTTGCCGTGCAGTCAGACCATAATCGGCCGCTTGGGTTGCCAAGAACAGCTGGCTTAAAACTGCTTGCAATTGATCTTTGTCAATCTCCGGTGCTTTGGGCTGAGTGACTAATGTGCCTTGACCGCCGTTTAAGGTCAGGATGCCGTCGATTGTCTGCTTTTTCAAGGCCTTTTGGGCCGATTTCTCATCGGTAACTGAAGAGACTTTGATATTGAGTTTGTTGGCTGATTGGCTAATCGCTTCACGACTGGTATTGGGACCAATGAGGGCTATTTTTGCCGGTTGGTCGTTTGAAAAGTAGCTAATACCAAAGCCCAGGCCGCCTGCTACAGCAATTAAAAGAATGGGGGAAATAATTAACCACCAGAAGGACTTTTTCTTGAGGCGAGTGAGATAGGTATGCTTAGCAACTAGAAGAGTGGGGTTAGTCATTGGTGCTGACCTCCGTTTTAAAGATTTCAGCCAGAGTGGGTGGCTGTTGTGAGAAGGCGGGGATATAGCCATTTTTGGTTACGGTTTCAAAAATTTGTCGTCCGGCATCTTCATCGGCAAGTGTCAGCATATAGCCACCGTCCTTTGGTTCAGCGTGAATGACCCCGGCCATCGCCAAGTAGTCTGATTGCGTCAAATTAGGGGTTTCAACATAGAGTCGAGTCCGGCCAAAGGATTCACGGATTGCTTGAATGGACCCCTGGAGGACGGTTCGGCCCTTTTTGAGCATGAGTAGCTGGTCTGAAATTTGGCTCACGTTATCCATGTTGTGTGATGAGAAAATAATCATCGCACCGCGGTCTTTGAGACGTTTAATTTCTTCCATAAAAATGGCCGCGTTGACGGGGTCTAAGCCCGAAAAAGGTTCATCGAGGATAATGAAGTCGGGCTCGAAAATCAGCGCCATAATCATTTGAATTTTCTGGGCATTTCCCTTTGACAGCGATTGCACCAAGTCACCTGGCTCGCCAACGACTTGAAGGCGGTCCATCCAGTCTTTTAGGGCAGTCTTAGCGGCCTTTTTTTCCATGCCGTGCAGTTGGGCCAAGTAGACGACCTGTTCTTCAACCGTTTGCTTTTGATAGAGACCGCGTTCTTCGGGTAAGAAGCCGATTTTCCGACGCAAATGATCGTCGATTGGGTGGTTATCCCAGGAAATGGTGCCCTCGTCTGCCTGGATAAAGTCTAAAATCATCCGAAAAGTAGTGGTTTTACCGGCACCATTTTGCCCGATTAGTCCGAGAACTTCACCTGGTTGGAGGGTAAAGGAGAGGTCGGAAACAGCTTGGTGGCCGCCGAATGATTTTGATAGGTGGGAAAGAGTAATCATGATAAAGCTCCTAACGTACATGATCAAAATGGATGAAGAAGGTTTAATTGTTTGCGTTAACTATGAGTGCTCGGCCGTGGTTCAGGTTGGGGGCAGACGTTTATTAGTTAGTGCAAAAAATCAGAATTCAGCATTTGCTCGAATATCCTCATTATCTCACAGTTTAGCTCGGAGTTCGAACCTGATGAAGGCGAGTATTGAGCCGATTAGAATGGTTATTGGGTGCGGGTGGGGTGGAGCGGTTTTTGGGTTGATTGCTGGTATTTTTGTGGTCTGAATTTGGGGATGTCTGCGAGTGGAATTCTGCATACAGATAAATAGGAAATGAATTTTCTAATACATGCTCCAAAATTTAGACAGAGTTCTGATTTTTTTACTATATTTTATATGCTTTGGCGGTCCTGATATAAAGCTACTTACAAAAGAAAAAAGCTATACAGTGCAAATTTGCACTGTATAGCTTGCTTATAGCCCCAGAGGGAGTCGAACCCTCGATTCCGCGCTGAGAACGCGACGTCTTAACCACTTGACCATGGGGCCATGGTCAACAATACTTAAATAGTTTACTAGATTATTGACCACTAGTCAATTAGTTTTTTTGTTCTTTCTAGTTAAGTTCATTTATTTGGGGTATCATCACTTTTTATCCCATAGTAAAGGAAAGAATCAGATGAGAAGCTGAGCAAAAAGTTTGCTGTAATCAATGCTAAACTAGACAGAATAGAAAGAAAACAGGGAGATGGCTATGAAAGTCAATAAAAAGCAGAAGTGGGTTATCGTTGTATCAATCATTGTATATGTAGTGGTGATTGGATTACATAATTATGATAGCAATGACCCAGGTAGTGTTAATTACAAAGGCACCCATGCAACAAAGAATGAAAGAAAGTAGAAGATGGTCTTACTAGGATTTGTATTTTTAATTTTTGGTGGCATTTATCTTATGTACTGGACATCATACAAGATTATATCCTGGCTTCTTCCGTTCTTGTTGATGTTTGCTGGAGCATTGATGGTGCTTGATTTCGTTTTAGATCACTGGATTCTAACACTCTTTATTTACACCGTGTTAGCTGTGATTGCGTTCTTTGCGGTTAGTGATAGCAATGATGAAGAGTAAGGATAAAAGGGCTCTTTAGGATACAATACAACGTAGTACCTAAAATTAAAAAAAGTTGTGATTGTGACCTTTATTTTGTTTGTATCAGATTACTAAATAGAAATCATTTTTGTCACATTGCTCATAAGATAAATTGTCTATTGGTAAATAATATTTGAACCACTACTAGAAATAAATCGATATTGTTTTTCAAAGCATTGTCGATTTTTTATTTGTCAAAATGTCATAAATTTCCGATTATTTAGGAGATGGTCGTGATATAGATACATATATTTTGTCATGCGAAGAATCTTTCGTGTACTAATTAATTTGATACAAGCTTTGTCATTTCAATTTATTCAGAAAAAGGATTGCACTAATAATTTGCTTTGAAAGTTCGTGATTTCCTATTGGAATAATATATGAATGAAAATTGATACGATGTGGTAATGAAACTGATTAATTTATAATTATCATGAGTCTAAATAGGAAGAAAAGTTAATCTATTGGATTTTAATTAAGAAACTTTATTTCTAATTTAATCTAAGTTACGGTAATATTGTTATTTGAAATTTTATATTTTTTTCAAAATTAAAAAGAGATAAAAATAAAATATGTTTTATAAATGGCAGATTACAAGTTTAATTCGAACAACCCCGAAAAACTTCTAGTGGCGTCTGGTAGTTATGTAACTTCATGGGTCGATTGTTG
>NZ_LDUY01000028.1 GCF_001038455.1 Fructobacillus sp. EFB-N1 | reverse complement strand
GGCAACTGGCCAGCTAGGTCTAAATATTTACTTCAACTTTTGGGGTACAGGTCAGGATTTAATTCCTACCTTCTTTTTATGTTCTAAAATCTTTTTAACCGTTGTTTCAATCTTTATCTTTCAAGAAAGCCATTTTTTCTTGGTAAATAGTTGGTGTATCATAATCAAAAATACCATGGTGGCCACCTGAGATGATATTGCAGATGGCTTTTTTTCCTGTCATTTTCTGATACCGAGCAATCAAATCAAGGCTTTGCTGATGAGGCACAACTTGATCAGCACTGCCTGCATAAGCTAATACAGCTGGCGTCTTTTTAGTGAAGTAGTTGGCTGGATTTGCCTGGCTAACACCGATTGGGTTTCCATCGACTGCTAAACCTGCTAAGGCTAATCCTTCAAACGAAATTGCTTGACCAGATTCGGCATATTTAGGTTGAATGCCCTCTTCTTGAAACTGTCGAGCGAATTGATCAAATTCATAAGGTCCATAATTGGCAATTACATGTTTAATTTCTGGCAAATCAGTTAAATCATCGGGTGCTGCAATCCGTCCTAACTTCACTTTGGCCGTTACGGATGAGGCTGTCAGCATTGCCAGCTGTGCGCCTGAAGATTCTCCGATCAAATCAACACTATTGGCTTCTAATTGATACTTTTCTGCATCTTTTTTAGCTTTTGCCAACACCGCTCGAATTTCTGCTACTTGTTTTGGAAAAGAAAATGATTTGGTCGAGATTAGTGCATAATTCATTGAAATAACGGCATAACCTTCTTTAACAAATTTCAATGAAGGTCCTAATTTAAAGGATGACTTCATCCCTCGAACTAATCCGCCTCCCTGAAGGTCCAAAATGATTGGGTGCAACCCGTCACCCGCTGGTAGATACAAATCGAAAAGCTGATAATCTTCTGAACCGTACTTTTGATTTTTGATCACACGGTCAACGTAATCAGGAATCTCAACAGGATCGATTGTCACCTGTGCATCTTTAAATAACATTCCCCCATCCTTTCTGCGTTTCACGTGAAACAGCCGGAAAATGTTTCACGTGAAACGCCATCAAAGAAAAGTAAAGAAAAAGCCAAGAAAGAATCTTAGCTTTAAGAAATATCAATGTTCTTTACTTTTTCTTAATCAATTTCATCCTTGCGACGATTATCCCACAAATAGGCGATCAACAAAATGACCGTCCCTAAATTGGCGCAAACCAGAGAAAAACCTTCCTGCTTGAAAATCCAACTTGCAATCGAAATAAACATCAAAACCAACGCGACAATCGTGACAATAACTGTTGTTTGCTTCATCCTTCTTCACTCTCCTTTTAGACTAACTCTTTTGCTTGCTTTCTGCTAGTGCCTGCAAAACCTTTTCCTGCAGCTCATTATTCTTTTTAATCAAATCGTTGTTTTCTCGCTGCAATTTTTGCAAAGCCATCATATCCTCATGGGGTTCATCATAACCCCATTTTTCACTCTCCGAATTAATTAACTTATTATTAATAAATTGGATTGTATAATAAACCGCCAACGCAATCGAAATCATTGTTAAAAACGAAGTGATAAACGCTGACCAAGCTTGTTGCGTTGCCGCAAAGTACATCGGATGGTTTGGGGTAAAGAGCCATCGCCAAACAAAGGAAATAAAGCTAGCTAACAAGCTCACTAAGTCTTTGATTGCTCCACCAAAAGCATTACCAACAACGACCGAAATCACAAAGGTCAACAGATTCGGTGCAAACAAAAAGCGACGGAAAGAAACCCAGCCAGCAGAAGACTTCTCAAACAGTAAATCTCGCTGCTCGATAAATTCATTTTTCCGTTTTTTTCTCGACATAATATCCTCACAACATTTGCAATATTCTTGTTATAAATTTATTATACGGCAATGTGATATAAAAATCAGGGTCTTTGTCTACTTTTTCAAAAAACCATAATGATAGAACAAATAGGTCGCACCAATCATCATTAAGAACATGATAATGATGGTCACCCACCAGCCCGAAGCACCATGAGCAAAAGGCAGATAATCGACGTTTTCACCATAAAAACCGGAAACAATCGTTGGAATCGTAAAGACAATTGAATAGACAGTTAAGACCTTCATCGTCCAGTTCAAATCCCGATTTCCCAGTGATCCTGTCGCATCTGCAACAGCATTAATCACTTCCATTGCTAAACCAGCCATGTCCCGCGCCTGCTCAACCTCGACCCGAACGGCATCTAATCGATCCAAATCAGCTTCTAAAACGTGGTTTTCATATGAACGTCGGATTTGGTCAAACATAATTAAATCGTTTGCCAACGAATTTTGGAGGTAAATCATCTGAATTTGTAGATGCAATAAATCATTAGTGTGCTTCGTTAGTTGCTTACGGCTACTAAACTGTGCTTGAATCGCCCGTCGTTGTCGGTTAATCTCGGTAATTTCATCACCAAACATCGTCATTAATGGATAAATACCCGTCACCATAAATTCAAAGACCGACATTTCATCATCATCCGAACGATGAAAGGTAGCATCACCAGTTAAAAAATTTTTCTTAATGTAGTCCGTTGGTCGATGCGCAAAAGTGTATAAATTACCATTAACCAAAACAATCCCTAAAGGACGGGTCAAAACTGGTTCCGGTTCAGCTGAGATGACATCTAAAATAATCAAGGCCTCATCCGCTTCAGGATCAAATTCCATTCGAACACTTTCGTTATGGTCATCCGCATAGCCAATCATTTGTTCTGTTAAACCATGGTCGTCCAAAAGAGTTTTCTCGTCTGCAGGACTCATATCAGTGATATGGTACCAAGAAAACTTCGGTGTCTGCTTTAACATCTCAATCATGATGACCCTCCCCCCTCACTAATTTTCAAAAAAAATAACACTAGGTATCATAGCAAAAAAAACAGTCTAATTAAACCATCGTTCGTCAAACTTTTAAGACCATCAAACGCTCTTCTTTACTATAAAAGTAATCAAAGAAAAAAACCACAGCAAATCATTGCTGTGATTTCATTTAAACAATAAAAATTAACGCTTTTTACGCTTCTTTGAACGTTGGGCTTTGCGAACCTTACGCGCCTTTTCTTTTTCCAAAGCCAAGGCTTCTTCACGTTCGCGGCGCATCTTGAATGGGTTTTGCAAGAAGAATGTTTGTACCATCTGGAACAAGTTTCCAACCACCCAGTAAAGAGAAACGGCAGAAGGAACAGCCAAAGCCGTAAACAAAATTAGGAATGGAAAGACATATGGCATTGCCTTTGTCATCGCGTTTTGCTGAGGGTTAGACTGCGTCGACAGCCAAGAAGAACAAAAGGTAAACAAGGCAGCCAAAATCGGTAAGATGAGATAAGGATCTTGGTGACCCAAATTCAACCAAAGGAAAGAACCTGAACGCAACACAGGTGAATTATGAATTCCCTGGTATAAGGCAATCAAAACCGGCATTTGAACTAACAAAGGCAGCATTGAGGCAAAAGGGGAAATACCACGATCCTTGTAAAGTTGCTGCTGGGCGGCAGCTAACAACTGTCGACTCTCAGTATCACGACCAGGATAAGTATCCTGCAAGACCTTAATTTCATCTTGCAAGCCCTGCATCTTCTTCATGGAATCGACCTGATAAACCATCAATGGCAAAATCAGGAAACGAACAAAGACCGTAAAAACAATGATTCCAAGTCCATATGAAGATGAGAACCAAGAAGAAACGCCCAAAATCGAGCGAATAAAGATGGCCACAAAGCCACCCCACAGGCCAGAACCGGCAACATGGCCGCTATATGAAAGGTCAGCAAGAACAATGCCAACAATGGCCAATGCTGCTAAGAGCAATGGCAAAAAACCAATTGTTTTTACCCATTTATTGATTCGAGTCATGATTTTCATCCTTTAAAAGTTTCGCAAGCTTTAGAACATGTTCAAGTTGTTTCTTAATAAAAGCTTGGGACTGGTGTGCTGCAGCTGGTCTGGCAATCACTAAAATATCAACATGTGAATCCAACTTTGGTTTTAATTCCAAAAAAGCTTGTCGAATTCGTCTTTTAACAAAAACCCGGTCATGAGCCTTGCCGACTTTTTTACCAACTGAAAGCCCAAGACGGAAATGTTTTTGATTCTGTTTTTTTAACCGATATAAGACAAAATACTTATTTGCCACCGATTGATGGTGGTCAAAGACGTTTTGAAATTCGGCTGGTTTTTTAATCCGAAATGTCTTGCGCATGGTCTCTTACCTAAATCACCGTTCACTTATGTACACAGGAAAACCCTGCATTAAAAATCCAATAAAAATAAAAAGGCCACTGCATGCAGCGACCTGATTAGGCAGATAATACCTTACGGCCCTTAGCACGACGGCGAGCCAATACCTTACGGCCATTGCTAGTGCTCATACGCTTACGGAAACCGTGTACGCGTTCGCGATGACGCTTCTTTGGTTGGAATGTACGCTTCATCTATATTTCCTCCATTAATAATTTGTCTGCAAAATTTCTTGCAATTCGAGACTAATCATACCACGGATCCGCCTTTGAGGCAAGTTTTGCACCAAAGTCTCCAGCTAAAATACTAAAAATTTTAAAATCGGGTCAAATCAGCTTTCCACGGCTTTATCCAAAAGAAAACCACAAGGTTGTGGACACAAAGGGACAATAACTGTCTTTTCACACCTTATGCCCGACTTATCCACATATCCACAGGTTGGGGACTGCTTTCTGGGGATAACGTTGAAAAAGTCAGGAAAAACGAGCATAATCCCCTTTCCGACGTTGATAACTTTGTTGATATGTGGATAACCCGAAAATTTGTTCCCTTTCTTCTCCACATGACAGACAGTTATTAGTCCCCAAGCGGGATAACTTTCTTTTTATTCGCTTTCCTGTGGATAACTAGTCTTTCCCCCTTTTTTTTGCTATAATATTCAGCATAGCTTCATCCGTTATCTAATTTTTCTTGGAGATTTACATGTCAAAACAACTTGATCCCGACGTCCTCTGGAAAGAGGTCAGTCTCAGACTTTACAAAACAACCGGTCCTGTCAGTTTTGAAGCAATGATCGCCCCACTTACGCCAATTGGCTTTAAAGATGGCAAACTTGTTTTATCTGTCCCTGCCGACCATGCCGCTGATATCATCCAGGCATGGAATACACAACAATATGCCATGGACTTCGTCCAACATGCCAACGAAATTACCGGTGACTTCATTCGGCCAGAACTAAAGGTCGAAGAAGACAGCGAATCCGAAACAAACGCTCATTTCAACGGCTACAACGAACCCACCCAAATTCCTTTCTCCCAAGAAAACGATTTAAATTCTGATTTTACATTTGATAAATTCGTCAAAGGTGCCGGGAACGAAAACGCCTTAGCAGTGGCCTTGGCTGTTGCTGAAGCACCCGGCAAAGTTTACAACCCCTTCCTTATTTATGGAGGGGTTGGTTTGGGTAAGACACATTTAATGCAGTCCATTGGTAACGAATACGCCACTACCCATCCAAATGCCAGCATCAAATATGCGACAGCAGAAGACTTTTTAAATGACTTTACAGATTCACTTCGTGAAGGAAACAAGGCCGATTCCAATGCAACGGCTAAATTTAAAAAAACATACCGATCGCTCGATATGCTTTTAATTGATGATATTCAGTTTTGGTCGGGTAAGGAAAAAGTGCAAGAAGAGTTCTTCAACACCTTTAATGCCCTAACGAAGGCCGGCAAGCAAATTGTGATGACTTCTGACCGATACCCAACCGATATTCCTGACTTGCTGACTAGGTTAACCTCTCGCTTTGAAGCTGGCATTACTCAGGACATTCAAAAGCCTGATTTGCCAACCCGAGTCGCTATTTTGCGGAACTTGCAGGAACGTAATGATCTCGATATTCCAAACGAGGTCCTGGAATTAATTGGCGAAAAAATTGATACCAACGTCCGTTCTTTGGAAGGAGCCTTTCACAAGTTTGAAGCCAAGATTCGCTTCATGAACAAGCCGGCAACCATTGAAACGGCCCAATCAATCTTAACCGAGTTGAATATCGACCAAGGCAAAAAGATTACGGTGGAACGGATTCAAGAAACCGTCGCCAACTACTTTATGCAAACAATTGCCGATATGCAGGGATCCCGACGCCAGGCTGATTTAGTCACGGCAAGACATATCGCCATTTACCTCACCCGTACCATGACAAACAAATCATTACCCGATATTGGCCGATCATTTGGTGGCCGCGATCACTCATCCATTTCGCACGCCTACAACAAGGTAGCCGAACAGGTTGAAACGGAACCAAAAACAAAGGAACTGATTGAAGACCTCGCAAACGAGATAAAAAACGGGAAATAAGCCTTGTGGATAACACTTTCTTTTCTTTCAAGTTAGTCCCGAAGTTATCAACAGGCAAAAAGTGAGTAAATTAGGCCTCATTCATCAATCCCCCGTTTCCACAGCCCTTATTATTACTACTAGTTAAATAATACTAATATAATATAGATGTACCGACCATAAAGGAGGCCGTGCGCCATGAAATTTTCGATTAACCGTCAAGCCTTTATCAAAGCTTTAAATGATGTTGCTCGCGCAATTTCATCTCGAACAACCATTCCGATTTTGACAAACATTAAATTGGATTTGACTGAGGAAGATCTTGTCTTAACTGGATCAAATGCTGATATCTCAATTAAGATTGCACTGGAAGCCAGTGATACCACCAATGAATTGGTTGTTGAAAGTACAGGTGGCATTACTTTACCAGCAACTTTCTTTATTAATATCGTGAAGCATTTGCCTGCCGACAAGATGACACTTGAAATTGATGGTTTGCAAGCTTTGATTACTTCTGGCTCAGCATCATTTAAGATTAATGGCCAACCAAGTTCCGCTTATCCAAAATTACCTGAATTATCAGAAAGCAAATCATTAAAAGTTTCAGCTGCTCAATTAGTTGAAATTATTGCGCAAACAAAAATTTCGGCTTCAACGCAAGAAAGTCGGCCAATCTTAACGGGAATCCATTTAACGTTGGATGGGAATCAAATTAAAGCTGTCACAACTGATTCACACCGTTTATCGCAACGAATCGTAACGCTAACTGGCACTGAAAATACCGATAAGGTATCCGTGATTATTCCAGCAAAAGCCTTTAATGAATTGCAATCGTTGTTAGATGGACAAAACCGTGTTGAAATTAAGCTTTCAAGTAACCAGGCTGCTTTTATCTTTGGCAAGACAACTTTCTATTCACGCTTGTTGGAAGGGAATTATCCAGAAACTGATCGCTTGATTCCAAGTGAAGCAACTACCGAACTGCAAATTGATGCCGCTGCTTTATCAGGTGCTATCGATCGTGCTTCCCTGCTGTCACACGAATCACGCAATAACGTGATTTTGCTGACCATTAAAGATGGTCAAGCACAACTTTCTGGAAATTCACAAGAAGTTGGTCAAGTGAAAGAAGAGTTAACAGCTGAAAAGGTTGTTGGCGAAGATTTGGAAATTTCCTTTAACCCGGATTATGTTCGTGATGCTTTGCGCGTTTTGCAGGGAAAGACTGTTGAATTGAAGTTTACAACGAACTTACGGCCCTTCATCATTATTCCTGAGGGTGAAACCGATAATAAACAACTTCAGTTGGTAACACCAGTCCGCACATTTTAATCAATTTTTTAGAAAAAGATGGCTCATTCTGATGGCCGTCTTTTTTTGTGCCATTTTGCACAAAAAAGCCTTCTACTGCTTTTTTATTTGTTTAGTGTGAATGCCCAAAAGAAAGAAATTGAGCTAAAAACGGCTCTCAGGGGCAAATTAGCGTAAGTATGGTATAATAACGGGGTAAGTATTTACCAAGAAATCGGGGAAAACGATGGCTGAACGCGTAGCAATTAAAACCGCTTATATTACCCTGGCCCAGTTGCTTAAAATGGAAAACATTATTGCTTCTGGTGGGCAGGCAAAAGCTTTTCTCGCTGAGCAATCAGTGTTGTTAAATGGCGAAGAAGAAAATCGTCGGGGCAAGAAATTGTACCCAGGTGACCAGGTTGACTTCCAAGGAGCGCGCTATTTGATTGATCATCAAAGCGCAGAGGAAGATGCCGAAGAGGCTGAAAAACAGGCAATCTTAGCTCGGTTTGCTGCTGGCCAAAAGCAAGCAGCGCACAAGGAAAAGAAACGCCAAACAGCGATTTCTCGTCAACAACGGGCGAATAAAAAAGCGGCTCAGCGGTCATCGAATCAAAAGCCGAGTGGACCAGGCTCTTGGAACTAAGCGAGCTGTCCCTCAGCCATTTTCGTAATTACGATCAAACTGATTTGCATTTCCAAAGCGGGATTAACGTCTTTTTAGGGGAAAACGCCCAGGGAAAAACGAACCTCTTGGAAAGCATCTACGCGCTGGCATTGGCCCGCTCTCACCGAACAAAAACCGATAAGGATTTAATTCAGTGGGGACAAAAAGAGGCCAAAATTACTGGGCGAATCAAAAATCGCTTCGGTCAAACCCCCCTTTCCCTTTCTTGGTCGGCTAAAGGCAAGCAGGCTCGGGTTAATCACCTCGATCAATCCCGGCTGTCAACTTACATTGGCCAACTAAACGTCATTTTATTTGCTCCGGAAGACCTGGACTTGGTTAAGGGAGCGCCGACGGTTAGGCGCCGTTTTATCGATATCGAGTTTGGACAGATGAACAAACTCTATTTACAGCAAAGTAGCCAGTATAAAAAAATTCTCAAAGATCGTAACGCCTATCTGAAGGCTTGGGCACAGGGTGGCCAGCGTGACCAAATCTTTTTAGATGTCTTAACGGAGCAGCTAATTGACGTCGCTAGTCAAATTATTTTGGCGCGACAGAAATTTTTAAACAAATTAGAAGCTCAGGCAAATCAGATTCATCAGGAAGTAGCGAGTCAAAAAGAAGTTTTGACCTTGCATTACCAAACGGCGATTTCAGTTGAAGAGGATATGCAAAAAGACCAAGTACAAGAGGCCCTTTCGTTGGTCTTTGAGAAGAATGCCGATCGAGAGAAGCGGCAAGGCACTACTTTGGCAGGACCACATCGAGATGATTTTATTATTGATGTGAACCAAGCCAATGTGGCGGTTTTTGGGTCACAAGGACAACAGCGAACGGCGGCCCTTGCCCTAAAACTTGGTGAAATCGAGTTGATGCATCAAGAAACGGGTGAATACCCCGTTTTGCTCTTGGATGATGTTTTAAGTGAGTTGGATGCCAACCGGCAGACACACCTCTTAATGGCCATTCAAGACAAGGTTCAAACCTTTATCACAGCTCCTTCCCTAACGGAAGTGGCTCGTCAGTTGATTAAGGAACCTAAAATTTTTATCGTCAAGGCCGGTCATGTTCAAGTGGAAGAGTAGCCATGATGGCGTAAAGGAGAATGATGGCAGAGCAAGAGTATCCAGAAAATCAAGAAGTTGCCGCAGTAAATCCAGAAGAAACAAGTCAAATGCATACGGATGCGGATGCCTATAATGCGGACCAAATTCAAGTTTTGGAAGGCTTAGAGGCCGTTCGAAAGCGTCCAGGGATGTATATTGGGACAACGACGGCGCAAGGTTTGCACCACCTCGTTTGGGAAATTGTCGATAATGGAATTGATGAAGCCCTTGCTGGTTTTGCTAGCCATATTACCGTGACAATCGAGAAGGATAACTCCATCACCGTCACAGATGATGGTCGTGGAATTCCGGTTGATATCCAGTCAAAGACGGGCAAGCCAGCCTTGGAAACCGTCTTTACGATTTTGCATGCCGGTGGAAAGTTTGGCGGCGGCGGGTATAAGGTTTCTGGTGGTCTTCACGGTGTTGGAGCCTCTGTTGTTAATGCCCTTTCAACGTCACTGGATGTCCAAGTTGTTCGTGATGGCCAACTCTACTATATGGATTTCCAAACGGGTCATGTCAAAACCCCGATGACAAAAAAAGATGGGCCATTGCCAATCGAACGAGGTACAATCGTTCACTTCAAGCCCGATGCTGATATTTTCCAAGAAACAACCGTTTATAATTATCAAACTTTGTTAACACGAGTTCGCGAATTAGCCTTCTTGAACAAAGGGTTGCGGATTTCAATCGAGGATAAGCGCTCGGATGAACCACTGAAGGAATCTTTCCATTTTGAGGGTGGTATTAAGGAATACGTTTCTTTCCTTGATGAAGACAAGCAAGCTTTGTTTGATCAACCAGTCTATGTTGAAGGTGAAGAAAACGGCATCGTCGTTGAAGTTGCCTTGCAATACACAACTGGTGTCAAAGAAAGCCTGAAGACATTTACCAATAACATCAACACCTATGAAGGTGGTACGCATGAAACCGGCTTTAAGACAGCTTTGACTCGCGTGATTAACGACTATGCTCGGAAGCAAAAGATTATTAAAGAAGGGGCCGAATCATTAACCGGAGAAGATGTCCGGGAAGGTATGACGGCCATTGTTTCAATTAAGCACCCAGACCCTCAGTTTGAGGGTCAAACAAAGACAAAGTTGGGAAATTCGGATGCCCGTCAGGCAACTGATCGGATGTTCTCTGAGACTTTTTCACGCTTTATGATGGAAAACCCAGCTGTCGCTAAGCAAATCGTTGAAAAAGGTTCGCTAGCACAACGGGCTCGTTTATCAGCCAAGCGAGCTCGCGAAATGACCCGAAAGCAGTCTGGTTTGGAAATTTCAAACTTGCCTGGTAAATTAGCCGATAATACTTCAAAGGATCCTGAAATTTCAGAACTCTTTATTGTCGAGGGTGATTCCGCCGGTGGTTCTGCTAAACAAGGTCGTAACCGCTTGACACAGGCTATTTTGCCAATTCGTGGAAAAATCTTGAACGTTGGGAAAGCAACGCTTGACCGGGTTCTGGCCAACGAAGAAATTCGTTCCCTCTTTACAGCCTTGGGTTCTGGTTTTGGGGATGACTTTAATGTTGAAAAGGCCAATTACCACAAGATTATTATCATGACGGATGCCGATGTCGATGGCGCTCATATTCGAACATTGTTGTTGACGCTGTTCTACCGCTACATGCGTCCAATGGTTGATGCTGGCTATATTTATATCGCCCAGCCACCTTTGTACGGTGTTTCTTTGGGAAATTCCAAGAATATGACTTATTTGGATTCCGATAAAGAACTAGAAGACTACTTGGCTCAATTATCAAGTAATGCTAAGCCAAAGGTTCAGCGGTATAAGGGTCTTGGAGAGATGGATTATGATCAGTTAGCGGATACAACGATGGACCCTGCTAATCGACGGTTGTTACGGGTTGACCCGGCCGATGCCGAAGAAGCCGATGCTGTGATTGATATGTTAATGGGTGGCGATGTGCCACCACGGCGTCAGTTTATCGAGGATAACGCGGTCTTTGTTCAAGACCTCGATATTTAATTGTCGGTCGTGTTTGACGAGGAGTAAACGAAATGCCAGAAGAAATGGATACTCGGATTCAAAATACGCATTTGTCCGAGCAAATGAAGACATCATTCTTGTCCTATGCCATGTCAGTAATCGTGGCCCGGGCATTGCCTGATGTCCGCGATGGAATGAAGCCCGTTCATCGTCGAATTTTGTATTCGATGATTGAACAAGGCAATACGCCGGATAAGCCCCATAAGAAATCAGCCCGTATCGTCGGGGATGTTATGGGTAAATACCACCCTCACGGTGATTCAGCAATTTATGAATCAATGGTCCGGATGGCACAGGATTTTTCATACCGCTACATGCTTGTTGACGGCCACGGAAACTTTGGTTCTGTCGATGGTGATAGTGCCGCTGCCATGCGATATACCGAAGCACGTTTGTCGAAAGTGGCGATGGAAATGGTCCGTGACCTGAACAAAGATACGGTCGATTTTGTGCCGAACTACGATGGTGAAGAACGCGAGCCAGAGGTTTTGCCTGCTCGAATCCCAAACCTCTTGGTCAACGGGGCAACTGGAATCGCCGTTGGAATGACAACCAACATCCCAACGCACAATTTGGGTGAAGTTATTTCGGCCTTGCATATCTTGATGAACAATCCGGAAGCAACAACCGCTGATTTGATGGAAGCATTGCCTGGTCCTGATTTCCCAACTGGCGGTATCGTGATGGGTAAGGCTGGGATCCGAAAGGCCTACGAAACTGGTCGTGGGACGATTACGATTCGGGCCAAGGTCGATATTGAAACGACAAAATCAGGTCGGGAGCAGATTATTGTAACCGAACTCCCCTATGCCGTTAACAAGGCGCGCTTGATTGAACGAATTTCGGAGTTAGCTCGCGATAAGAAGATTGAAGGCATTACCGGTATTCGCGATGAAACCGATCGTGAAGGCTTGCGAATTTCAATTGACGTTAGACGGGATTCTTCCGCTTCAGTTATTTTAAATAACTTGTACAAGCAAACCCTTTTGCAGACTGGGTTCTCTTTCAACATGTTGGCCATCGACCATGGTGCCCCTAAGACACTGAGTTTGAAGGAAATCCTGGTTGCTTATCTGAACCACCAGCGTTCTGTTATTCGTCGTCGGACGATCTTTGACTTAAAGAAGGCCGAAGCACGGGCACATATCTTAGAGGGCCTGCGCATTGCCCTCGACCACATTGATGCAATTATCAATATTATCCGTTCATCTAAGACATCTGATGAAGCCAAGACGCGCTTGATTGAAGGTTACGACCTTTCTGACAAGCAGTCACAGGCTATTTTGGATATGCGTTTGGTCCGGTTGACCGGTTTGGAACGCGATAAGTTAGAGGATGAATACCAAAAGTTGGTTGCTTTAATTGCTGATTTGAAAGATATCTTGGCCCACCAGGAACGAATCGATCAGTTGATTTACGATGAATTACTTGAAATTCAAAACCGCTTTGGTGACCTACGTCGGACTGAATTACAAGTCGGTGATGTGACCAGCATCGAAGACGAAGATTTGATTGAAGAAGAAGATGTGATTGTTACTTTGACCAATAACGGCTACATCAAGCGAGTGCCAGCGAGTGAATTCAAGGCACAAAACCGTGGTGGCCGTGGTGTTCAGGGAATGAATCTGAATGATGAAGACTTTGTAGACCAGTTGGTGAACCTTTCAACTCACGATTCCCTCTTCTTCTTTACCAACAAGGGGAAGGTCTATCGGATGAAGGGTTACGAAATTCCTGAATACGGTCGTCAGGCCAAGGGAATCCCCGTAATTAATCTTTTGAACTTTGAAGAAGATGAAAAGATTCAAACTCTTCTTTCTGTTAACGGTAATCCGGCTGAAAGCCAGGATAACCTTTTCTTTGTCACCCGTAAGGGTGTTGTCAAACGAACACAGGTGCAAGACTTTGCCCATATCCGGACGTCCGGTTTGAAGGCCTTGACCCTTCGCGACGATGATGAAATTTTGAAGGTCTTGCAGACAGATGGCTTGCAAAATATTGTGATTGCCACGATGAATGGTTACTCTGTGACCTTTGCGGAAGAAGCGGTCCGTCTCATGGGTCGTGGCGCCGCGGGTGTTCGAGGAATCAACTTGCGTGACGGGGATGAAGTAATTGGTGCCGATATCCTAACGCCAGACTCTAAGGTTTTTGTGATTAGTCAAAAAGGCTATGGAAAGCAAACAGCTGCCACAGAATACCCTGTGAAGGGCCGTGGTGGTAAAGGAATTAAGACAGCAACCATTACCGAAAAGAACGGACCTTTGGCCGGAATGGTCACGGTTGATGGCGATGAGGACATCATGGTCACGACTGATCAAGGCGTCATGATTCGTTTCAGCGTTGATACGGTTAGTCAAACTAGTCGAGCAACGCAAGGCGTTCGTTTGATTCGTTTGGAAGACGACAGTAAGGTAGCAACCTTGACGAAATTGGAACCGGTTGAGATGGACGCTGAGAGTCCAGAAGCTGCTTTGGTTGAAAGCCAGGAAGAAGCAGATAATAGCCAGTCCCCCGTTAGCGACCAAGTTAGTGACTTAGTTGCTCGAGCAGAGGCTGACCAAAACGATACAGATTCTGAACAATAATTAAAATAAAACGCCACAGTATTGAAGGATGAATCGTCCTTGATTGAAAGACCGTGGTTTTTTTTACCAGAAGTCAAGCTTATCAAGGGTTTTGACTTCTTTTCTTTTGCTAAAACTAATGATTTTATTTTGGATAAAAATGAGAAAGTTGACATTTTAAACTCATCAATATATAATCATTTTAGATTAAGATAAAAGAGGAGGACCACTCATGCGAATGTGTATGCAACGAACATATCGAGAACGTGATAAACACAAAAGTTGAGAAGATGGTCCTCAAAATAACTTACGCATAGATTTTCGTTGCATTGTTTGATAATAGCTACCAGTAGTATTAGATGACTTTTGGAATGGAGCAAGATGCGATTGAAAGGCAACTTCAATTTTTGGAGTTGCTTTTTTTGTGGCTTTTTTTTGAGGATACCGTTGATTCTCGTTGTGGAAATAGGGAGAATTTTATGTCTTGGATATACATCCAACAGGCAATTCCGGCTTTTATTAACGGCTTTTTTCTAACGTTAAAATTGGCCACCATTGGGATTATCGGTGCCCTTTTGCTAGGAATTGTTGTTGCGTTTTGGCTTTACTATCAAGTTATTGGCCACCATGTATTGCGGCTTTATATAGCCGTCTCACGAAATACGCCGTTACTAATCCAACTATTTTTTATTTACTATGGCTTGCCGGGCATTGGTTTAAAAATACCGGCCGAGCAGACAGCCATCCTTGGCCTGATTTTTCTAGGTGGGTCTTATATGGCCGATGCTTTCTTAGGTGGCCTGGAGGCAGTGCCTAAGATTCAGGTGGAATCAGGGCAAGTGGTTGGATTAAGTACCTGGCAACTGGCACGATATGTTATTTTTCCGCAAGGAATTTTGTATTCGCTGCCAGCGATTGGTGCCAATATTATTTTTTTAATTAAGGAAACGTCCATCTTTACAGTGATTGCCATTCCCGAGATTACCAATACGGCATTAGACCTGATTGGTCAAAATTATCGCAGTAATGAATATTTATTAATGATGGTTGTTAGTTATGCAATTATTTTAATTCCCCTTTCGCTGGGACTTTCTTGGTTTGAAAGGAGGCTGCGCCGTGTTAACTTCAGCAATTAATCTTATTCTGGCTGGAACGAACCTTAGTCGATTGATTGAGGGGTTGGGTGTGACGATTGAAATTTCTTTTTTGTCCATTTTCTTTGGCACAATTCTTGGTGGCTTTTTGGGTTTGTTGTGGTCGAACGTTACAGGGGTTGAACGAGGATTTTTCCGCACTTATTTGGAAATTTTTCGAATCGTGCCAACGATTCCCCTGCTCTTTTTGTTTTATTACACTTTTCCGCGGGATTTAAATTTCAATTTACCCGCAACAGTAGTGAGCGTTTTGGTTTTCTCACTATGGTTTGGCGCCGAATTTTCAGATATTGTCCGTGCCGCGGTTCAGTCGGTTGCGAAGGGACAAAAAGAAAGTGCCTATGCAATTGGACTGACGACTTGGCAGAGTTATCGCTATGTCCTGCTACCTCAAAGCTTGGTCAATATCTTGCCAGCATATATTAATTTGAGTACGCGGATTATTAAGACAACTTCTATCTTGTTATTGATATCTGTGACGGAAGTCATTACGGTTGGCCAGCAAATCATTGAAGCCAATTCGTCGAATCGAGCGGTACCACTTGTCGTTTACGGTCTAATTGCCCTTTTTTATTTTTCAATCAATGGCACCCTCACCTGGTTAAGCAAGAAAATTGAAAGGAAAGTCGTTGCTAATGACAGATGAAATAATTCAAGTAAGGCACTTAAATAAAAAATTTGGCGACAAAGTCGTTTTAACAGATATTAACCTCACCATTCCCAAAAATAAGGTAACCGTGGTTCTGGGGCCATCTGGTTCAGGGAAATCAACGTTGATTCGTACTTTTAATGGGCTCGAATCATTTGATAGCGGCGATTTAGAAATTTTCGGTCAAAAGATTGACCCACATGATAAAAAAGCCTTTGCGGTCATCAAACATGAAATTGGCATGGTCTTTCAAAGTTATGATCTCTTTCCGAATCGAACGGTGATGCAAAACATTACCTTAGGACCATTGAAAGTTCAAAAAAGAAATGAAAAAGAAGTTCTTGGCCAGGCAAGGCAATTACTTGCTGAAGTCGGATTAGAAAAATTTGAAAATTATTATCCACGGCAATTATCCGGGGGTCAAAAGCAACGAGTGGCCATAGTGCGTGCGCTGATTTTAAATCCAAAACTAATGCTCTTTGATGAAGTAACGGCATCACTTGATCCGGAAATGGTTCGTGGGGTCTTGGAAATTCTCAAACAATTAGCCGAGCAGGACTTAACGATGGTTGTGGTCACCCATGAAATGAATTTTGCCAAACAAGTTGCTGACAAGGTCATCTTTTTGGATAGCGGTGAAATTGTGGAAGAACAAGCTGGGCAAAAATTCTTTCAGGAACCACAAACAAAACGGGCTCGCGTTTTTTTGGAGAGTATGTCTTTTTAGAACAAAGAAACTAGGTATTAATTAAGATTAATAAGGAGAAAAACAATGAAAAAGAAAATTATTTGGTCATTAGTAGCTGTGTTGGTTATTATTGTTGGTATTTTTAGTGTCCATGCGCTCACCTCAAAGGACAGTTCAAGTCAAAATGGTCGCACTATTCAGCAAATTAAAAAATCTGGTGAAATTAAAATTGCTGTCTTTGGTGATTTGAAACCTTACGGTTGGGTTGATCAAAACGGTAATCGTCAGGGATACGATATTGCTTTGGCTAAGAAAATCGGCCAAGACCTCGGCGTTAAGGTTAAGTACGTGCAGGTTAACGCCAATGCCCGAGTTGATGCTCTTAATTCTGGCAAGGCCGACATTGCCCTCGCTAATTTCACGGTCACGCCAGAAAGAAAGCAAGTAATTGATTTTGCCAAACCATACATGAAGGTTTCAATTGGTGTCGCTTCAAAGAAAGCAAGCTTAATTACCAACGTTAACCAGTTAAACGGTAAGAATTTGATTGTCAACAAGGGAACAACGGCTGAAACATACTTTACGCAAACGTACAAAAATGCCAAGTTATTGAAGTTTGACTCAAAGACACAACAGTTTGCTGCCTTGAGCGACGGACGAGCAGATGCCATTACGGATGATAATTCATATCTCTTTGCCTGGGTTAAGGATCACCCAGACTATCAGGTCGGCATTAAGCAATTAGGTGACCAAGCCTATATCGCCCCAGGTGTTCAAAAGGGTAACAAGAGTGTTTTGAATTGGACTAACGATGAAATTAAGAAGTTGAACAACAACGGCTTCTTTACGGGCGATTATCAACAGAACTTGGCACCGTTCTTTGGGGATGATGTTAAGGCAAGTGATATTACGATTAATAAGTAATTTTGAATGACTTATCCCTCCCCTTTGTTTATCCAATCGTTTAAATCAGTTTTCAAAAAAACATCACAACCACACTATCCGTGGTCGTGATGTTTTTTTTTAATCATTGCGCTTGAAGTTTGGATTTTCATCTTTGCTTGGTGGTTGAGTAAACCAAGTCGTGTGCATTCGGACTTCGCTTGCATAGCGACGAGAAACGGGTAAGGCATTGCCGGTTGAGAGCGTAATAATTTTTTTCTTGGGTTGGTAGTCCTTTAAGTAGTTTAAATTAATCGCAAAGCTTGAGTGAATTTGACAAATATCTTTATGGAGTGGGACAACGGTTTTAAGTGTGGCCCTGATTTTTGTGATACGGTCGTGTTCATGCAAAATAAGGTGATGAGTCCCCTTTTCACATGAAATATAAATGATATGTGTTAGGTCAATTAAAATTGACCGTGTTCCGTTTGGAAAACGCACAAAAATTGGTTTTGTATAAAAAATTTTGTGAAGATTGTACTGAGCTTTTTCAATGGCACGTAAAAGACGCTTTTGAAAAGCTAAATCACGGTCATTCTTAATAATGAAGTCTAAAACCCCTAATCGGTACTCGAAACAGTAGTTAGCCAATCGACTGTCTTCCGCTAAGAGAATGATTTGGGCGTTGGGATTGTTCTTCTTAATTAATTCGGCAGTTTGAAAGCCAATTTTTTCGTGACCACGGATTTCCAAATCAATAATTAAAATTGGACCTCTTTTATTTGAATGAATCGCGAGTAAAAGTTCTCGTGGAGTTTCAAAAATATGTGGATCGGTTAAAATTTTACGGAACAAGCGCTGGTCACGCTTCTTTGTTGTTAGAATATAGCAAGCCATATTCGCCTCCTTTCCCGTTTAGAAACCTTTCTAAATAAATGGATGAAATTGATAAGTACTATTAGTTAAAGAATAAATTCTATATTAATTATACGAAAACAATAATTTTTTACCACAAATATTTGTAAAAAGTCGCATTTTTAATCATATTTAGATAAATGTTAAATTTAAAGTGATGTAAAGTACAGTATCTTTTTACAATAAATTAACAAAAAGCAGTCATCATTGAAAAATGTACAATAACACCTTTTAGTGTAATCAAAACTTTCAAAAAATTATCAAAAAAACTATTGACGAGTAGGAGGGCAGGCGCTATACTAGTTATTGTTCGTT
>NZ_LDUY01000027.1 GCF_001038455.1 Fructobacillus sp. EFB-N1 | reverse complement strand
CCAGACGCCACTAGAAGTTTTTCGGAGTTGTTCGAATTAAACTTGTAATCTGCCATTTAAAAAATAACTTAATCCAAGAAAGAGCAACTGATATCCAAACATTTCTTCTTATATAGTCTATTATTTAGGCACCACACAAAATGAACGAAAAAAGAATAAAATGAGAAAAAGATGATAATAACTCTTGCAAAAACAAATTTCTTATGTTTTAATTAAAGCAACTTAACGGAAAGGGATTCCAACAATGAAAAAACCATCAGCACAAATGATGAGTCGTTATTATGGCTTTTATTACTTTAGATAGCACGTCCAATTCTCGATGCGGACGTGCTCAAGCGTACGCATCTAGGTAATAAAGTCATCTTTGTGTTGGCCGACTAGATGTAACACCTAGTCGGTAATCGATGGCAATCATGATGGAATCTTTTCTTTCTCACTGTGAGCAATCAGCCGACTAGGTCTTTACCTAGCCGGTTTTTTTATTTAAATCAGAAAGGAAGAATCACATGACAAGAATTGATGGACACACTTACTTAATTGGCTTGATGGCCTACCCCATCCGCCACTCCATGTCACCAACCATGCACAACACCGCCTTTGAGGCCTTGAACCTAAACTTCGTTTACCTGGCTTTTGATGTCCCAACCGAGAAGCTCAAGAATGGTGTCGCTGCTATCCGCACCTTAGACATGCGCGGTTCCAACGTCTCAATGCCCAATAAGCAGGCCATCATCCCCTACCTCGACAAGCTCGATATTTCAGCCGAGCTCAACCAAGCCGTCAACACTGTGGTCAACGATAACGGCGTCTTAACCGGTTACACCACTGACGGCGTCGGCTTCGTCACTGATTTAAAGAAAAAGGGCCATGAAGTTGCTGGAAAAAAGATGGTCTTGATTGGTGCCGGTGGTGCTGGAACACCCATTGCGACTCAGTCTGCACTCGATAGCCTCAGCGAAATCAGGATTTTCAACCGTCACGACGGCCGGTTCGACCACGCAAAAGAAACCGTTGACATCATCAATGAGAAAACCAATTGCCAGGCCAGCTTAACAGACCTTGCTGATCAAGCCGCTTTAAAAGAAGCCCTCGCTTGGGCAGACATCTTCTGTGATGCCACCGGCGTTGGCATGAAACCATTGGAAGACCAAAGCCTGGTCGAAGACCCAACCTGGTTCAAAAAGGATCTGGTCGTTTACGACACAGTTTACGCTCCAAGAGAAACCAAGCTCATGACCATTGCCAAGAATGCCGGCGTCGACCACGTTTACAACGGCTTGGGGATGATGATTGAACAAGGCGCAGCCGCCTTCAAACTTTGGACCGGCCAAGACATGCCAATCGACCTCGTCCAAGCGGCAATTGAGGAGAAGGACCATCAATGAAAACACTGACCTGTCACAATATCATCATCGGGGAAAACGACCAAAGTGCTATTGCCCTCCCCATTGTCGCCGCTAACCTAGATGAGCTGAAGGCGCAACTACCAGCCATCAAGGAAAGCCAACCTGATTTAGTCGAATGGCGGATTGACCACCTCGACCACACCCCAGAATTAAAGGATTTAAAAGATATCCGAGCCGCCCTAACGACCGGCTTGGGTGACCTCCCCATTATCGCCACCTTTCGAACACAGGGTGAGGGCGGTGCCATGCCACTTGAAGAAGCAGCTTACGGCGACCTCTTAGCTAAACTTGCTCAAAGTGATTTTGACCTGATTGATGTCGAAGTTGACCACGACCAAAAAATGGTTGAAAAGGCCATCCAAGCCATCCATAATCAAAACCTTCAGGTCATCGCTAGTTACCACAACTTCCAATCAACCCCAACCAACGCCTTTTTACAAAATCAATTCGAAAAAATGGCCAACTTGAAGGCGGACATGGCTAAGATTGCTGTTATGCCAACCGCCAAGGCTGATGTCTTACGCCTCTTAACCGCCAGCCAAACCGCTCAGGAAAGCCTAGCCATCCCCATCGTCACAATGGCCATGGGTGACCTTGGTAAAATCAGTCGGATCGCCGGTCAACTAAGCGGGTCAGCGATTACCTTCGCCAGCCTCGATGAAGCCAGCGGGTCAGCACCCGGTCAGCTCACAATCGCTCAAATTCGTCAAATCTTTCAGCTACTCTAAGGAGAAATCGTTATGCAAACTTCCCGCCTTCGTCTCAAAGCCGGCCTCTTCACCAACTACTTAGTCCACGGCTTTGGCATGATTATTCTGACCCAAAACCTGGTCACCCTGGCCCATCACTGGCAATCCACATTAACAGTGGCCTCCTTTATCCTTTCCGGAATTGGTATCGGCCGTCTCATCGCCTACCTGATTATGGGCTTTATCTCTGACCGCTTTGGCCGCAAGACAACCCTCTTAATCGGTATGATTACATACCTGATTTTTTTCGTGGCAACACCGTTGAACCAATCGATTGCCCTGGCCTACGGCTTAGCCATCTTGGCCGGCGTAGCCAACTCAGCCCTCGACTCAGCAACCTACCCACTTTTGGCAGAAATCAACCAAAACGGAACCAGTAATAGTGTCCTCTTGAAGGCCTTCATTTCTGTCGGCGAATTCATCTTGCCACTAATCGTTCTCTTCTTAACCGAGCAAAAGCTTTGGTTCGGCCTTTCATTCTTGGTTCCAGCCGCGATTTTGCTGGTCAACCTCGCCAACGTTCTCACGATTAACGTGAAGGACGCCAAGGAAACGGCCGCTGTTGCAGAAACGTCCGGCCTCAAGCTTGGCTTTGCTAAGAAATCAGCCTTGACTGCTGGCCTCTTTGTCTACGGCTACACCTCAATGGCCGTCATGATTTGGTTTACCCAATGGATTACCATCTTTGCTAAGAAAATTGATTTCACGGCCGCCATGGCTCACTTCCTCCTTTCCCTTTACAGCCTTGGTTCCATCAGTGGCGTGATCATCGTCGTAGTCTTACTAAAGCGCCTGACCATTAAAAAAGAGCTCTTCCTCACATTAAATGCCGTCTCATTACTGGCTATCACCACGATTACCTTGAGTACCAACGAAACGGTTTCGGCCATCGCCACCTTCCTCTTTGGTTTGAGCGCTGCGGGTGGTTTGATGCAAATCGCCTTGAACACCCTCTTATCCATCTACCCAAAGCACAAGGGCATGTTAACGGGTCTCTTCTTTATCTTCGGCTCCCTAGCTTCCTTCTCAGTGCCAATCATTACCGGACTGATTGTGAAGAACCCAAGCATGAACATCATGGCCGGTGACATTCTGGTCGCCTTGGTTGGCCTAGCAGTCGCCGTGATTATGTTCTGGGCATTGCCAAGGGAAAAGCGGGCCAACACCTCTTTAGCCGACGCACGGGAAGACATTAACCACATCGATGCACAATTGATTGACCTCCTCGAACAACGCTTCGCCGCTGTTGATGATGTGCATAAGTTCAAGCAAAATGGCCAAATTGCCATCAAAGACCTCGACCGCGAGCGGCAGGTTCTCGACAATGTTGCCAAGAAAACCAAAAATAAGGACCTGGTGGCTTATAATCAAGACATTATCCAAACCATTATGGATAATTCCCGCAAGTACCAGGCATCACTGAAATAAGAACGAGGTAGTGGCAAATCGCTTTCCATCATTCGCCACCTCCGCAACAACTACTCTCCAGACCCCATCCAGAAATAGAAAAGGAAAAACATTATGCTCACATACTTAACCGCTGGCGAATCACACGGACCGGAACTTTCAGGAATCTTGACAGGCATCCCCGCTGGTCTAAAACTCGATATCGATGAGATTAACGCCGCCTTGGCTGCCCGTCAGGGTGGCTACGGCCGTGGTAACCGGCAAAAAATTGAGCACGATCAGGTCATTATCACTGGTGGTGTCCGCCACGGCAAGACGCTCGGTTCCCCAATTGCCTTAACGGTTAAAAACCGCGACCATAAGCAATGGTCTGAAATCATGAATCCCACCTCAGAGGAAACGCCTGAAAACACCCTGCGGTCCGTTAGTCGTCCCCGCCCCGGCCATGCTGATTTGGTCGGTGGGATGAAATATGGTCACCGCGACATGCGCAATGTTTTGGAACGGTCATCAGCCCGTGAAACAGCCATGCGGGTTGCTATCGGTAATATCTGCAAGCAGGTCTTGCAAGCCCTAGATATCAAGATTGTCGGCTACGTGGAAGCCATTGGTGGCATCCATGCCGAGGGTAACCAACCCACGGATGTTGACCAAATTGAAAAGTTGATTGGTCAAAACAACTTGCGTCTCACCGAAGAGACCCAGGTAACAGCCATTCATGAATTAATTGATACGGCGAAGCGCAATGGCGATACTTTGGGTGGTGTCATCCGAGTGGTGGCTGAAAACGTGCCAGCCGGCTTAGGATCATATGTTTCCTGGGATACAAAATTAGATGCCAAGCTCGCAGCAGCCGTAATGGGTGTCAATGCCATGAAGGGTGTTGAAATCGGTGATGGCTTTGAAAATGCCGAGCACCCCGGCAGCCAGGTCATGGACGAAATTGACTGGCAAGAAGGCCAAGGCTTTTCCCGTAATTCCGACCACCTGGGCGGGTTTGAAGGTGGGATGACCAACGGCATGCCCGTGATTGTTAAAGCCGCGATGAAGCCCATTCCAACGCTGTACAAGCCATTGCAAAGTGCCGACATCAATAGTAAGGAAGTCAAAAAGGCTACGGTGGAACGCTCCGATACCACCGCAATTGTGCCCGCCTCAATTGTGATTGAAAGCGTGATTGCTATCGAATTGGCCAAAGCAATTACCGATACTTTCGATGGCAGCAACCTCGCCCGCTTGCAAAAGCAAATGGCAGACTACCGTCGTGAACTCAAGAATTTCTAAGGATAAATCATGGCAGAACAAAATCGAACAAAATTAACCGGACACATCACCGTTCCCGGTGACAAGAGTATCTCCCACCGTAGCATTATCTTTGCGGCGATTAGCACGGGTGTAACAACGATTGATAATTTTTTGAAATCAGCTGACTGCCTGTCTACGATGCAGGCCTTCAAGGATTTGGGGGTCAAAATTGATGAACGAGACGGCCAGGTCGTGGTCACCGGTGTTGGTTTAAAGGGACTGACGCAAAGCAACCAGCCTCTGGACATGGGCAATTCCGGTACGTCAACTCGGTTGATTACCGGTCTCTTGGCGGGTCAGGACTTTGATTCAACGTTGGTGGGGGATGCTTCACTTTCCAAGCGACCAATGGCCCGGGTCACCGACCCACTCAGCCAGATGGGAGCTGATTTTACCAGCACTGAAAACCACCTGCCATTAACGGTCTTCGGTCGCTCTCTCCACGAGATTCATTACCGCCTGCCAGTTGCCAGTGCCCAAGTCAAAAGTGCCATCATCCTCGCCGCTCTTCAAGCAACGGGCAATACCGTGATTGAGGAACCAACGGCTTCAAGAGACCATACGGAACGGATGTTGGCTGCCTTTAGCCCGGCCAGCATTGACCGTGAGGACCACAAAATTACCATTCACCCTGGCCATCCTCTGATCGCCCAACACGTCACCGTTCCTGGTGATATTTCCTCTGCCGCCTTCTGGCTGGTTGCGGGTGCGATTGTGCCTGGTTCTTCCATCACGATTGAAAATGTTGGAATTAATCAAACGCGTACCGGTATTCTCTCAGTTCTACAGCAAATGGGTGCCCAACTGTCCATTCAAGAACGCCCCCAGGCCAACGAGGAAACGGAACCATCTGCCGATATTACCATCACGGCCTCGGCACTCAAGCCCTTTGAAATTGGTGCTGAAGAAATCCCCGCCCTTGTTGATGAAGTGCCCCTCTTAGCCCTCTTAGCGGCCAGAGCGGATGGTGTCAGCCGCATTACCGGCGCTGAAGAATTACGCTTCAAGGAATCTGACCGACTAGCGGTCGTGGCAGAAGAATTCCGGAAGCTCGGCATTGCTATCGAGGAATTACCTGATGGCTTCGTGATTGATGGCCACAAGAGTTGGCAAGTGCAAAACACTGATTTGGACAGCCACCAAGACCACCGAATTGCAATGACCCTCAAAATTGCTTCCTTACTGGTTCCAGAGGGCGTGACGATTCGAGACTTTAATGCCGTTAATATTTCTTACCCCAGCTTTTTAGCTGACTTGCAACGATTAAGGAGTTGATCAAATTGAAAACTGTCTTTATCAACGGGTTAGGGCTAATTGGGGCCACCATGGCCAGGATCATCAAAGCCGCTAACCCGGCCACAACCATTATTGCTTTTGATCCAAAACAAGAAAATATCGCCACGATGGTGGACGATGGCGTTGTTGCTTCGGCCGTCGACTTTGAAACGGGGGCCAAGCAGGCTGATTTAATCATCCTAGCCACACCCGTTTCCGGCATCTGCTCAAGCCTACGCCAGTTGGCAGGGCTTGATTTAAAATCAGGTGTCCTCGTGACCGATGTCGGCAGCAGCAAGGAAACCATCCTAGCTGCCGCTGAGCCACTCATGAACCGTGGTGTTCAATTCTTAGGCGGCCACCCGATGGCTGGTTCCCACCTAACAGGAAGCAAGAATAGTCGGCTAGACCTCTTTGCCAACCATAGTTTCTTCTTAGTGAATGGTAACGCCAGCCCAGCAGCCATCAAGGAATATCAGGCGCTCTTGGCCCCTGGTCAGCTTCACTTTAGCTCTCTGACTGCCAAGCAACACGACCAACTCGTTTCAGCCACGAGCCACCTGCCCCACATGGTCGCCTTTGCCCTGACCAATACCATTATTCCTGAAGTGGACGATATGGCCATCGACCCCGGCATTCCTTCCGGTGGCCTCTTAGACACCACGCGGATTGCCAAGGCAGATCCTGACATGTGGACCGCTATTTTCACGAGCGAACGCGCTAATTTATTAGCACAAATTGATCAATTTCAAAAGCAACTAACCAGGTTACGGACCGCCATTGCGGTTGATGACCAAAACAGTATTCATGATCAACTACAGGCCGCCAACGAGGCCCGCCTAAGATTGGAGGAAAAGAGATGAGAATTACCTTAATTGGCTTCATGGGTTCCGGCAAAACTACCGTTGCCCAAGAACTCAGCCAACAGTTGACCTTACCAAATAACGATCTCGATACCCTGATTGAGCAAGCTGCGGGCCTGACCATCCCCGCCTACTTCGAACAGTTCGGTGAGGCTCAGTTTCGCCAACTCGAACAAAAAGTCTTAGCCGAGGCACTGAGTTTGGAAGGCATTCTGTCAACTGGAGGTGGTACCCCGGTTCAGGTCAGCAACCAGGACCTACTGAAAAATCAGGATGGCCCCGTTATCTTTTTGGATGCCAGTGACCAAACCATTACCACCCGCCTCTTGGCCGATGGTGTCGCTAGTCGTCCACTCTTCCAGCAACTGGGGATGGACGGCCTGCTAGAACTCAAGCAGACGCGCCAGCCAATTTACGAAAAAATTGCCAGTGAAATCATTACCGTCGATGGCAAACAACCGGCTGAAATCGCCGAAGAAATTATTCATACAATCAACGTCAGCATTTAGGAGGATTGACGATGGCTACTATTCATACCCTAGGACCAAAAACAACCGACAGCTATAAAGCCGCAAAGCACCTGCAAGATGAGGACCCTGACTATCGGGGCCTCACGATTACCCTGCATGACAACTTTGAGGACGTCTACCAGCATCTGACTGACTTTACCGGTGATTATTTTTTGGTCCCAACCGCCTACCAATCGGACGATGGTGACAGTTGGACAAGAAACAACTACCGCTACCTCGACCACCTGACGATTCAGACGACCTTTGCTTTGCCAACTATGCCGATGTTGTTAACGGAAAACCAAGCGTTGAAAAACAAAAAAGCCATCCTCCATCCGGCAACGACGGAGCTGATTCATCAATACATGATTGATAGTCACCAAAATCTGGCCGTTGACTTTGTACCCAGCAAGCCGCTCGCACAGACAGCCTTTGAGGAAGGCAACTACCAATACGCCATCTTCAGTAAGCAGTCCTTCCTCCCCCACGATTCATTGACCATCATCAAGGAATACCACCCCGAGATGGTCTGGTGCCTTTATCAAATCAAATAAAAAGACCGACTTCAAGTCGGTCTTTTTTTGTTCACTTTTATTTAGTAGCGGCATTTTTATTTTTAACATAAGAATAAGCCAACCAAAGAACCATAAAGACGGTAAAGTACACCAGCATATCCCAGGTTCCCGTCACGACATTGCTCATTGAGCGAGCATCGCGTTCAGTCTCAATCCGAATTCCTAGTGCGGTTTCTGTCACCCCACTTTGGGAAATACTAAACATTGCAACAAAGAAATCCATCAACAGCAGTCCCATAAAAATGATTCCGCCCTTGGTCACCGGCCATAAATATTTTTGCATTCTAATCACCTCATTGCTATTAAATTTGGCTTTCTCTTGCCACCATTATAAGCAATTTAGTTTGCAAAATTTATTCCCATTTGGCATAAATTTACGGATCCCAGTATTGTAAAATTAGGGGTTTATCGCCGTATTTATCATCGTTCAATTAGGCCTTTTTTTCAGCCACCAAAGCAAAGAAATCCTGGAAAAGCTTTTCCTGATTTTCATGGTCAGACCAAAAAGTTTCCGGATGCCATTGAACACCATAAACTGCCAAATCAGGATTTTCAATCGCTTCAATCACGCCATCATTAGCCCGTGCAGTGACCTCGAAACCGTCCGCAACCATTTTCACCGCTTGATGGTGCTTGGAGTTGACGAAGGGGTGAGCTCCTTGAGATTTGGCCACAAAGCTACCTTCTTCCACATTGACAAAATGAGTTGGGAAAGCCGAATCCGGCACCTGTTCGTGGCGAATGGTTTCTTGCTCATATTGTGAGGTCAGATCTTGATACAGTGTTCCACCAAAAGTAACATTAATGATTTGAATCCCACGGCAAATTCCAAAAACAGGTTTGTTCTGCCGAACGCTTTCTTCGATAACCGCCTTTTCAAAGTCATCACGTGGCACATACGTTACGCCAATGTGCTGGTGTGGATCTTCACCGTAAAGGTGTGGTGAAACATCCGGTCCACCCGGAATAATAATCGCATCGACCATCCCAACCATCTCCGTCGCCATTTCTGGCTTGGCAATCGGCAAAATCATTGGAACCACGTCGTTTTTAACCAAGACGTCCACTAGGCGTTTTTGAACATAATCGGCTAACTTCAATCGACTCGGGGCCGTTTGTTGCATATTTGCATCTGCTGTAATACCAATTTTCATCAATCCGTCCTTTTTTCAAGTAGAATAAGTAATTTTGATTATAGACCAGTTGGGATAAAAAGAAAAACTTTGTCAAAAAAGACTAGCTATTGCACTAGTCTTTTCTAATAATTCGCCCAATAAGTATTAATCGATGATTCCGTATTGTTAACTCAAGTTTGAATCTCAAGGACATGTTACCCCGATATCAAGGTAACTGTGCTATATGAGTTCAATCGATCCATATTCGACAAAATTTGGGTAATATATAACGTCCACCCCGTTAAAACAACTGGCAAACCAAACGCTAACGACATGAAGAAACCCCATTAATCTGACATACATCTAAAGCATCAACTTTCTTGTCTGCATACTGGGCGTTGGAAGAAACCCCATTAATCTGACATACATCTAAAGCCATTTCAACATTCTTAGCGACTTGCAAAATGGAAGAAACCCCATTAATCTGACATACATCTAAAGCTCCATTTGTTCAACGATCAATGGTGTTACTGGAAGAAACCCCATTAATCTGACATACATCTAAAGCCTACCGCTCAATAGTTACAAGACACATACTAAGTAAAAAGTACAAAATCCTGGTCAATATAGCTCGCTTTAAACGTTTCATCATTAATGGCGTTCTCCCTGCTTAAGTTCAGAGATATGAGATTAATACCTTCAGCTAAAAGGCATTGATGGAGTTGATTTAATTCTGACATATCACAATACAAAGATAAGTTTGTTAATAGCAAATATCGCTCTTCATTTAACATCCCCATCGTGTGTACTATATCTTCTATTTTATCAAATATCGTATTCACATTGCTTTTTTCAATAGTAATATTTTGTGATTTTATAATTTTTTCTAAGTTCCATTCACTTTCAATTCTGAATGGCAAATTACTATCAATAATTTCTTCAGCCAGAAGCGATTGTAACTCCATACTTAAATGATAAACTTTATCACGTCGCTCATCTGATATTGCTGTCTCCAAAATAGTAGGAATGAATTTACTATAATAACTTTTAATATCAGAACCCCCGACTGGATCACCCAGAAACATTCCTACTTTATTCAATGCCTTCGGTTGATGATTTTCACTGTAAACAATCTTGTCTCCAATACCCACTCTGATAGCCTGGATAACACGGTTGTATAATTGAGCATCAGCAAAACTGATTAAATTCAGCCCTTCGTCTATCTGGATCGTTCCAGCACCTTCAATATTCAATTGTCCAATAGTCATATCACAATCACCTTATCATCTCTATTTTTAATATCATTTTTTGGTTCTCCAACAAGAAAATGAATACTTGCATATTGCTTTTCAGTCACTTGCAAAGTTTGAATCAACCCATCCTTTGGAACAAAAGCTTTAATTCGTTTTTCTAATAAATTTGCCGCTTTCTGATTAGTCACCACACGAACATAAATGCTTTCTTGCATCATTAAAAATCCTTCGCTTAGTAAAGCCTTTCGGAATTGACGGTATTCTCTTTGTTCTATTGATGTCTCCACCGGTAAATCAAACATCACAATTAATCGCATAATTCGGTACCTCATAAAATAAACTCCATTTCCGGCAGCGATTCACTTTCAGAACTCAAATATTTTAAGCACGCTAATACATGCTGTTGAATCGCCTGTGCCATTTCAACTTTTTTACCGTTATAGCTAATTATTTCGTTTAGCACGTTGATCAAATTTAGCTTCAAATCAAGTGATAACGATAAATTTTGCTGATTTAATACGACCCGATCAATATAAGGACGAAATGGTTCCATTAAATCAGATGCCAAATTAAAGGCGTTACTTCCACTTTGATGGTGCACCCCTAACTGGGTTAAATAACCGGCCGCAACAATTTCACGACTCACAGCTGATAAGAGAATCGAATAACCATAGTTTAAGTGAGCATTGATTAACAGTTCTTCATTAGACCTTTTAAACTCCTTACCGTACATTCTTGGAAAATACTGCCTAGCAGCTTGGCCTTCAATGTTTTCTGGGTCCCCGAACTTCACTTTGTCAGATAATTCCTGTAATTTCAAAAATTCAATCTGAACGTCTTTTGGCAGTGCTTGATGTTGATTTATAATTTTAGTCGATACTATTTTTTTCCATAAATGTTTTTTCAGATCATCTGTCCACAAAATTTGTTTTTGTAAATTAGCATTCTGATGAACATTTTCATGATAGCCACAATATTCACCAACAGGCATGCCCTTTTCATCACAGGTAATGATTTTCACGTGTTTCTTATTCAATTCGTTAATAGCATAAGATGTAATCACAGATTTTGTATTGCCCAATATTAATATTCGAATATCATCAATTGGTATCTGGAAAGATTCGTTTTTTGTTTGAACATTAATATCGTTCATCTTAAAATTAATTTTTGCGTGTTCATTAATCAATATTGTTCGCCAAGCCATTTTTTCTCCCTTTTCACATTCCGATGTGATATAATTAATTTGTGGTTAGCTACCACGTGAAAAATTTGTTTAGCTAACAGATTTTTCAAGGAAGAACCCATTAATCTGACATACAGGGTTAAAGTAACGCAAGGGCTTATGCCCAAGCTTCATGATCTGAAAAGATGGCCTTATGGCCTTTTTTATTTGTCTTTATTTAATAAAAGGCACCGCTATTCAACAAGCGGTGCCTTTTACTTTACTTATAGCAAATTCGAAATTTTTACTCTTTTTTCGAAAATACCTGTTGTGGATTGGTAAATAATTTCGGAAGTATCTGACAATTTAATCCCACCACGCTGTCGATAATCTTTCCAATCTGCTGACTTTTTATCAATCATTTTAACAGGCTTCTGTTGCGCCGCGTCTAATTGCAGGGCTTTTAAAATCACCATTAAAATATCAAATTTATTTTCTACAGCAATAAATTTATCTCTAATATTAACTAACTTTTTTAAATCTAATTCGTAAAACGGGAATCGTTTTAGAATTGCAGGACTAGTCAAAATATCAAAACCTTTAATCAGGTCCTCATCCGAGGAATCCTTATTTAACTGACTTATTAAATCAGCTTCTTCCGTCGGTAACCATAATTGTTTTGCATTATGATAAAACTCATATGAAGTTAAATATATTAAGTTCCCATCATTGTTTACCAACTGTCCGATTGCTAATTTATTTATCAAAATCTTTTCAAACTTTTTAACCTCTGGACGTTGTTGCACATATTCTGACAACTCAATTTGTCCAGATTTAATTTTTTCAGCTGCCGAGATAGTAACCTTCACTAACAGATTTTTTCCATTAGCTCGGACCAACGTCATATACGCAGAATAAGGATAAATATAGCCCCCATACAACGATACATCTTGACGTTTCTTATTAGTCCCAATTAACTTAGCTTTGGGATCAACTGCATAAATGGTTTCTTTGTTTAAGGCACCATTATCCTTATCATTACGACGAGTAGTCAAAATGTTCTTAAAGTTCATGACATGTCGAAGATATTGTGTATCATCTTCTGACCAGTTTTCATTTCCTTTCGCCATTGTACCGACAACAAATCCGAACGGTTTCAAACGTCTTACCTGACTACTTGAACTCGATTGACGCAATTCTTTCAGGTACGTATTAGTATAGTAATCAAACTCATTATAAACGTTCGCACCATCACGGTCCGGATAACGGGCCTGCATATACTGACCGGCTGCAGTAATTAACAAAGCATCAAAAGCATGGTGGAATGAATTGATTTCACGGTGCTTTTTAATCGCTACCAAACGACGCATGTCGGCAGTTATTTCAGAACGAATTGCGACTGCCTTTGTTTGACTAAACTCGCTTTCAATTAATGAAGCAACATTTTTAATAATTTGACGAGTTTCCACTAACTGACGAGCAATAAAGCCTGTTTTCTGCCCTTTAGAATAGTCACCACCCTTTGTCAAACGGTCATACTTCTTTTGTGAAATAAATCCAGCATTTTTCAGGCTTTTCCACAATCCGCCGGCTGATTGCTGTACTTCCGTTGTATACGTGGCAGAATCTGATTTTCGTGCATTTTCAGGACGAGATACCAAAACACGGTTATCAATCGAATCATCTTTGGTATAAGCCTGAGGAATAATATGGTCAATATCATAATCTGTTGATAATTTATCAATATTGATTGGTTGACCAGTGTACATATCCTTTCCTTGTTGAAGGAAATACAAATAAAGGCGATCACCAATCCGTTCACTTTGCAGGCTGCTCTTTTGGCTCTCTAACTCTTCTTTTAGAGCTTTTACATCATCTGACAAAGTTTTTGACTTATACAAATCTTTCAAACGATTATATCGGGAATTTGTCCGAACTGAATTTTGTGTTTCCTTGGCAAATTCCAAATAAACACGATTAGGTTCCTCCCCCATTGCCTTTTGAATATCAAAAAGAACGTTAAAGGCTTGTTTGATTCCGCGCTTATTGGCAGGGGCTGTAGTCAACTCATCGATTCTATCCTGAATACTATCTGCTGTTTCAGCCGTATTCTGTTCTTGAATCCATTGCTGAACCCCAAATTTATTATCGGTGATGATTGACATGAAATTCTTAGACGTTGTCTGAAGCTTATTCAGAATAGAAACTTTTTGTGAACCCTCCTGAATAATCGGTGTCGATAACAACTTATCCGACAGATTTCCCCAACCAGTATAGTGTGTCTTAGCCAATTGCTGAACTTGCTCATCGGGCAAAGCTAATTTTTGTAATTCACGTTCAGCAATTTTTACATCCTCAAAAACTGTCTGGATTTGAATGATATTTTCCAACAATTCTTGGTTTGCAGGATTTTCCATAAATTCTGCATCAAACGTTTTACTTAAATCAATATAACTGGACAGGTTGCTATTAAACTTTGTTTTGTCAGCCAAACCAACAATTTGAATCTCACCCATTCCTTGGGAAAGATAATAATCCTTAATAGCTTTTTCAGATACAGTTTTTTTCGATTTAAATAAGTCCTGAATTAATACATGCTTTGTCTTCTCATCAATTTTATGACCATTAATTTTCACATTATTCAATTCATTCAAGACAGTAAACAGCTGATACTTCAAAGAATTTTTAAGCAGTGTTGGTTCACCAATTAAATAAGTATCCGTTCCAGTCAAACGATCAATAAAGTCCTGAGCTGCTTGATCGCGATTGAAAACTTGATCAAAGTTCCATGGTGTTACTGGACTTTTTTCATAACCCTCATTGCGCTTTACCCAAT
The DNA here is from genome assembly GCF_001038455.1 of Fructobacillus sp. EFB-N1. Lineage (GTDB taxonomy): Bacteria > Bacillota > Bacilli > Lactobacillales > Lactobacillaceae > Fructobacillus > Fructobacillus cardui. Next base: position 6,091 of record NZ_LDUY01000027.1, on the reverse strand, counting down.
GATTTGTGGCATCCCCACCGGCCTTTTCAACATCGGCCGCTGTAACCATCGGACCAACATAGTAAGGTACTCTAAATTTAACTAGCTCGACTAATTTATTAATTGTTTCACCAGCTTTATTCGTAAATGTATCCAGCAAAAATGGATAATACTTCCCTTGATTTTCGATAATTTTTTCTAATTCTGCAAGATGAAGCTGGTACGGAATCACCGAATTTGCTTTTGTGCGCTGTTTTGGCAAAAAGTCATGGCTTTCAATTCGTTGTTGAATTTCAACCAATACATCATCTGCCAAATCAGCTTTATCTAATAAGGCTTTCATTCCCTTATCAGTATCATCCTTCAAAAATGCTGTATAAATTTTGGAAAAATCCTGATGAGAAAGGCCTTGCTTTTTAGCAATTTCCTTGACCATCTTTAGATCATCATGATGCTGTTGATACCGCTTAACCATCGCTGCCGAAATTGATGTTTGATCGCCTAATAAATCCATCAGCGTGAAGCCATCGAATGCTTGTCGAATAGCATTAAACAATTCCATTTCATCATCATCTAACTCGTCCACAATCGCCTGGCTTTGCTCATCAAAAGCTTCACTATCAAGTTTTAATTTCCATTTTTTGAGCTCATCGCCGCTACGTTCACGGTTAAAAATCTTTGTAAAATCAGTGGTATTGCCAACAATTCCCGCTAATATTGCCTGAATCGCTTTTTTATCCTCTTTCGTATCAAATGAAAAAGCTGATAACAGACGCTCTGCTTTTGCTTTTTTTGACAAACCAAAGCCGGCTTGCCCAACCAAGACATCTGTCATCTCCTGTGCGTCATTCAACGACCAGATAAGTCCCTTTGCTTCTGCATAATTTTGAATAGCTTGCTGAAAATCTCGAGGATTATAGCTATCCCCGATTGTCATTTTAGACTGTGAGTTCAGAAAATGGCCCCGATACTTAACGATATGATGCATCGCTAAATAGATTTCTCGCAAATCAAACTTGCAATCCTCAATCATCAATTTTAGTCGTAAATGATAAATCGTTTGGAATTTTTCATGAAAATCGTGAGTTTCCTGTTGAGTCGGAAAAAGATAGCCACCGTAATAATGAGCATTATTCACTTCGTCCTTTGGGTGAACGTATGAGTATTTTAAACGGGCAAAAAAGTTTTCATCAATCATTCCCATTTCATCAGAAAAGATATTTTCTAATAGTCGCAAGCGCCACTTACGACGAGATAAACGACGACGTGTCGTTCTGTATGAGCGCCGTTGAGCAGCTGATTGAGCTGAATCAAAAAGACGTACGCCGATTAAATTTTTACCCTTAGCTCGAGCTAATTTCCCTTCATCCGTCAGAGCTGCCCAGCCAACTGAACCGGTTCCGATATCAAGTCCTATGTTATACCCCATTACTTTCTCCTATCACTTCTCATTAAAAAAATTTTCTCATTATTTATTAATTTTATTCTACATTATTTTTCTCTAATTTATATTATTAAATACTTTTTTCATGTAAATACATTTTAAATTAAAAACAATACTAAATTGATTTATTATTTTTCCGCATAGATTAACACTCCTTATACAAAAAAACGACCTTTCGGTCGCCTCTATCAAAGTCATATTTAAATTATTTTGAATCGCTTTGTTCTGCTTCATCGCTAATGTCGCGACGACCAAAGCCCGTATCCGGTTGATCATCAACCACCCGTCGCTTACCACTGCGGACAATGTAAACGATAACTGCCGCGATAATCAATGAAAAAATCCAGTGATGTAGGAAGAAACTCAACACTAACAAAATACCAACTAAAATTAAAAAGTATGAAAATACATTTAAAGTGAACCGGAAAAGTGAAACAATTCCCCAAATCACTAATATTAAGCCAAATAATAAGAACACGTTTTATACCTCGTTCAATATACTAATCGTAACTTTATTGTAACGTGAATAGATTAAGCGGGGATATAATAACGCCTTTATCGCTCCTGACTCACCAAGTAGTCCTGGTAGGCCTGCCGGTTTTGCTTCACGCATTTTTTCAACAATTTTTCAAAATAATCAGCTGGACTTGTTCCAATCACAGGATTTTCTCGCCGACTGAGTGTTGTATGAACAAAATCACCATCATCAAAATCTAAAAAGTTTGCCGCAATGGTCTTAGTCTCTTCGGTTTCCGCAACCACTTCATAGTGCTCAATTTCATCAAAGTTTTCAATGAAATAAAGGTTGCCGTCGGCATCAGCATGGTCCAAGTCGTAAAACAGGTACTCCGTCTTTACGTCAATAAAGAGGCCGTCGCCGAGGTTTAAAGCATTTTCATCCTCGAACTGCTTCTTTAGATAGTCATGAACCTCTTTTGGCGTATGAACATCAAAATCAAAGTCATTATCATTCTGCTGATTTTGCTCAGCCAATGCTTGATTCACTTCTCACTTCAGCATTGCCCGAATGATTCGACGGCGTCGTGCTAAATGGTATGCCTTCACAATTGCAGTCAAAAACAGCAAACCAGTGATAGTCAATGAAACCAAGAAAAACATTCTAACTCTCCCAAACAATTAAAAATCAGGACATTACAGACCTGATGTTCAACTGGACCTAATAGATTTTGTACCAACCTTTTATAACGAGATTGGTAACTGACTCCATTAGTTTAACTCTCTTGTTGTCAGTTTGTCTATCATTCTAATAACAATTTGTAGAACTTATGTTCGGCTACAGGAATAAAAAGCACAATTGTCGGTGACTCGTTCTCATAATCCCCTGCTAGTAAGCCTTTCGCCCAAGATTGGCTTTCAAAATTATCGACTGTCAACCAATCCAAAATAATCCAAAATCAACAGACTCATCCCTTTTCTCGCAGAATTGTCGTCAATTCTTTCACTTGTTGTTCAATGGCTAGCAGTCGATTTTCAACCATCTCCACTTCTGATTTTTCATCCTTAATTGTGAAAAAGGTCGTCAATGTGCTGGTAACGCTACCAATCAAACCGATTCCGACAAACATCAGAACCGTCGCAATCACTTTGCCAACAGTCGAGTGGGGTGAAATATCACCATAGCCAACGGTCGTTGTCGTCGTCACCGCCCACCACAAGGCATTCCCATAATTGATTCCCTCAACAGCCGAATACATACCCGCACCAATCAAAATGATTGCGATGGCGCTCAAAACCATGTAAATAAAGCCATTAGTTTTCAAAAAACGGACGACATCATTCTTAATTTTGCCGGTTAAGCCAAAAATTCTAACGACCTTTAATAACTTTAGAAGGCGGACGGTTCGAGCAATTCTAAAGACGGAAAAAAGCGAGTCGACTGGAATAATGACTAATAGATCAAAAACATTTCCCTTAACAAAATCCTTTTTATCAACTGCCAACGTCAAGCGAGCAATGTAATCCACCCAGAAGAACAATAAAATATCACGATTAATAATTGCAGGCATCCCCACCTTAATATTAATGACATCCCCAATATCCAGTAATGCCAACGTAATCGACATCAATGCCAAAACAAAATTAGCTACATAGTATAACTGCTTCACAACTCCCACTCTCCAAAGACTCTATCTTGATTTTAATACCAATAATTCCAACCGAAGCTATTCCACTGCACCTTTATCCCAGCAAATAAAAAGCAATGCCCGTCTTGGACATTGCCAAATTCGTTCAAATTAATTCATTGTCAAACCGCCGTCAACCGTCACATTTTGTGCCGTTAATCCTCGTCCCTGAGCACTACCAAGGAAGAGGACGACCTTGGCAACATCGCTTGGTTCCGTCACCTTGCGTAGCGGCGTTGTCTGCTTGATGTAGTCAAACACTTCTGGCGTTGTGACTGCACTAGCATCCGTTGTTTGCAAAAGACCACCAGAAACCATATTGACGTTGATACCAAATTCGCCCAGCTCAACTGCCAAATTACGGGTAAAGCCAATCATGGCCGCTTTGGCCGTAGTGTATTCATGGTAAGCCACAACGGGATTTTGAAATAAATTAGTCCCAATATTAACAACTTGACCAGCTTTTTGCGCCATCATTTGTAGCAAGGCACTTTGGGTCACATTAAAGGCTCCCTTCAATGTACCATCGATTTGCTCCTGATAAGAATTCCAAGTCAAATCCTTAAATGGCTTCTGTGCCACTGGATCAAATTTAAAGTTGATAAGGGCGTTGTTCACAACCGTGTCAAGTGAACCAAATTTAGCAACGGCTTGTTGCACCATTTGATCAACCTCGGCTACTTCCCGTAATCAAAACTGTTTTCGACATTACTCTACCTTTCCTTTTAGAAAGACATCTCAGTGACTCACCCTATTGCCGTTTGCTGCAAATAAAAAAGCGCTTTCTAGATAGAAAGCACCACTAAAAAATTCATTAGCAATGACACTTTCCTCCGCTAGTACTAACTAGTTCAGGTTCAAAGGGTTCTTCTCAGTCAAATCGACGCCCCTAGCGTTGTTTATATTTTACCATATGAAATCAGTTACCCACAATATTCTAGATTAATTTTAAAATCCAATATTTACAACCGAAAATGACCAATTTTAGTCTTCTATCGTCTTACCGAAATAAGCATCTTCCCAGAGCCCCTTGCTGCTTTGCGTTTCGACAACGTTATCGCCCTCAAGGATTCCCAACTTCACGATTCCTGAAAAACGAAGATAGGCACCGGCAAAGCCGACCATCTTGGCCATCAACTTCTTGAAACAATCAATCTAATCAATCATTTTATCGTGTTTGATAACCTTTTCAGCAGAATTTGTGATGCGGTAGTGCTTTTTTGGACTGTTGTAATCAAACACCAAGTTTTGCTAATAAGGCTTACTAATCACAGGTTCAATTGCCTTGTCAGTCTCTGAGTAAGTCACGTACTGCAAGTCATCTGCCAAAATCACTTCTTGCTTCGCTAACAAGAAAACCGGAATTTTTGCATGACCGTACTTCTTTTCAGTCGTCATGTAAGAATTGATAACGGTGTAATCGCCGATATTCGCACGACCCCCAGCACCAGTGGTTCATGACCTTCATCAAAGCCACGTCACCCCAGTCATAGTCGTGGTAGCAATCAGCCTCAAGGTTTGGTTCCTAACCATCGGCTGTGATTTTTACCTTGGCATGACCACAAGGAGTAGCGGGCAACCATGAGAAGTTGTTTTCTTCATGGTTACCATAGTAAATCGTCAAATTTGGTCGCCAAGCTGGTGTGATGTTATCAAAGGAAACTTCAACCTGGATCTTTTCACCAAAGATACCAATTTCATAGTGGTGCAAATCACCCTTGAAATAGTTCTTGCCCATTTTGACATCACAAGTATCTTTACTTGACTTGCGCTAAACTCTTCTGGCTTAAATTCAATCTTTTCCTTAATGGCAGAACCACCACTCTTGGTCCATTCAACTTCCATTGCAGGCTTTAATCCTGGAGATGGGTTAACAACTGATTTTGCATAAAAAGTCGTTACTAACTGGGAACCATCATCAAGGTTGGCATCAAAGTACCACCATTCGTAATTTTCGCCTTCGGGGTTCGTCCGCCGGCATCTTCACGAGGAACAATGTGATTCTTTTGGAGACCTACTTTCGTAAAGTCTTCTTCATCTGCTAATCTAACTTTTTCAACCATCTTGCTGTCGACCTTTCAACCGTTTTTCTAAATAGCAGGTAACGCGGTGTTGCTTTTAGCAACCGCTCTGCTGTTTAACTGTCTACATTGTAGCCATCCGTTTTCACAGGAACAACCATCATTTACACAACGGATGTTGGATAATCTGTTAAAAGATCATTTCCCTTAGTCTGCTTTAGAACCAGCATATTTTACGCTGTTTAAATCAGTATTGTCCTAATTTATGATGAATATTCTTTGAATTAACGCTGGGCAGAAAAATCATATTTTTCTAATCAACGACTTGATCATAAATGATATACCAGCCCAAATTTTTTAAGTTTAGGCAGATTCTATAATTAATTCGAACGAGAAAATTTAAAATAAAAACCCAAAGAATTTCTTTACAATGGTAGTTGATTAGACCAACCAAAAGGAGAAATTCTTTGAGCCATTTAATTTTATCATCTTATGACCGTGGT
>NZ_LDUY01000026.1 GCF_001038455.1 Fructobacillus sp. EFB-N1 | reverse complement strand
AATCAGTTAGTGTTCGTGTCCTTGATTGATATTCCACTGATTGTGACGTGGAAGAGTTGGGGGCACCGTATCAAGAACGGTGTGAAGCATTTGAGCATTAACAACTGGTTGTCAACATTGGCGCTGATGGTCATTATCTGGCTACCACTCATTATCGTTTACACATGGTTAGGCGACACAAACCCAGTATGGGACTCATTGACGTTGGTAATCGGTGCGTTTGCATCAATCTATGTATTTCTAGGATATGGTGACAGCTACACATTGTGGTTGATGGCTGACGTTGTCAATATTGCGCTTTGGTTTACTGCTTTGTCTGCTGGATATTCCGCAAGTTCGTTGCCAATGTTGTTGACAATGGCATTCTATCTGATGACAGCATTGTATGGACGTTTCGTATCAGTTTGGAGTAAATGATGGACAAATATAAAGACAAAAACGGCAATCAATACTATGTGTATGAATACAACTCAATTCTTGGCGTTTGGCGCATTGAGAAGATTGGCGAACAAGGATTTAAAGAGACCGACAAGCACGGGGCTGACAGCTTCATCTACGAACATCAGCTAACGGCAGTGGAGGAATAATTATTGAGAGACTGCATTGTTGAATTCGATTTAAATGTGCTCAAACAATTCACTCTCAATAAATACATTCAGGCTGAACGTAAGAATCGTTACATTGGCTCTAAGATGAAGAAGCAGGCAACAAATTACTGCCAGCTAGTAGTACAGCAGGCCATGGTAGACGGTGTGCGATTCGAGTGGCCATGTATGCTTGAGTTGCGTTGGTATGTGCCAGATAAACGAACTGATTCAGACAATTGGGCGTTTATCAAGAAATTCATTCTTGATGGTATGCAGAAGGCAAATGTACGGGGTGAAGTGTTCTTGCCAAACGATAGCTTGAAATATGTGACGGGATTTCATGAGTCATTTGAAGTGGATAAGGAACGGCCACGGGTAGAAATTAAGGTGAAACGATGAAAAAAATATACTTCCGAAAAGAAGGTGAAGAGAGTATTCATGATGCTGAATTGCTAACTTATAGCGTTAAAAAAATAAGAATCGATTCTTATGGTAAGGTATTAAGTTTTACAGTTGTTCCGAATAATAAATATATTTTAAATAAGTTTAAAAACACACTGTTTGAAGAAAATGTATTTGAAATTTGGATTATCTATGATGACAAGGCAAGCGACAGTTACTCAAAAGGGCAATTGATAATGATTGAAGAAATCAGTGATGATTTGTACTCATTCGATGTATTGTTATACCGTAAATTAGTTTCTAGGGGGGAATAAATTTGAAATACACAGTTGATCAGCTATTTACTGATTATTTCTCAGGGACAATCAAGAAACAGATTTCTTGGCGACGGTTCGAATTAAGATTTGATAATCCGGTTAGAGATGAGAATATTGGTGGCGGTAAAAAGCAAAATGAAATCAATCGGGCCCTTGATAATCAGATTATCAGGGAAGAGTCAGACCCTGAAATTGTGCGTTTGACTATTCGCTATGAATCGGTTAAACAGTTCATGATGACTTTAGACCCACAACTGGTCACAATGTTGGAATATCATTACGACGAGCAAAAAAATTATGTATGGCCGAAGATTGCAAAGATGATGTATAAGTCTAAGAGCCAGTGTATTCGTGATGTGCAGCATGCTAAAGAGAAATATTACAATTCTCATTGGGCACGTCCTGTGGAAAACTTGACCCTCTAAAAACATGCGACTATCATGCGACTTTTTGCCTTAAAAATGGTGTTATATTTGTAGTATAGAAATTTTGCAAAAGAATTTCTGCGGGGTGCGGAAACACCCACGCTCCTTTAAATAGTCAGCCTGGAATGGTTGGCAGATGGTTCTGTAGCTCAACTGGTAGAGCACATCAGCAATTATGCTGATGCTGTTGTTGGTTCGACTCCAGCCAGAACCATAGCTCGCCGAGACCCAAGCAATTGGTAGCGAGTAGTAGTCATCTCCTGGCGGAAGGTGGCTGCGGTACATAATGACTGTTGCAAATCATGCAATGGTCATTTTTGATATTAAATAGCAATGATTTATTATTTGATATATAATAATTGTGAATAAAAATTATTGTTTAGGAGATATTTGAAATGGATGCTTTTACATCAAGAGTTCGACGCACAATTGGGATTGATGGCTTGATTTCTACAATCATGGGCGCGTTTATTACTGTGTGGCCTGAAAAGAGTGCCAGTTTTGTAGCGGGTATGATTGGATTTGCTTTTTTGGCAATTGGGGTGTCGAAGTTACTAGTTTCTCTTCGTGATACTGACCAAGGAAAGTCGAACCGTATCATCGGTATTATCATGTCAATTCTTTACATGGTAGCTGGTCTGTTTATCTTCCTTGATATCGAAACGGCGACCTTATCACTTCTTGTTGTAGTAGGAATATTAACTGGTTTGACATGGGCTATTGAAGGTATTGTTCAAATGACAATCATCAATCGCTGGGGAAGTAATCGAGTATGGACATTCATTTCTGCCTTAATCAGTTTGCTGGCCGGAGTAACGTTGGTGTTTAGTCCATTATTTGGTGGGCTGTTCTTGTGGGAATTCTTCGGAATTATGCTACTGGTAGTTGGTATCGTTAAGTTGGTACATGTTGCTATCGTTCGTTAATAAGTAAAGTTGAATAATAAATAATAAACCACTAGTTAGTTCATTCTAACGGTGGTTTTTATTTTGGAGTTAATTATGAAAAATAAAATTATGAATCATGTAGGTCGAACGTTTGAGTGGTTGTGTGTAGGTGCGTTATACATGACAGCAGTAGGTTTATTTACTGGAGCAATCGGTATTATTACGCCCGGGATTAAAATTGCTTGGTTTAGGGCAAATTTTTGACGATTACAGTTAAAGTTGTGCTAATACATGATATATTATTTTCTAAACAAACGTTTAGGAGATGGTTATGGAAACTATTTTGCAAGTAGTTGGTGGGTTTGTATTACTGTTGATTATCTATGGAATTATTAAATTGCCGGATATGGTTGCTGATAAATTAAAAGATACAAGGCAACTTTCAAACAATAAACAGCTTCAAATTGATAATTACTTTAGACAATCAAGTGGCAAGAGTATGCAAGACGTTTTGTCTGATTGGGTAAAAATCATAAATGATGTCGATAATTCAGTTCTTGAAAGGCCTAATGATTTGCAAAAGTTATTAAATAGGACTTTAGTATACTCATCAGCGAAAACAATTAAGTTACTCGGTATGTTTTTGCAACACACATATAAAAATGGAGAAAAAAAGATTGATGATTATAGTCAACTTGTATATGTTGCAATGATTGTTAGTTGTTTAAAGTTTGATTTTTCAGGCGAAATTTTGGATCCATTAGATTTGTTAAAAGTTAAATATCATGATTATCTTGATAATGAAGAAGAATTTAAACAGCATTTAAACAACATTGAAAGCGAATTATTAGGATAGGGAAGAAAATGAATGGAATTATTACACAATATTTATTAGCTGTATTGATTGTATCGATACCTATTTTTATTGGATTTTATTTTGTTTATAAGTGGCTCAAAAAGTAAAGACCTTAAAAGGTCTTTTTTATTTGGAGGTAAATCCATGTATGAAGACAGTGAAACAAGAATGAAGCGACATAAAGAACAGGCAACGGCTGTCAATAAACAGTTCGCTACTGTGACGGATGAGCAACCAGAGAAACACGACTATCGACACGCTAACATGCGGGCAGGATTTCGATACGGTGCGATTAATTACCATAAGCATATGAGGTGGTTATAATGGATGATTTTACTTTTTTATTAGTTGTGTTTGTATTACCATTTTCCTGCGGAGTGTTTGGATTTATTGCCGGGCACGACTTATCTAAAAATGAGCGCCATAAGTGAAATTAAAACTGCTATAAAAGGCATGATGATGTTGTTTATATTTTCTGCAATGATTCTTTCATTACTTTTTTCGTTTCTGGGATCTAGCGCAGATAATAAATATGGTTTGATTAATTCTTTTACAATAACAAATAATTCAAAAATAGTTAGAGATAGAAAAAGTGAATATAGCATAATTTGCCATGTATAAAACTTGATTTTCATAAAATGCACATCATTTAATGCAGAACTTATACAAAGAACAGTGAATGTACATAATACCATTGGGGCAAATCCAAGTATTGATTGGGGATTATACAATATGTCAGATTTTTTCACGAATACGTTGATTGATAACAATTCTAGTGAGATAAAAAAGAATACAATTGACAGAGATATTTGATCTGAAGTTAATGATGTTGATAGTAAAAATACTCTTAAATAATTTCTATTAAGAAATTTAAAGCAGAATGCAGTAACAATACTATTCATCATAAGAAAAACGTAAAATTCGTTTATTGATCTAAAAATTTTTATTTTTTCTACTTTTATATATTTTTCCATAATTAACACCTTTAAGTGATGGTTTATAAAATTATATCAAACCTTAACAGTTCTTTTTATTTTAGACAGCCTAAGCTGTCTTTTTTAGTACATAAATTTAAGGAGAAAGGAGGAGTGACGATGACATGAAATTGACTGTAAAGCAAAAAAAATTTGCTGATGAATATGTAAAGTCTGGAAATGCTACTCAGTCCGCTATTAAAGCGGGTTACAGCGAGAAAACGGCGGCTGTAATTGGTAATGAAAACCTAATAAAACCTAATATAAAAGCATATATCGAACAGCGCATGTCTGAAATGGAAGCTAAGCGCATTATGAGCGCCACAGAGGCTGTTCAATTGCTGACTAGTATAGCTAGAGGTGAAGTTAAGGAAACTGTTATTGTGGCTACTCCTGTTGGTGTCGAGACTACTGAGAAAGAGGCTGATTTAAAGACTCGTATAACGGCGACTAAAGAGATACTTAAGCGCTATCCCGGTTCTGATAAATTGGCAGAGCAACAGCTACGAAAAGCGATTGCTGAAGCAGATATTTTGGAGGCCAAGGCAAAGGAGTTGCAAGGTGGCGGTGATAATCAAGATGACATGTTGCGAGGCATTGCAGACAGTCTAGGAGGTGTTGAATGAAGTTGACAACGAAGCAACACCAAGTGATAGCTGATGTTAACCGAACTTTAGGCGATTTAAAATTGCTTATCTTGTACGGAGCTAAGCGAAGTGGCAAGACGTTCTTAGATAATCTGCTGTTTATCATGCTGGTGGCCAATGCCAAGAAGAATGCTGATGAAGTTGGCGTGGCTAATCCACAGTACATTCTGGCTGGTTACACTATGGCCAACATTCAACGAAACATCATTGCTGAACTGCAGAACATGGGCATCAGTATTCAAATGAACAAATATAACGAGTTCGAACTAATGGGTGTTCACATCGTGCAGACTTCAACTGGTTCAATCTCGGGTATTGGTCGTATTCGTGGTATGACAGCATTTGGTGCTTACATTAACGAAGCGAGCCTTTGCAATAAGGTCGTGTTCGATGAAATTCGTTCCCGTTGTTCTGGTAAGGGTGCTGTTGTTATCTGTGATACCAACCCAGATAACCCCGAACATTGGCTGTTGAAAGATTACATTGAGAAATCTGGCCACGATGGTATTCAGGCATATCACTTCGAGTTTGACGATAACGAGATGTTGGACGAAGGATATAAGCAGAATTACAAAGCGACTGTCCCGCCTGGCATGTTTTATGACCGTTATATCAAAGGTTTGTGGGTAAGCGGTGAAGGTGCTGTCTATCCTGAATTTAACAAAGACACCATGACTGTTACTCGTGATAAGGCGTTTGACCAGAGTTACGAGAGGTTTATGGTTGGTGTCGATTGGGGATTTAATCACCCGACAGCATTTGCTGTTATTGGCTTTAGAGACGGTAAATACACGCTGATGGAAGAGCATGTAGACAGTAAGAAGTCAATTGACCACTGGATCAACGTGGCTAAAGATATTCAAGACCGCTATGGCGATATTATCTTCTACTGTGACACGGCTAACCCAGAGCATATCTATGACCTGAAGCAGAATGGAATCAGGGCGCTTAAGGCCAATAAGAATGTAGCTAACGGTATTGAAGCGGTGGCTGACAAGATTCACAACAATCAGTTCAACGTTGTCTATGATGACTGTCCAACATTCAGGAGTGAAATATACCGCTATGTGTGGGGCAAGAACGGCGATGTGGTGAAAGAGAATGACCATTTGATGGACGCTATCCGCTATGTGATTTACAACGACAAGCTAGCCATGGAACAGAACACAATGGACATTGCTGACTTGGCCAAGCTGAAAGGATATATGTAATGGCAGTAGTTAATAATTTCGAGAGAGATATTAAGTCGATCATGAACGGTGAATCATTCCCGTTCGATACGGCAAGCAATATCAATTATCTAGTCGATTCACTGGACGACTTAACTAATAATAACTATCTGATGCTTGGTAAGATTATCAAGCATTTTTTAGACAACCAAATTCCACGACTGCAAGTGTTGGACGAATACTCTAAGGGGCTTAATTCAACAATTTATAGTCGGCCTAAGAAAAAGGAAGAAAACAAGGCTGATTATCGTAGAGCGCACAACTTCGGCAAGATTATTGCCCAGTTCGTGGCTGGCTACACAACGTCAGTCCCTGTTAAGTACACCGTTGGTGATGACAGCGAGCAGAAATTAATCGATGCGTTCAATCAATACAACGATGTGCCTACGCTTGATAACGAACTGATGTATGACGTGGCTAAGTATGGACGAGCATATGAATTGCAATATCGTGATGAAAACTCGAACAACAACGTTAAGCTGTCTAATGTATTCGAGACGTTCGTGATTTACGACAATACGATTGAACGTAATCCGTTGGCGGCCGTTCGAATGGTAGAAATTGATACGCTGGATAATAACCAGACACAGTACAGTGTCAACTTGTATACAGATAACGAGATTGTCACATTTGCTAACATTACGCAGGCTGTTGGTGCGCTGAAAGCAACAGACAGCACTCCTCACTTCTACAACCAAGTGCCAATCGTTGAATATTCTAGCAATCGTTACCGCACAGGTTGGTATGAGGACGTAATCAGTCTGATTGATGCCTATGATGCTGTTAATTCCGACACTTCCAACTACATGACTGATGTGGTTAATTCGTTACTGGTCATTAGTGGCGACTTCCAAGCTCCTAAGGGGAAAGACGGTGTAAGCCAGCTCATCAACAACATTAAGCAGTATGGTGTGTTGGCATTGCAGTCAGGAACTGACCGAGAAGGTAACAGCACCAGTATTGATGCCAAATACATTAATCCAGAATTTAATTCCACGGCTAGTGAGAATTATCAGCAACGGCTGTTCAAGGATATCTTCATGATGTCCAATGTGCCTAATCTGGCTGATGAATCATTTGGTGGCAATGCGAGTGGTGTCGCAATGAGATATAAGATTTTTGGCTTTGAGCAGGCGATTGCCCAGACGATGAACTCATTCAAGCGGTCACTTGGTCGGCGGTATGAATTGTTAGGCACACTAACTTCTAACTTGAAGGGTGGATTGTCTAACTATACGCCAGTCAATGTCACGTTTACACCAAATTTGCCATACGCCGTAAGCGAAGAGGTGCAAATGCTGACAAATGCTGGTATTCCGCTGTCACGCAAGACAATGTATGATCAGACTCACTTCACAGATGCTACTACCGAAGAGAATAATCTAGCTACTGAGCATGAAGAAGAGCTAGACCAGTCAGAGCCAATGAATAATGTCAAGTTCGACTCTGACAAAGGAGATGAAGTAGATGGTGGACAAGCAGAGTAAATCATATTGGGTACAACGTGAGTTAGACCATGCTGATGACATCAAGAATTCCTCTGGTGAACAGCTTAAAGTTCTGAACAAGCTATATGACCAGGCGCTTAATGATATTACTGACGATATTAACCGCAACTTCATTCGATACGCCAAAGGCCAAGGAATGACGATGGACGAAGCGATGAAGTTGGCTGATAAGGCTGACGTGACTCGATTCGTTGATAAAGTGAAGCAATATGTTGCTGATAAGGACTTCTCTGACAATGCTAATGACGATTTGAAACTGTATAATCTTAAGATTCGTGTTAGTCGGCTTAAGTTGTTGCAACTTGAAATGGCGCTTGAAATTGATAAATTAAACGGTCGAATTACAAGTAGTACAGAAGACTACTTAACGCAACAAGCTATTGATGAATACAAACGTCAGTCAATGATATTAGGACAAAGTGTTTCCTACACAACTGCATCTGCATCTCAACTAGTTAATACGGCCTATTCGCTCGCTGGTGAAGGTTCTTACACGTTTAGTACAAACATCTGGAAGAACACAGAACAGCTTAAAAATAAGCTAAATGAGACGTTGAATAAGGTTATTTTGCAGGGCAAGAATCCTAACCAATTCAACAAGGAATTTCGTGATGTGTTCAGTGTCCAACCTTCACAATCAGGAAGATTGTTGATAACAGAAACGGCCAGAGTCCAAGGTGATGTTCAACGTGATTCTTACAAGCAGTCAGGTATTGATAGGTACGAAATTGTGTATGAACGAAGAGCCTGTCAGACGTGTATTAGCATAGCGAAATCTGGCCCGTATAAACTATCAGAAGCAGAAGTTGGGACGAATATGTATCCGTTCCACCCAAATTGTATGTGTTCAATTATGCCAGTATTAGATGATTAATAACGTGACCTGAACAAGTCCTTAAACTGTTCAAATAACAATTATCGTGTACGGACTAGTATTTGATAGCAATAAGAATTTAAAGACGTGTATGGGTCTCAATGAGTCGTGTATGGGTCTTTTTATTTTGCCATCAATTAGGTGTGTGCGGGAGGAGTAAGTAATGGAAAACAAAGATTCACAAACCGAAGTTGTAGAAGATCAGAACGAAGACAAACAAGCTGAAATCAAGAAAGACGGCATTAGCTTTGAGTCTCAATCTGAACTCGATAGCTTTATGGACAAGAAAGTTGCCAAGGCGATTGAAACTGCCCGCAGTAAGTGGGAAGAAGAAGCAAAGGAACGTGAAGACAAGGCTAAGAAGTTAGCCCGCATGACAGAAGCTGACCGAATTAAGGCAGAACAAGCTGACCGTGACAAGGAATTGTCGAAGCGTGAGCAAGAATTGAAGCGACTCGAATATTCAATTCAAGCCAAGTCTACATTGGCTGAATCGGGATTGCCTAATGAAGATGAATTGGTGTCGTTGATTCTAAGTGATGATGTAGAGACAACGAACAATAACATCAACTATCTCAAGAAGGTGATTGCTGATTCTGTCAACAAGCGAGTTGATGAGCTGTCAAAGCAAAAGACACCTAACGCTTCATCTACCAAGCTAAGTGGTGCTGTTTCAATTTCAGAATTGGCACAAAAAAACCGTGTAATTAAGTAAAGGAGACTAAAACATGGTACAACAATTTAACCCAAACAACGTGATGACCACTCAATCTGTTCCATCAGATGTGGCAACAAATATTATTGACCGAATCATGGGTCAATCAGCTATCTTGCAAGTCGCAAAGAATGTGGAAATGCAAGGCCAAAAGACTAAGAAATTCTCATTCATGACTGGAGTAGGTGGCGCCTACTGGACTGGTGAAACACAACGAATTGCTACTTCAAAGCCTACTTTCTTGCAAGCCAAGTTGGAAGCTAAGAAGTTGGCCGTTATTATTCCTGTGTCTAAGGAATTCTTGAACTACTCATACTCTAACTTCTTCTCAGAAGTAACGCCACTCATTGTGGAACAAATGGACAAGGCAATTGACTTGGCTGTTATCAAGGGAATTAACACTCCTTATGCTGATTCATTGACTAACGCTGCCAAGACCAACGGTTCAGTATTGTCTGGTGACATCAACTACGACAACATCTTGGCCTTGGAAAACAAGCTATATGACAAGGGATTGCAAGGTAACGCATTCTTGTCAACGTTGACGAACAACCCAGCATTGCGTACTTCCATCCAAAAGGATGCAGGATTGTACCCTGACAAGTTGTATGATTCAGCAGCCAAGACGTTGGACGGTATGCCTGTTGTTGACACTCAACAAGGTGTATTGAACAAGGGCGACTTGGTATTTGGTAACTTCGATTACTTGTACTACGGCTTGCCAGGTAACTTGGAAGTTGAAATGGACAAGTCAGCTCAGTTGTCAACGTTGACGAACGAAGATGGAACGCCTATCAACTTGTACGAACAGGACATGGTCGCTATGAAGGTGACAATGGACGTTGCCGTATTGCCAGTACGTCAGGATGCATTTGCAATGTTGAACGTAACAACTGGTGATGATGTTCTTGGTGCCGTTCCTGGTGATGGAACAGACAGTAATGACAATAACGCCAAGGCGAACACTAAGGCAAAGCCAGCTACAGATGCTAAGCCAGCTACTGAATCAAAGTAAGGAGGTCTAAATGACAGATAAGCCAAGTGTCCTTGATACGGTCAAGACATTGGCTGGCATTAAGGACGATTTACAAGATGATGTGATCAAGACGTTAGAAGTAATGACTCGTGACCAACTGGCCATGATGGTAGATGAGCAGGTTGTGCCAAACCAACTAGAGCCTATTGTCAAGAATGTAGTGCTTGCTCGATTTAATCGACTTGGAAACGAAGGCTATTCATCTTACTCACAAGACGGAGAGTCTATTAGCTATCCAAGCAGTGATTTCGATGAGTACGCCTCAACAATCTCTCGTTATATGGCCGAACAGAATCGTGGAAAGATTATCATGTGGTGATTATATGCGGTATAACAAGCGATTACAGTTCGTTGACGACAAGTTAGTCAATCAACAGGAAGTATACCCAGTCAACGTGACGAGTATGGGCGTTAAAGCCCAGAATCTAGTGTTTGGCTCGTTCAAGCAGGGACGAATTGCGGTTCGATTCCAAAACAAGGTGAACGTGCGTTCAGGGTACATGGTGATTGATGGCGATAATTTCAAAATTGAGAACAGTACCAATACTGACCGTGCTTCAACCATTTACGGGGTGGAATATCGTGGCAGACTTTGAAGTAAAATTTGATGGTTTTGATGATTTGATTAAGCGAATTGATGAAGTTGGCAAGATGAAAGAAGCCAAAGAAGCTGTCAAAGAGTCAACAGTCAATGTTGCAAGAAAGAGCCAAGAACTTGTTCCTGTTGGATATGGCCAGCGCTACTCGGTTAAAACGAAAAAGCCTAAGGGATATGTAGGTGGAACATTAAAGCGTAGCCAAAAGGTAACAATTACTGACTACACTGGAATGATTTCATTTAACACTGATTATGCGGCTTATCAGGAATACGGAACACGTTATCAAACGGCTCGTAAGTATCTTGGTACGCCATTCATCAAAGAAAGAAATAGCTTTATTTCAAAGCTAAAGAGGTTGGCGAAATGAGCAACCCATACAACGAAATATTTCAGACAGTTATTGAGCTGTCAAAAAAACAAGGGTATGACACTTTCGACTATTTACCAGACGAGAGCCAGTCATATCCTTTTGTTTTTGTCGGCAATCAGCAAAACACAGATATTCCAACTAAAGGGCGGACATTGGGAACAACGCACATTCAAGTTGATGTGTATGCGGAGTTCAACCACCGTTCTGAAGTGCTAGAAATCATGGATGATTTGCAAGCAACAGTTATCAATTATCAACATACAGATAATTTCAAGTATCAAGTGACCAACACTAACCAGCAAATGATTGCTGATCAATCAACGGACATTCCGTTGTGGCATGGGGTGCTGGAACTTGACATTCAATACTTATAAGAAGGAGATACAAGAATGAATACACCACTTAAGGGTAAGGACAAGGTCTTAATGTTCCGCTTGTTCCAGGACAAGGACAAGGCGAATGCAACACGATTGGCCTTGCAAACGACTCATTCAATTAAGAACAGTCGTAAGAACGATTCTACATCGACTAAGGACGGCAACATCGTCTCTGTCGGTGCCTTGGAAACGAGTATCGACATTGAGGCCATTGCTTCTGATGATTTGACCAACCAAGTGTTGGCATATGCGCAGAAGAAGGGCTTGGCAGTCGAAGTATGGGAGATTGACTTCTCGCAAGCACCACAAAATGGTAAGTATGTGGCTCAATACGGCGTTGGTTACTTGTCTGATTGGGAAGTTCCAGCAGAAGTTGACAGCAATACCACAATCAAGACAACTTTGACAATTTCTGGTGAATTGGTAAAGGGTCTGGCAACAGTATCAGCCGTTGATGTGGCTACTGTTAAGAACTTCTTCCGTGACACGGTTAAGAATCCAACAGAAGTTGCCCCAATTGATGAAGCTCCTGATTATGGTTCTTCATCAAATTCATCAACTACTACACCTACTAAGTAAATTAACTAAATGTCGCCAATAAATGCACAGTACCTTATGGGGCGGCCGCTATGAAAGGAAATTATTATGTCACAAACAACTATCACTATTAACGGAAATCAATACGATTTGAAAGTAACGTTCAAGTTCTTGTCCGCATTTGGAATCGTTAAGAATGATTTCGAAAACAACATCGAAACAATGGGGAACATTGTGATGGGTATTGTCGGTGGTGATCCATACGCTTTGGTTAAGGCGTTGTCTGCCATGTCTGGCAAAGATGAAGAAACAGTTCAATCTGATATTGAAAACGCTGATGATTTAGACCAAGCTTTTGAATCAGTCGAAAATTTATTAGTAACAAGTCCGTTGACGAAGACGACAGTATCCAAGATTATCAAGCCAATCAAGGACACGTTCGACAACATGGACAAGAAGATGGAAGAAGCAATGGCAGACAAGAGCCTGCCAGCAAGCTCAAATACTCCAGCTTAATTCGCAGGGCTTTCTATGTGTGGCCTACTGCCACCATGGAACAAGTTGAAATGATGACCATGGAAGAGCTTCGCTTACGAGAGCAAGCACATGATTTGCGTTCTATTGATGAACATGAGTTGCTGACTAATTTTGCTTTTGAAAATCGAACAGTACAGGGTGCTGACAAAGATGGTAATTACGTTGTTAAGAACCCTTCTCAAATTGTTGATTTCAGAAAAATTCGTAAGAAGATTACTGGCGAAATTGAGAAAGACGAGGCCAAGGTTAATCAATTAAAAGAGCTTTCTGATCGTGCTAAAAGGGCACGAGAAGAAGCGATAAGAGAATTAAAGAAAGGAGGTAATTAATGGCAGATAGCTATTCAATCAACGCTACATTTAGTTTGAAGGACATGTTCTCAGCTCCATTGGACAAGATTAAGCGGAACATGCAAGAGACTGCTGAACAACCTAAGAAGTTGACGGCAAGCTTGATGGATATTGCTAAAGGTGCTGGTGCTTTTGCTGTCATTAGCAAGGGATTAGACGTTGTTAAAGACAGTGTATCGAGTGCTGTTGGACGGTTCGATACATTGAATGCCTATCCAAAAGTGATGAAGCAGATGGGCTATTCAACTGATGATACTAAGGAATCAGTCAAGCTTTTGAAGAAAGGCATTGATGGCCTGCCAACGTCGCTACAAGACATTACGAAAAATGCCCAGAGCTTTGCGATATTAACTGGTTCAGCGAAAGCTGGTGCTAAAACCGCCAATGCATTGAACGATGCGTTCTTGGCATCTGGAGCGAGTGCGGCTGATGCTAGTCGAGGCGTGCAACAGTATAGTCAAATGTTAGCGGCTGGTAAGGTTGATATGCAGTCATGGCGAACGTTGACTGAAACAATGCCATATGCGTTGAATGAAGTGGCCAAGGCGTTTGGATTTACTGGTAAATCTGCTCAGAAAGACCTATATAATGCTTTGGAGTCTGGCAAGATAACTACTGACCAATTGAATCAGAAATTCATTGAATTAGATGGTGGTGTCAATGGCTTTGCTAATACTGCCCGCACTGCTACTGGTGGAATTGGAACATCGTTTACCAACATGCGAAACGCTGTTGTCAACGGTCTGGCTAATACAATTACAGCTATTGATAATGGTATTAAGTCTGCTGGTATAAAGGGCGGTATTGCAGAATTATTTAATGATGCAAAGAATATCATTAATGATGGATTTCAAAAAATTAACGGTGTTGTTGAGACATACATTCCCCAAATTATATCTGTAACTTCTGGCCTATTTAAATTTATTGATGACAATAAAGATTGGATGCTACCGTTGACAGCAGGTATTGCATCAGCTACTGCAGCTTACAAAGCATACATTATTGCAGCTAATTTAGTAGCGTTAACAGGCAATATATCAAAGGAATTGTCAATTATTGCATTCGCATTTAGCAACGTTAGAAAGGAAGCTGGAACTGCTAAAGCAGCGATGGTTGCTTTCAATGTAGCTACTGGAGGTAACTTAATCGGCGCAGGAATACTTGCTCTACAGGCAATTATTGTTGCTCTTACACTGTTTTTTACAAAAACAGAAACAGGTCGAAAAGCATGGGAAAAATTAAGTGAAACCGTTTCAAAAGTGACTGGAAAAATTGCTTCTGAAATGGAAAAAATTGCTTCAGCAGTTGCACCTATCTTTTCTAAAATGGCTAGTGTAACTACATCTGCTTTTTCAGCAATTGATTCATTTGCTAAAAAATCATTCGACTCTGTTAAAAATTCAATTTCAAAAACGTTGTCTAATGCTGGTACATCAATGGGAACAGTGATGGATTCAATGAAGAATTCAGCCCAGTCAAGCGGTTTTTCAATTGCTAACAGTTTCGAACAAATGAAGAATAATGTAGGTAATGCATTTGATTCGATTAGACAATCAAGTTCAGGAGTTTTTGAAAAAATTGGTGAAGCGATCGGAAAAGTTGTTATTTATCTAACTCCAGCTATTGAATCGTTGACAAACTTCTTATCGACTGCTCAAGGATTTCGAGCTGTTGCTTCTATTTTTGTAGGAATTGCCACATCATTGATGGGAATATCATTGCCAATTTCGATTGTTATCGGCCTGCTTTCAAAGCTTGGAATTGCATTTGCTCAAACTGGTAACTTTTCTCAAGCCGTTGATATTGTGTCGAACGATATGGTGTCAATGGTTGATAATGCGACTATCTACATCAGTAAGTTCAGTGACATTATCGTTAATGTTATTAATTCAATTGCTGACTACATTTCAGGACACATTGATCAGATAACTGATGTAATGGTAAATATTATTACTAAGATGGCGGATGTTATTTCTAACAATCTTCCTATCTTAATTACTAAATTTACTGATGTTATTACTAAATTAATTACTAGCTTGTCCGAAAAGATACCGGATGTAGTCAACGCTATTGTTCCAATGATTCCTAAGATAGTTGATGCAATTTCGCAATCGATTCCGCAATTATTGATGGCTGGTGTTCAGATTATCTTAAGTATATTAAACGGGATTGTCAGTGCTCTTCCACAGATTATCAATGCTATTATTCCAGCTATTAATTCGCTAGTACAGGCGTTTACTCAAATGTTACCGCAATTGATTGAAGTAGGCATGAAAATTATCATCACTTTGATTGAAGGACTTGTTGTAGCAATACCTCTCTTGTTGCAAGCATTAGTTCCACTGATTATGCAGATTACGCAAGCATTAATCCAGAATTTGCCAATCATCATTCAGGCAATTGTTCAAATTATTATTGCGGTGTCGATGGCATTAATTCAGAATCTACCAACGATTATTCAAGCTATCGTTCAAATTGCTATAGCGCTAGTTAACGCAATTGTTCAAATACTTCCGTTACTTATTCAAGCGGTTATTCAAATAGTTATTGCTTTAGCTGGAGCAATAATTCAGAATTTGCCAACAATATTGATGGCAATTGTTCAAATTGGTATTGCGATTGTTCAAGGTGTGCTACAAATAGCTGGCGCATTGGTAGTAGCAGCAGTTCAGTTGGTGTGGGCTCTAATTAAAGGGCTGTTGTCTATGATTGGTGCATTAGGTGGAGCAGTTGCTAACCTAGTGATGTCTATCATTAACGGCATTGGATCATTCGTTGGCAACATTTTTAACGCAGGAGTTAATCTTATTAAGAGCTTCATCAACGGATTAATTAGCTTGATTGGAAATGTTGGACGAGCTGGCAAGGACATATTAGATAACATCGTTAAGGCTATTAAAAACCCTCATCTATTAATTGACGCTGGTAAAGCAATTATTGATGGATTTGTTGACGGATTGAAGTCTGCATGGGAAGCAGGTATGAAATTCATTGGCGGAATTGGTAAGTGGATTAAGGAACACAAAGGTCCAATTAGTTATGATGCTCGCCTGTTGATTCCAGCAGGTAATGCCATCATGGACGGTCTTAATCAAGGTCTCCAAGAATCGTACAAAGATGTTCAATCCAATGTATCTGGCATGGCTGATGACTTGGAGAGTAACTTCAGTGGGCAATTGAACGCTAACGCAACGCAGACAAGCCGTAATGTTAGCCAGATTGAAGTGACGGCTAACAATTCAACTAACGGACTTTTGCGAGAGGTGGTTAATGCAATTCGTGAAGGTCAAATCATCACGATTAACGGCAATCAAATGATTGGTGCAACAGCTAGTGGATATGATGGTGCGTTGGGTGACATTATGACGGATAGGAGGCGAAATCAACTATGATTGATATTGTAGAGAAGATACAATTTGGTCAGTTTGATTCTAAAAATGAAGGATTCTATCTGGTCGAGCGAGATGCTCCTACCCCTGCAGAGAAGACAGTTACCGAGAATTTGAGTTATGCCAATGGTATTCTTGATTTTTCCAACATTACTGGAGAGCGGTTTTATGACCAGCGTACGATTACCTATCAATTTACGATGCCAAACGTGTCTTATTCTGAACGGAAATTAGTTGAAAACAAGGTAAAGCGACTGATTATGGCACCGTTTGACCAGCGTTTGTATGATAGCCACGACAAGGGCTATTACTGGGTTGGAAAGGCTAAGAGCGTTAAGGTTGATGATGACCAAGCTAACAACAAGTTAGTCTTGAGTATCGAATTTGATTTATACCCGTTCGCAATCAAGAACAACAGTAGCATTGACAACTATGATGACTGGGACACGTTTGATTTTGATAACGATTTCATTCAGCCATTCTCGTACCAGATTGACGGAAAGCGTGACCTTGATTTAATGA
>NZ_LDUY01000025.1 GCF_001038455.1 Fructobacillus sp. EFB-N1 | reverse complement strand
TCCAAATGCCAGGAACTGAATCATAGTCAGTCGTGGCCATATGGTGAATCACGATCTTATTAACCGAGTTACCCTGCCGTCCCTGAGTGAAGTTAGGGAACGACTGGAATCCGTATTGTGTTGCTAATCCTGATACTGTCATGTTCTTCCTCCTTATTTGTTCAACTCTGCAATTGCTTTTTCGACATAGCTTTCAATTTCGGCTTGGGTGAACTTCCCAGCCAATTTGTTATTAGCAATTCGTGATGTTAAATCATCTACTGCCTTCTTTCGATTTGGCAACGTGTTCAAGTCTGAATTAACCAATGCCGCTACCGCTTGGTTCGCCCATTCAGTAGCCGTCTTAACGTGTTCGTTGCGTGTGTGTGCCTTGATGTAGTTATTAAATTTGTAAATAGGCGTGGCAAATACAATAATCATCATCAAGCCGAAAGTAAGCAGTGATTGTGCGTCTGTAAAATTCATAAATTCCTCCAAATAAAAAAGAAGACTATTGTTAGTCTTCTTGATGTGATGTTTTTTCTAGAACGGTAATTCGTGTCTCGTGGTTATCTACTCGTTCATCAATTCGTTTAACGTCTGATTGTATCAATTTCAACGTTGAATTTAACCCGGCAAAACTCTCGTTTAATCGTTCCATTGAGCTTGTCAGTGGCTTAATAACCACGTATTTCAGCCCATAAGATAACGCCGTGATTGATGAAGAAATGATGCCAACGAGGCTCGCCCATTTGTCAATTTCCCAATTCTGCATTTAGCCCCCTTTATTCTGCATAATCCTCGTTGGTTAGTTCCTTGTATTCATCATTCGTGATGTATTCATATTTCACGCAAGAATGAACAAAAGCCTTATCCACGTATTGTGGGTACAATCCTTTTACCATATCAAACATTAGTAGCACCTCCCGTCACCGCTGTTGTTGACTGTGATGCAGACTGACTAGCTGGTTGTACTACATTCGATTGCTTAGCTAGTTGAGCAGTCAATGAGGCGATTTGTGCTTTGTTCATTTCTGACTCAGCCTTCAATTGCACAATCAGTTGCAACAATTGTGCTAACTGTTGCTGGTTTGGGTCTACCTGTTGCTGGGCGTTTTTCTTTTGCTCGGCCAAGTAATCTTCCATCGACTGGCCTGTCCATGAATTAGTTGATGGATTCCATACTGGATTAATCAGTCCTGATGGTTCAACTTCCGTTGAGTTATCGACCTGTTCATGCACCGCACCAGGAATGAATGCGTAAGTTTGCGGGTCATATTTGAAATACCATTTGCTTGTATCTACCGTTTGTTGTGTGTTATCTGTATTTTCTGCCATTTCTATCCTCCTTATTCTGGGTAATCATCTTTTGTAAACCAAATATCAGAACCATCTGCGTCATGATATGTTCCACCAGAATTATTACCGTCATTCCAGCGGTTATAAATTCTACCGTCTTCACCCAAATTCATATCGTGTAAATTAGCGTCAATCACAAATTTGATACTAGTACCGAAACTAGGACGAAATCCAACAGGAATACTACCATCGAACAATGACCAAGGCGAAATGGTAACACCACGTCCACCGAAATTTGCTTTAACTAATGTTCCAATGCGGTATAAATCCACCTGTAAATTAGGCTGTAATGTTACTTGAGCGTGGTAAACCTTTTGCCTTGGGTTAACCTTCAAATTGCCATTAACTGTCAAATCATTAACGGTCTGGTTATTAGCAGGATTTAAACTATTAGCAACATCAGCATTTTTTGCCGAATCAGCACTATTCGCATGTGTTGCATTGTCAGCTTGTGTTGCTGAATCAGCCTTACCTTGTAATCCGTTAGGGGCTACAATCTTTTGGTCAAATGTATTGACCCCCTTAAATTCGTTATCATTCGCCTTTTTAGCAAACAAATCAGAATTGTATTGGTCGTTCAAATTTCCAATCGTGACTTTGAGCGCTTCGACAGCGTTTTCAACTGATGTCAAACTAGTAGTAGTGGTTGACAATCGTTGATTAGTGTCATCAATCAAACTCTGTACGCTATCGATAAAAATTTGTGATTGGGTCTGTGTGACAATCATCGTGTTAGCAATCACTTGGAACGACACAGGAATTGTTGAAATGACCTTATCCGAATAAGAAATTTGGATATAAGCGTCTTCTACAGCACCGCTCGCCTGATAAAACTCTTTTGGAATAATCATAGAAAAACGACCAACAGAAATTCCTGTCTGGTCGTTAATCGTTGATGTTGCCTTAATCACTCCTTGAGCGTCTTTTGCGAAAAGAGCAATGGTTTTGCCTTCAAGGTTGAACGGCGAAGTACCATCTTTAATTTGAAAAAACACCTCACGGTTTGCATCCCCTTGACGACCGTTCAATTGGTCAACCAAGGTGGATTGATTGGTGTTTAAGTTTGTGTTTAACTCGGCATATGTTCGTGCCATAATTCCTCCTTATTATTTTGCGAGAACGTTGTTTTCAACCAAAATTGCTTTTAGTTGATTCAACAGTGTCTGCATTTCTTGTAATTTATTACTGTAATATCCTGACAATTCTTGACCATCGATTACATAAAAATTCGCAAAATCAACCGGCTGTAAATCGTTTCCATCATTGTCCGCAAAGCCGTTTTTGTTGGTCAATGTAATCAACCAATTCACACAACTGTGTGAAAAATCTAAATCATTATAAATCTGTCGATAGTCGTTCACATCATAGCGTGAATAGCTATCATTGAATGAAATCTCTGGAAATTCTTCAACCAATCCGATACCAACCAAACCGTTCAACAACTCATCATAAGACACTTTTAGCTGTTTGAATTGATTGATAACGTTTAAAAAACTCATGATTGCCCTCCTTCCTGAATTTGTATCAATTTAGATGTTGAAAGGCGACCATTATTATCAACTGATAAGAACCACACCGAACCGTCTGGACTTTTAAGCGTGGTTATTTCGTTATCCACCTTTTGCAAATCGTCCTTAGTGGCGTATTTATCAAGTTCTGACGTTTTAGCATATCCAGATAAATCGACTTTTGGAATTTGACTGATAGCCGTGGTTAAGTCGGTTGTCTTAGCAAAAATAGCCAATTTATCGTCTAAGCCATCGACTGCTTTGACGTGGGTCTTCACATATGCCCGATTACCGTTGGCGTCAGGATATTGCACAATTGGTGTATCAGTCATTTTCGCTTACCTTTCCGACCGTCCATATATTGAATGAAAAGCCTTTATTGCTATTGTTATTTAATTGGATATTGGCCAACTTCTTAGCGTTAGCGTTAAACGAATCTAAGAAATTTTGTTTCGTATTGTTCAACGTAACTTGCATATTGTTCTTCAAGAACGGCGTATCGACAATTGAGACAACCTGCAATTTTGTCGTGATTCCATTTTCTGGAATAACCAAAGTCCAAATGTCACCCATATGCACGTCGTTTTCTTGCACTTTGACAGTCAATGTCAAATTAGGTACTGTGACCATCTTGGCTTTGGCACTGGCAATATTGGGTCCAGTGTTGTTGTTTTTGTCGTTTTCGACTCGTTCACCATCTCGAATACCCCACTGTTTTATTGAGTCATCGTCTGTGACATAGAACGGGTCAAACTGTGGTGTTTCGTTAGTTGATACAACCTGGACACGATTGACAATGCCAGAAGAATCATACTGTAACTGCACGTCACTTGTATTGTTTCGATAGAAAAACTGTCTACCTACATCATTGGTCCAATTGGCTTCACTGTATAAGTTAACAGTGTAGTTATCCGGAACAATGGCATACACATTGAACGTTGAAGCAATGGTACTTAGGCCATCCGTGATGGAACAATTTCCAAAATCAGTAATAGTGTGGGAACTATTCAAATTACCAACCACGTTGAACGAATACCCAGTAATTTCACCGGTTAAAAACTGCAAAGCCGACTGAATCGTATACGAAACATCCCCTTTTTGTACGGTATTCTGCCGGCGGTTGTTAAGCTGGTAAAAGACATGAGTAGCTGTGATTTGAACGGTGTGTACACCGCCAGAATAGCCGTCTGTTGACTGTTTGATGATATACTCTTGCCCTGCCCAAAACACGCTGTTTTCAACTGTTAAGAGACTAAAAGCAAGGCTCTCATCATCGTATGCTGTAAACGCAATCTGATAACTACTGTTCTTCTCCCAAGTGGTTTGCAACGTTGAAAAGTCAAGCGATGGCACTGGTACGGTCGTTGTCTGGTCTCTTGATCGCACCACCAACTTGTCTCGACTATTCAATTAAAAGTACAAGAACGGGAACGACACCGTGACGTCAACATTCGATAGACCAGTTACCGTAATGTTGTTATCGCCACGGGCTAGAATGATATGGCCAAAGTCCGTATCAATTCCGCCCTGTGTGCCGTTTTTATCGAGTGTAATGCCGTTCATGGTCAATGTGTCTGAATTACCCAACCCGGCGTTAGCAGTGAAGCTAGTGCCGTTTGTATTATTGGTTAAGGTCACATTTTGACCTGTTCCCTTAATCGTCCAAGTCAATTGATGGTGCTGGATATAGGGGTCTATTTCCAGGTCGCTTGGGTTGAAAACGTTGAAGTTATTACTATTAAAATGGTAACTGGGCAGATTGTCCAAATCCAAGTTCATACCAAAAGACAACTTATTTTGGTTATCAGCCAGCTCATCACTATTGAACGGGGTCAACTTTGTCCCGCTAATAATCGTAAATGCTAAATCAATTTTGGCATCATCACTGTTCGCCAGTGGGTTGATGTCGGTTGGATTAGCCAACACCCATACCGCCTTACCCGGGTCATCACTCGACCTAATCCGAATTGGCACTCGTGCATACAACTCACGTTGTAGTGCCGATTTCGCCAAATTGAACTCTGAACGATTGCCGGCCTTGATAAAAAAAGAAGCAACCGCCGTTGAACTATTGAAAGACACTGTCTGCAATAGTTGGCCATCACTTCCCTGGATTGAATTATAAGTCGGGGTCAATTGGGGCGCCCCGACATTTAGCTCTAAAAAATGCACAGAAGTCAATTTATCTGACAAATTAAATTCGTCATGACCTTTGCGCATCACGTAGAAATCTGACATTTATTCCTCCTAAATTGATTGATAATTGCGAATGGTATTATCGCGGGCCATTTGCTCATAGATGGCCTTTAAACCACTGTTTTGTGATCCAGCACTTAACTGTTCTTTATTAACGCCTAAAATCATACTTAGCAGTGTAATCATTTGGTCTAACTTACCAACAACTTCTGAATTATCAGTTGTATTCTGACTAGACTGTCCATCACGGGCGGCCATTGCTACTGCTGTCTTGCCAAGCAGTTCAAAACCACGAGCCGACTTCATAGAATCAAGCGGAATAATCATCTCCGGCTTGTTTCCTTCGGCAATTTGTGCAATTTGATGACGTGATACTAGACCACCATTTGCATAACCGTGTCCTTCACCAATGCCTGACATGTTCATGCCGTAACGGTTTTTAATGTAGGCAATAGCAGCCAACAAGTTGTCGTATCCGTTAAAGATATTCTTGTGACCAGGGAAGGCATAACGATTAAATGTTGCGCTAATCGTCTGCATCAATCCCTTAGCTAAGTCACCAGTCTTCGTGTTAATGTCCGTATAGCCACCTTGAACAGCTTTTTCGTTCCCGCTAGATTCGGTACTGATTTGCTTCAAGATTTTATTGACCGCCCACGATTCGGTGATCATGCCGTTTTCTTTCAGCGCGTCAATAACTTGGTCGCGCCAACGTTGTACTCCTGTACCACTCGGTGCGTTGCGTCCGAGACTAGGCTTAATCGCTTCGAGTCCTTTTTTAAACCAGTCAGCAATTGGCTTGTACAAGTTATCGAAGACCCCGTGAGCCATGTCGCCAAAACTATGCAAACCATCGTACATCCCCTTGGTGCCCTTGATAATCAAATCAGTCACATTCTTAAGTGGGTCCTTCAAGAATTTAGTGACCATTTCGTACTTGTCACCGACCCATTCACCGACACCTTTGGCAGCACTAACCACACTGCCAACAATTCCACCGTTAGCGTATTTCTCAACCCCAGCGGCCTTCATGATTTGCTTGGTTTGGTCACCGTTATAGATACGAGTACCAACCGGCAATGGCAATATATGATCACGCTTATTGGACATCTTAAGCTGACCATTCGGGAGTTGGATAAGTTCCTTCCAATTCTCACCCTTACCATCATTAACCATTGACATACGGGTTTCAACGACACCACCACGTTCAAACTTAACCGGCTTCAAATGATGAACACTGGTTTCATGACCAGTAAAGAACTTCCAAACAGAATCGATGGCGTCAATACCACCGTTTATGATAGAAAGAACGCCGTTGATACCATCTTGTGCAAATCCTTTAATATCCTTCCAGATACCGCCGAAGAAGTCAGATAGTCCAGACCACATTCCGTTCCAAGTGCTACCAATTTTGTCAAGAACGCCTTTAATGACGTCGTGCATGCCGTTAATCGTGTTAGAAATGAACTTCGACATGCCTTTCCAAATGTTGCCAAAGAATGAACTAACACCATTCCAAACGCTGTTCCAGATGTTAGAAATTGACTTGATAGTATCAGATATAATATCTTCAAACCATTTAATTACTGGCTTAAAGAATGATTGGATTCCTTTCCAAATATCAATGAAAAAACCGGAGAATGGTTTCAGCAAATTAACAAATGTTTTGAACCCAGCCTTCGTCATGTCCCATATTCCACTAAAGAATATGCCAATTTGACGTAATACACCGCCGAAAAATGAAGTGAATATCTTGATATATCCACTCACTATTTTTCCAACGTCTTTTCCCACAGCTTTAAAATTACCAGTGAACAAATGATAAACAAGTTTCATCGAGTTAGTAATAACTTTTACTACCCCTGACAAAACACCAATAACTGTTATAAAGATATTAGCAATTGTCTTCGCCATTGGTTTTATTGCAGCGATCAAAACGGAAATAGCAATTCTAATTGTTGCAAAAACTCCAGCGAACGCAGCACCCAATGGAATTAAAGCAACAACCAAGATAGTCTTAAAAACAGTTGAAATTACCTTACCAACCGTTTGTATTTCTTTTTTGTGTTGTTTCAAGAATTTGTTAATTCCGGAAAAAGCTTTTTTAAATTCTTTTCCTAAGTCAGATAAATCTTTTTTGATTGGTTTCATCTGATTGTTAAATTCTTTTTTTATATCTTTGAAAACTTTTCCTAAGTCAGATAAATCTTTTTTGATTGATTTCATCTGATTGTTAAATTCTTTTTTTATATCTTTGAAAGCTTTTCCTAAGTTTTTATTAATCCATTTTCCTATGTCAGATAATGTTTTCTTTACCTCTTTAAACTTATTTTTAATGCCTTTGGTTGTATTAGTGACATCTTTATTAATATCACCAAATGAACCCCTTGATTCTTTGACAGTATCTTTAAATATTCCTTTGACATCTTTCATTGAAGAGCCAAACTCTTTTCCAATTGATTTTCCAACATTTGATAATGACTTACCAATTGTTTTTCCAACACCTCCGAACATCTTCTTAAAATTATTTACGAATGATGACGTTTTCTTCAGTGTGTCATCAAACACTCTTTTAGAATTTTTAACTAGCGGATTGAAAAATTTTCCAATTTTTTTAGGAAGACTTCCTAACACTTTTTTACTTGAATTTACAAACGAATTAACATGCTTTAAAGTATCGTCAAATTTTTTCTTTGATTTATTAGCTAATGGGCTAAAGGCCTTACCAACAAATTTACCAATTTTCGAAATTTGTTTATTGGAGCTTTCCAATAATTTTCCAAACATCTTTTTACTAGAGTCAGCGAATGCAGTAAATTGTTTTTTAGCTTCATCAAATCCCTTTTTGGAATTTTTAACCAAAGGTTCAAATGTTTTACTTACTTCGTTTCCAATTGTTTCAAACGATTTTTTTACCGATTGTGATAGTTTGTTTACGTTATTTTTAAACTTATTATTATGCTTATACAACAACGAAAACGTTCCCACAACTGGGTTTAATATAAACAAACCAATTTGTTTCCAATCCTTCTTGAAAAAATCGATTGCTTTTTTAGCAACTTTTACAATGCTTCCAATCGTATTATCAACGAAAGTTTTAAACTTCTTATTGTTTTTGTAAAGCAGTGCAAAACCAGCTACTAAGGCTGTAACTGCAATAATAATTTCTGGTATACCGGAAGCCCAAAGAGCAGAATCAAAGGCGTATTGCGAAGCTGTAGCCAACATTGTAGATTCACGTAATTTTTTAAATCCATCGGCCACCTTAGTAACAATTAGTGAGTCTTTCATTATGGTAGATAATTTGGACCAAGCAACAACGACTTGAGAAGCAAACATCATTCCTTTAACTGCTGCAACAACACCAAAAATCGAACCAGCTAAGATTTTAAATGTCGTTTTGTGTTTAGTAGCAAGTTCACCAGCTTTCATCAACATTGGGACAAGTATTTTCAGCATCATTCCGCCCGTAGAAAGCGCAGATCCTCCTACCGTTTTTATTCCTTGGGCAAGCTTAATAATGTCATCAGAATGTTTAGCTACATAGTCGCCAAAATGTTGGACACCATTAGTCAATTTCACCATAGTGTTATTGGCAAATTCGTCAAAGTCCTTACTCTTAAACGATTTACCAAATGCTGACGTAATGGTATTGAACGTCTTGCTTAATTGTTGGCCAAAATTGTCAAACAGCTTAACCGTTCGGTCATCAGCCACCCAATCAGACACAGCTTTAAACAGCGGGTTTTTTGTTTCCAATAACGGTCTTGTAATTGACCCTGCCAACACATGGCTTTGCGCCTTGATTCGACGTTGCATACCAGTAAATGTAGACATCATGTTTTCACTGGCGTCTTTGTATTTATCACCTAATTCATTAATAACGTTAGTGGCATCTTGAGCGGAAATCTTGCCATCAGACATTTGTTTCCGCAATTGTTCCATCGTTAAATTAGAATTATGCTGAACTTCCTTTTCATATTCCAACAGTTTTTCGCCATACATTGGCAACTGGTCAGAAATCATGTTGAAGTCGCCCAACTGCAACCTCGAAGACGACATCATATGAGTGAAGTTGAGACCCAATCGTTCAACTTCTTCGTTATTCATTCCCAACGTATCAGCCAGTGTTAACATGGAACCAGTTAGCTTTTCTGTTGGCTCTTTCTGGTTGAAAACATGATAGAACTGTTGTTGCAATTCATTTACGACATCGTTTGATTGGCCAAACGCCTTAGACATGGAGTTAATGGAGTTAACCATGTCCTGTCCTTTTTCGGCAGAACCGGTCAATGTATTCCAAGTGGCACCCATGACCTGTTGCTCTTTGTTGAAATCAGTACCAGCTTTTAACGTGTCAACCAAATGAGCTTTCGATGAGGCCAATCCATTAATAAACGCAGCAGAAACAATGTTAGCCCCGAAAACTTTACCAAATAAATGACCGCTCTTGTTCACACGCTCATTCATTTTAGCTAATCGCTCGTTGACTTTATCAAGACTAGACGTGTTGATTTTAATACCATGGCTATTCATGGTTCGAATCTCTGAATTAGCCTCAGCAATTTTGGCCTTCATTTGAGCAACACGAAGTTCTTGTTTTTTGTAAGCTTCCGAGTTTTTATCGCCAGACGAAGCCAACTTATCCAGTTCAGCCTGTTGTATCTTCAAGATACCATTCAGGCTCTCACGATTCTTGGCTAACCCTTCCAGCTTTACCTTGTTAGCTTCGTGTTCTTTGCCTTCAGCCTTTAACTGTTTGACATTGGCTTCAGTCAATTCGGTGTTGTGCTTAATGTCGTCGTTAAGCTTAGCCATACCTGACGATTGGTACTTATAGGACTGTTCCGCCCTATCCAATTGGCCATTGTAACTGTTTAACTGCCGTTCAGCTTTCGCCAATTCAGCCGTCAACATTCCTTGCAACTTTTGGCCTTTTTCCGTCGATGTATTGGTATTTTCCAACGCCTGCTTCAACGATTCAACCTTAGTTGTCTGTTTTTCAACAGCGGTTGTCAAGCCTTCATATTTGGCTTTTGAAGCGCCTAACTGGTCACCAGCGGACCTCATTTGTGCTTCTTGAACCTTCCACTCGTTTGTTGACTTCTTGACGTCATCAGTGAATTCTTTCAACGTCTTGGAAGCCGAAGTTGTATCAAGAGATAGCTTGGTCGCCATCTCATTTGTGATTTTAGCCATTTATACCTCCTTTCCTTGCTGCTCTTCCGTCAGATTATCTGGATCAATACCAATCTCTTTCAAGAACGCATTTCGAGACAATGGACGGTCTTCTTTAGACTTAGCGTTCATAACTTCCATCATTAAAAAGTAGTCTTGCTCTTCATACTCTTCTGGCATGACGTGCAGGTTAACCATTGCCTGCTGTTCGTTGTACGCCAAGTCCTTGAGCGCATTATCTAAGTAGTCATAGCGCTCGCTTAAGCTTTTAAACTGTCATCACCAGCCTTTTCAGCTTTGGAACCAGTGACTTCTTCAGCAAGTTTCATGGCAAATTCCATTACTTCGTCCAAGTCCTTTTCTTCGTCAATCTTTTCAACTTGTTTGTCACTCAGTTTCAACGTTTCAGCAATGTATCGAGTGGCTGTATCCGCCATTTCAATCATGCTGCCCATGTTTTGGTCGTTAAGTTCCAACGCTTCAAGACTATCCATGTCTTCAATGGCGTCGTTCTTCTTTTCGTTGCGCTTCTGGTCCAATTGCACCTTGTTCAGCGAGCGCAAGAATGCAATCGCCTTCTTAAAATTCTTGGTAGTGGTCTTAACTTCCACCTTCTTTGCTTGTCCCAACAGTTCCTTAACATCAATTTTTACTGACATACTATATCTCCTTGTGTTGTTTAGTTTTTGGCGCCCTTTTGGGCATAATAAAAAGCCGTCCAAAGACGACTTGTAAAATTAATTAGATGATGAAGTTGGTGCTGGTGTTGACGGAGCTGATACCGCCGTTCCAGTAGCTGATGGGAAAATGTCGTTGAACATCTTCTGCTTGTCGAAGTTTGGAAGCCATGAGAAATAACGCTTACCAAATCCATCATCGCCACGTTCCAAATGACCGAACGTCAAAACGTCCTGTGTCCGCTTTTCAGCAGTATCGTTCGTTGCGACGTTTTCTGATGCTTCTGTGACAATACCTTGGAAGAATCCAAAGTAGACTGCTTCTTGGTCGTCAAACGCATCTGCTGACTCTACCAACAAAGCAATTCGGTTGTTAGAGTTTGCCTTACCATTGATAGTAAAGCCACCTCGACTATCTGGCGCAGCACCCAACATCCGTTGCTTAACTTCTGCTGGAACATGGTTAACCGTCAATACAGTTTGGGCGTTACCCTTAGCGGCTGATTTGTAAACCAGCTTGTTTGAACCATAAATGTCTGACAAAGCACCTTGCAAGTTTGTCATGTTGGCTGATGCAATACCCATAGATGAAGACTGGTCAATCATGAATACACCGCTCGTGTCTGACGCATCACCATTGATACCGTTGACACCAGTGATTACCTTGCCGTCTTCACCAATACGGGCAACCCATGCCCGCCCAATTCCTAATGTAGCCATTTAAATACCTCTTTCTGTCTTTGAGACAATAATTGTTTGATAATCTTGGAATGTGTCGGGGTCTTGAACACGACCTCGAACATTTGAAATTACATATCCGTTTGAAATTAAAAAGCGCATCAAATCTAACTCAACCGAGTCATAATCCAATGTGCTTTTTGTGCTATAAAAAACTTGAATTTCTAAGTCATACTGCATGTTTTGGAATGTGTTTGACCCGAAATC
This sequence comes from Fructobacillus sp. EFB-N1, assembly GCF_001038455.1. Classification (GTDB taxonomy): domain Bacteria; phylum Bacillota; class Bacilli; order Lactobacillales; family Lactobacillaceae; genus Fructobacillus; species Fructobacillus cardui. The sequence continues at coordinate 10,877 of NZ_LDUY01000025.1, read as the reverse complement.
TTTAATTTGTTGTGTGCTATCCGTAATAAAAATAAACGTGCTGTCCGATGGTGCGCTCGATGGAATAGATTTGACGTATACCCTGTCTGCCCAACCGAAACGCCCGTTTAACATCTTGTATAAATTACTTAATACAGTCATTTTTTGGCCTTTCTCAATTGAATATCAGACAGCTTCTTGGCCATTGCTTCGTTCGCCGCTCCTTGAAATTCGATAAAACCTTTATCGATAAAGTGAGTCGGCGCTTTCTTGACCGTTCCATCGTTCACAAAACGAGCAATTCGAGCATGGTTAACACCATCTTTGCCTTTTTTTGCAAAGCCAAAACCAGTATGACCATCTTCTGGTTCACCCTGAATTGGTCCAATCTCGAAGCTATCCTTCAGATGGTCAATTCGTCCATGTTTGCGTCTGCCGTTGTACGGCGTAACCGATGGCATGTTTTCTTTCAGAACGTTAGCGCCACTTTTCGTAACCTCTTCTCGCTCTTCAACTGTCAAATTAACTAAACCACCTAATTGGTTCAACATGCCATTCATTTGATTTTCAAAATCACTCATGGCTTATCCACCTCCTTCAACGTCAACAAGTCAAAGGTGTCACGCAACGAACGGTTATCCGGACTAAAAATGACGAACCGATAGACAATTCCGTCAATTCGTACCTGCATGTTCGGCTTGATTTCGGGGTCGTGTCGTACGACAATCTGCCTCGTATCAGTTTTAGTTACACCCAACAATTGATACTGTTGATTGAACGTCTGATTACGCCAGCCAAACCAACGGGAAAACGAATAAGTGAACTTATCTTCCGGGTTGCCGTTCGTCTCATTCGGGACAGAATCGACATAACCAAATTCGCACCGGTCAGTAAACTCATTTGGATTTATCTGCATTCTTCGCCTCCTCGAACAACAAATATTCGCCACGTAATTGGCCAATAATCGACTCAACCGCAACGTCTACTGGATAAGACTGAACCAATGATAACGACGTTCTAAACGTGTAATAACTACTTGCAAGGGCAATTACTGCCGTCTCGAATAGTGGTGCTACCCGTTCTTCTGTGTAGAAATCATCATAATCATATCCAATAGCATTCTTAATATAAGATTCGGCAGCAGTTGAATAACCCGTTAGCAACGTATCGTCAGCACTGCTATCAATCCTTAAGGACAGCTTCAACTTATCAATTGATACTAGCATTGTGTCCTCCTATTAGCCGCCCCATTCTGATTGGGTACTGTTTATTTATCCGGCGACTGAAATTGATTACTTACCTGTTGGAGCGGCTGCCGTACCGTTGAATTGTTGGTCTGCCAATGCAGCAAATGAAGCAACTACATAGGCGTCTGAATCAGTTGGCTGTACATCGAAACGGTCGATGACACGCAACTTAGTGGTGTCAGTTTCAAATGAACCAGCACCAATGTTCGTTGTCTGAATCGTCATGTCTTCGCGGTCAAATAACGTAACCGCTTGGTCCAATGCACCGAAGTACAATGGGTGATTTCCTGAAATGTCAGGCAACCAACGGTTTGAAACTACCTTCAACTGATGTCCCAAGATAGTGTATTGATCTGGTTGAGTTGGGTCTTGTTCCAACAAATACTTACCAGTAGCGGTCTTAACCTTGCTCAAAGCAACCCAACCAGCTTGGTTCGTCACAAATGATGACAACATGTGGATGGCAGGGTCGAGTTGTCCCATCAAATCCTTAATGTCATCAAACTTGGCAACTGTTGCCTTCTTAGGCGCTTGGTTCAATTGGTTGATGATGGCTTGATTACGAGTAACAACGACCTTGCGTGATACCCAAGTCGTCAACCATCCCATGATGTTTTCAGCAGTATCTTTCAACAATGAGTTAGTGACTGTTTGAATACCTGCATAACGCTTGATAAGATACTTAACCATCGTCAAGTGTGGTTCATCAATTTCGCTAATTGTTGCATCATCTGCATCCAAGTTTTGCAATGGCGTAATGTCTGTCCACTTTTCATACACACGAGAACCTGACAACGTGCCGACTGTTTCAACCTTGACCAGTTCCTGCAATGATTCGTATTGACGAACCAAGAGATGGATTTGAGTCTGGATGTCTTGCGGAATTGTCAATCCTGCATTAGTACCAGAACCATCAGTTGTTGAGTTAACGGAGTTCAAAAAACGTGGATTGCCAGTGATCATGTCCTTGAAATCTTGAACGAATGAAGCCTTTACGTCTTCTTCCTTCTTAGTCAATGGTTCTGCCTTCGTGTTCATCACTTCCAATGCTTGTGCATCTTGGGCTTGTTCCAAGTTTTGCTTTGCCAAGTCACGCTTAGCAATTGCGTTGTCGATTTGGTTCTTCACTTCAGCCACTTCGTCGGCTGTGACCTCATCGTTGATGGCCATTGCTTGCGCCTTGGCCTGCAAGTCTGATACCTTTTGCCCGGCATCAGTAAATACCTTGTTCAGTTCATTAATGTTCATACACTTTCTCCTTAAATTTGTCCTAACAAAATAGCCGCCTTCTGATTTCGTAAATCAGATAAGCGACTATCACTTGTTTCTTCAGTTGTTGATTTTTCCGTCTTTTCTGACGGGTCTTGTTCGACTACTGGTTCTTCGACCTGCTCGTGTTGTTCTTCCAAATCAGCCTTCGCTTTCAAATTCATGAACTTGGCTACTGCTGATTTTGGAATAATATCAGTCACGGCGTTGGCAACCTGCAACGTTGGTTCTTCAGCGAACATAATGTTGTCTGCAAATCCTTTGTCAACGGCATCCTTTGCACCAATCCATGTCTCATTAGACATCATGTTCAACAATTGTCCTTGGTCAATGCCGGTTTTTTCCTCATAAGCTGAAGCAATCGACTGGTCAATTCCTGACAGTGCGTTGATTTGCTTCCCTAAGTCGTCCTTATTACCTTGGGCAACCGTTGAAGCCTGATGAATCATGATTTGGGCTGTCGGACTAATGTTGACTGTATCACCAGCCATCGCGATAACTGAAGCGGCCGATGCGGCCAATCCTTGAATATTGACAACAATATTATTAGGTGCAGAACGTAACATCGTATAAATTTCAGAAGCGGCAAATACATCGCCACCGTTTGACGCAATGTTGACGGTCACATCGTCATTGTCATTCGCCTCATCAATTGCAGCACTAACTGTATTAGGTGAGATTGAATTCATGCCGAAGTAGTCGTACATCGTCGCTGTATCGTTATCTACAACCGGGCCCTTCACATCAATAGTTGTCATTAGCTTTCCTCCTTTCCACCAGCGCTTGGTGGTTCTGCTGGCACAACATACTCGGGCATGTCTTCTGGCAAATATCCCGAGTTCTTCAGCAACCACTGTGCTTGTTCTGGTGAGAGTGTTCCATATTGTGAGAGTAATTGGATATTAGAGGCGAAGTCGTTGTTCAGTGGATCGAGTGCAGGCTTCAAATCAATTGATACCTTCGCACCCAACTTATTAGATAGTTCAGACGTGATTGAATTGGCGAATCGCATCAATGCCTTGGCGTATTCACCGCCAATCATATTAAGAGACGATTGTTGGTCTCCTTGCCCATTCAAAACAGAATCAGGTACACCATATACCTTGGCAATCTGTGTCCCCGTCCAATCCGTTTGCGACAATAGCTTTGACACATCATTCTTAACTTCCAATGGCGAATAATCAGACAAATTGTCCAGCACAATTGGTCCGCCGTTTGATTCGTTAATCTGTTGCATGAACTTTCGTGAAGCCGCAGCACGGGTTTTATCATTTAGCAGACCCATATCCATCTTCAAAATTCCAGGCGACAGAACCGACTGCGTTAACGCGTTCAATGTCAGCTTGTTTGAATTGTCCTTAATCTTAAATTCGTTGGACAAAGCACTAAGTGGACTTATACTAGTAGCCCCACCGTTCTGGCTCATCATTCTAAAATGAATCATATCGTTAGCTGGAATTGCTTCCTTGTAGCCAACCAATGGACTGTCGAATGAAGCGTTATAATAAACGCCCGAAAAGTCTTCTAACGCGTAAATTGTCACTTGGCTTGGACGCAAATACTCCCAACGCATATCATTCCCGTTGACGTTGCGCCATCGATAGATGAATGCTTCGCCACCTAACAGCAATTGCGCAAATACCGACTGCCAAAACGCGTGACTGTTTGACCAATTATTCGTTGGATTATCAATCATCGCCTGCGACTGTTTTTTATTAGCATTCAACTTCGACGTCGCTAAATCTGAACTCAATTGATAGATAACCGAGTATACATCAGAATTTTCCAGTGCTTTTTCTGCCGTCACATACTTATTGTCACTATTATCAACGTTCAGATAATTGATGACATCACCGTCTGTAAATCCAATTTCAACACCACCAGGAACCGACAATCCATTTTGAAAGTTCGGCGTAAAAAGTGGCATTATTCATTTCCTCCTTTCATTTGATACGCCAGCAATTCACTTGCCAGCGCAACCAAAAACGAAGTGATCGCAATACTTAGAAATCCCCATCGATTTCCAAAAGAAAACGCGAAAATATTGATGAAAATCATCGAAATCGTGAAAAAAATGACATCAAAAAAGCGCCATATAGGCGCTAATAGTTGTTTAATCATGTATATATCTCCTAAATCATTCCTGATTCGTTTAGTAAGAACTCTAACTTTTGTTCATCCGTCATTCGTTCATACTGTTGGTTCGGGTCATTGACCGTTGAAAAGCTCTCAAAATGATACATTGCCTGATACATGGCATCAATAATGGCATCGACCACATCAATTTTTAGCGTTGCCTTAGCCTTATCGACTTGAATACCAATCTTGTCTTCAACAATTTGGGCATTTATCAGTGCCTTTTCCATGATTTTGTCGTCAAATCGTGTCAGCGAACCTTCCACCATGGACGACTGCAGGAACTTAGTTGGGTCTTTCAACTCACTAGTTCGTTGACGAACCGCCAACAGTGGCCATGAGCTATTGGATTCTAGCTGTTTGATGGCTGGTGTCGCACCCCAGGCATCGTAACCAAAGAACACAACGTCCAATCGATGGTCTTCAACAAACTCACGCATCCATTGATATACTTGGTCAGAATTAATCAGCCCTTGCGGATGACTTGTGATTGTACAATATCCCAGTTCTGCAAGGTGTCGATAATCAAGTCCGTCTTGCTTTTCCTTTGCCTCAATCGAACCCGCTTTCTCCCAAGGAATAAAACTGTGTTGGTAAACGTGCCACTTGTGTTCACCATTCTCTTCGTAAGGAAAGACAAAACCAATAGCCGTGTTATCTGAGAACATTGAGTAATCAAAACCCATGTAGACTTGGCGACCATCAATATCAAAACTTGGAACAATCGACTTCTCAATGTCGGCCAATTTCAAGAACGAGTTAGTTGATTCTTGTAGCCACATGTTCAAGTTTTTATTCTGAAAGTCTGAAATCGTTCCAGATAAGGCGTCAGAATCTCGTTTATCTGTAAGTCCACTTAGCAGATTATCTCTTTGACTAGGCAAACCCAATAATGGATTCGACTTCATCCACGTTTCTGGTTGAAACGTTTCATCAAGCCCATCTTGGGACCATATCAGTCCCAAATAAGTATCAGCATCACGTTTATAGTCTTGTTCCATTGCCTGTTGAATCATCTTTTGGTCTTCGTGAAAAGGAACGGACGGGTCTGGATAGGCCGTTGAGATTTGAATGAATTGGCGGTTTTTAACCTTAACCTGACCAGATACAATCTTGGAAATCCGTTCACGACTTTTGATTTCACCAATCTCATCAACAATCGCTGTTGTGAAATGATACGAATCATACTGACCAGACTCATGACTGATAGCACGAATAACATTGTTATGTTTCTTCATAATGATTTGGTCGTTTTGAATAGCCAACTCGCTTTCATCAGCAATCTTTTTAAACACCGATTCATGAGCAAGTGACTTCATCATGGTTTTAATATAGCCAAACAACTTAGTTGTCTGCTTCCAATTGATGGATGACACTAAAAAGTCCTGGTTTTCCAAACCGATCGATTCAATGAAGTAAGAGTAAGACATGACAATCGCCATCAGGTAAGTCTTGCCCTGTCCACGGGCTACCGAAACAATGGCACGACTGAAACGTTTACCATTTTCTTCATTGCGCCATGCTATCAACTGAGTTAGGATAAACTCTTGCCAATCCATCAGTTCTGTTGGCTCACCAGTGTCAACATTTGGACACATGGACGCGAATAGCAGAATCTGTTCCGCCTTTTTCATTGAATAATTAAATGGAAAGTCATCATCACCTTGGCGTTGCAAGTCTCGGATGTGGCGGAATGCTGCCAACTTCATCATATAGCCAGCAGTTACTTCTCCTTTTAAAACTTTGAAAGCATAGCGCGTGCCTTTGTCAGTATACTTACTTCTAATCTCGTCTGTATTCAATTGTTCGAACGCTTCGTCAACTTTATGCGAAACGGTTAAGTCGATTTTTTTCATCAGCTACCACCAAACAATTTCATAATTTCTTCAGTATCATCAGCACCATTGGACAGTTCGCCAAACAAAGCGCGACGACTCTTAGGTGATAGACCTAACTCTGAACCAATGCTGTTCAAATTCTTAACTGCATCGTTATAAATTTGTGTCATTGGATTTCGCTTATAGCCTTTGAAATCTTTTTCAATGACTTCACCGGCCGCGTTTTGGACGGATGTATAAATCGCCTGCACTTCACCGTGTTCTTGGATATGTTTGTAGGCATTTCGGTAGATTTCGTACTGTGTGCAATACAATTCAACCAAGTTAGCATCAACTCGAATCACTTCTGGATAGTCGCTTAAAAAATCGACTACCTTGCGCCAGGTTACCCCAGCTTGCCTTCCAAAATAGTCAGGCGGGTCTTTGCGCAAGCGCCCACTGTTGACGTTTTTATTCGATTTTTTAGGCATTCCCGCCCTCCTTTCTTTTCTGCTCGACCCCCTAGGGTAAAAAAGTTTAAAAATTCGATTTTTTTATAAGATGACGATATGTGAGAGCTCTCTTGTTATTAGAACGTTAGGGGGGGGTATTTTAAATTTAAAATCCGTTTTAGTGTAATTATACCGGCGTAATAAAAAAACGCTTAAAACGCCTGTTAGGCACGTTAAACGTCATTCATCATTTTATTGATTGTTTTAATGTCATTGATTGGACGCACAGACCTTAGCGTGTTGCCTTGACCTGTGCCATACCATCTTTGTTCCCATTTGGTCTTCTTGGTATGACAAGACGGACAGATAACCGCTAGGTTGTCGATGCTATCTTTCAAGTTGCTGTCAAACTCTACTGGCACAATGTGGTCCACAGTCTTGGCAGTCGTCACAATGTCGTTCACCAAACAATACTGGCACAGATAATGTTGTGACTCGAGTGTCAACTGTCGTAACTGTACCCATTGTTTTGTTCGATAGAACTTATACTGATCAATCTTATTCTCATCACGATTACGCACATGATGATTGTAGTGGTAGTTGTTACGCTTGGGTTTGGATTCATCCATTGCTAAATCTTGGTGTCGCTTGCAGTAGCGTGAATCAAACGCCACCATTGCATGACAACCATTTGCTCGACATCGTTTAACTCTTGGCATGACACAACCACCCCACTATCAACATCACTGCTAACACAATCAACGCTGCCTTTAATCCAAAGAACAACCAGACAATTACCAACGTCAGTGCTATGACATCGACCATCAGTTCAATCAGGAACAATGCTATAACGATTATTAATAAAGCTATTATCATTTGTCCAACCACCTCATATGCTTATGGTAATTAATCGCACCGTTTCGAAATCCTGCCCGCATGTTAGCGTGTCGATAATCGTGTTTGTCTGGTCGTTCATCAGTCACCGTAGCGAACTGTTTATTAACAGCGGTTGCCTGTTCTTTATGTCGTTGCATTCTAGTCTCTTTGTCTTCGTACATGGCATTTCCTCCAAATAAAAAGTGGCTATTTCCGTTTTGGAAACAACCACTGAAGTAAATAAAAAGAACTATTTCCAAAATGGAAACAGTTCGTTATGTACACAAAGAACATGATTAAGAATGCAACGCCAAAGTTTGACATTCACACTCCAAAGATCAATGCACACATTCTTACAATATCATCGTTTTTTGTGTGACCGTAGATGTAACAGCCGGTACAGCCTCCAACGTACAATGCCCATTGGCGGGCAAGTATGTAATGCAGGTAGCGACCCTGCCTACCGTCTCAAACCGAAACAAACGGATTAGATGTGCATGCAACATCGTTTTTAATCAATACGACTTACTTCATTCAAATACACGGCCATCAAGCTAATGTGTATAAGGCGCATATTGATACCGGGAATATGTACCGCCAGCCATTCCAGGCTGACTATTTTCTTCAAAGGATTCTAGGTTTTTCCGCACCTATCTATGTGCACTTATTCCGAAATAAGCACAATATCAATATACCATCTCAACCAACACCCTATCCCCACTGTTTTACTACTCAATTCCCACTGAACATGTAAGTTTTAAGAAACTTTCACTCCAAAGCGCGAATCTATAATAAGCAGTCTCCAACAACTTTTCGACGTTGCTTGGTGAATATCCAATCGTTTCGGCAATATCAAGAATGGGTAAGCATTTGAAATGGCGTAAATAAATCACGCGGGCATACCGGTCATCCATATTATTCAACGTCACACGTATCAATCTAATTGTTTCCTTGGCACTTTGATTACCAATCAATTCCACAACCGCTTTATCCACTCTGTTTCCGTCATCATGGCTCATTGGCATATCATTGATAACTGGTGAATGGTATAAGGAATCAGCGTTCGATACTTGTGCCAAATCCATCAAGTCTTTAAATTCGCTTGGCTTATTGACTGCAAGCGGATTGCCAAAGAAATCAGATACATTCTTAATTGTTCGCTCACGATCGTACCCCACACTATCCTCCTACTATTCTGTTACCGTTAGCTGGTTTTCAGCGATGAAACTGTCAGCCCCATGCTTGTCGGTCTCTTGAAATCCTTGTTCGCCAATTTTTTCAATCCGCCAAACGCCAAGAATTGAGTTGTACTCATACACATAGTATTGATTGCCGTCTTTGTCTTGATATTTATTCATTTTTACCGCCAAACTTAAATTCTCGAAGATACTTAAACATCAAATAAATAAACGCCCATACTACGCTTCCTGCTAACACCGTCAGTACTGCTGCAAACAGTACCAACAAATAAATTCCAACAGTACTAATCATCTACATACCCCGTTTAATATTTCCCAATACCCAAAACAACGTAACCATCTTTCTGCTCGTAATCCGTCATATAAATGATTTTTCTTAAAATCGTATCGGCTTCATGAACTGAACTAGTTTTATAAGGTTGTGATGCCCAAGCACTGTCTGTTTGCTTATAACAATTCAACTCGCTGTTATATCTAGAAAGGGCCAACAAATCGCCAACACGATAGTCTCTATCGTTCTTTCGAATTTCAAATGTTTTCACTCCGGTATCAACTAAATTGAAATATTTTTCGTCTAATTTAAGTTCATGTACCTTCATCACTTACTCCAAACTGACACGAAACGTCCATACAATGCTGTCATCAGATAGAACGCCATCGTCAACAACATTGGCAATGAACTTGCGGAATATCCAGCAGACAAAGCAGTAAACCAAAGCGCAATATTGACCACATCAGCCATCAACCACAATGTATAACTGTCACCATATCCTAGAAATACATAGATTGATGCAAACGCACCGATTACCAATGTCAATGAGTCCCATGCTGGGTTAGTGTCGCCTAACCAAGTGTAGACAACGATAAGTGGAATCCAGATAATGAACATCAATGCCACTGTTGACATCCAGCTGCCCAAGCTCAAATGCTTCACGCCGTTCTTGATACGGTGACCCCAATTCTTCCACGTCACAATCAGTGGAATATCAATCAATGCCACGAATACTAATTGATCCAATACACTGGCATAGTGTCCAGCCGTCCAATTGACATAGATGAATCCCAGTGCGCTAATAAGTCCAAGAAGACCATTGATAGGCTTGCTAATCATCATGTATACCGTACATGCCGACCCAACCAACGTGGCTACTAGCGTGATAATTGATAGCCCCGTAATAGGTGCGCCCAAGAACAGTGCCAACTGCACGCCGACCATAAATGCCAGCATAACCGCACCAGCGGTATTCAGTGACTTAATTTCTTGTTCTAACCATTTAACGTAATTTTTCATTGTTTTTCTCCTATACAAATAAGTGAATCAAGAACCCAAGAACCAACGTCCAAACAACCAACGTTGTTCCACCAATAGACTTTTTAAACTTAAAATCAATAGCTTCATGGCTGTCCTGATAAACAAGAGTGTTTAAATAGGATGGAGTATAAATTGAAAAATCAATCAGCAACACAATTCCAAATGATAACCAGTATCCAACATGAGGTGCACCAATTTGTGTTACATACCAGTTCCACATTGTCATGAATACAAGTGGTGTCATAAATAAATTAATAACTCCAAAAATATTTGTCATTGTTTTCATTTGTTTATCTGTCATAATTTTTTCTCTAACAGTTCTGGATTCTCGTGAATGTTGCCAATCACTTCAATGGTGTGCTTATCGTTAGCAGCCCAGTATTCTTGCCGAATAACTTTACCGCCAAAATTAATACAGTAACCATACTTTGGAATGTATTCGATGAATCCAACCTTGTCATCAGGAGATAAGATGACAACATGCAACTTTACAATATCGCCCTCATAAACTTCTTTTCCATTCTTGTCATGCAGGCCTGTGTATTGTTCCAAATCCCATTCGCTACCAACTTCGCCATGAATTTCATCAG
>NZ_LDUY01000024.1 GCF_001038455.1 Fructobacillus sp. EFB-N1 | reverse complement strand
GCTTTAAAGAGGTTATTTCAAAGAAAAATTTTAAACTGTTGCATTAAGACTTGACCAAATAATGTAAACTTATAATCATAGTCAGTTAGCTCATGTGAATTCACATGATGTTGACTTGACTATGATTTTTCTTTTGGAATGAAAAGAAGATGAAAAAAAACACACCTTCAATGAGATTTTACTGAAAGTGCGTTTCTGTACTTTGATAATTAAATATGTAAATTAATTGTTTCCAACTAATCTCCCGCCAGAGAAATATTTAATTAACCCTATTATAGTTGATTAAATAGAAAGAAACAATTATGGTAACAAATTATTTTGTTACTCTGGGCATGAGCAAGAGTCAAACGAGAGTTTGGTTGGCGTGAGTGAATAAAGAGAAAAGTTTGTGTGTTAGTTTATTCTGCTAATATCCCAGTTAAAAATATAAATCGAGGGTCTGATGTTTGAAAGTGTGGCAACTTTTAGACCGAGAGGGCGGTCGTTGAGCGAAAGCAATAGAAAAAGCAACTTAGTTGAGTTGTGCCAGTCTAGTTTTAAATCTTTAAAAGAACCGACTTTGCGTGAAGATAAAGTCGCTAATTTTGCTAGCTAGGTTAAATCTGTTAGCACGTTAGATGCTAACACTCATACCTATTTTAATTAAGGAATAATCACAATTGAATACTTTTATAAAAAAGGCTTTGTTGAGTCTTTTTTATTTTGTTAATTTTTAGAATTTAGAAAGTAAGGTAAAAAAACATGGTTAATAAGTTTACTCGTTTGTCATTGCAAGGTCAGTCTATGGGAGAATTGTCCTTTAGTCGTACAAAGAATGTTGGCGAAAAGGGAACAACTAAAGTAGCAGAATTGTCTATCAATCGTTCGCTGTCAAAGGTTTTGATTAACCCACAACCTGATTTTAATTTTGGTCAAGTATTTGAAACACCAATGAAGTTGGTTAATGGTCATGTGTCGGCAGGTAAGGCTCGTAATAATACGACAGGTGTTCGTGTGGCAACTATTGGTGGCGAACTGCTATCAAAGTCAGATAACAAGCAAGATGATGTTCCTGAAAAGGAGTTTGACTCGATTTTTGTTTCTGGTAAGGATAAGCATGCTGTCGCTAAGGTACGTTCTGCAGACGCGTTTGATAAACAAAAGTTGGTGTTGGTATCAACCACTGAAAATCCTAAAATTGAGCGTGGTCAAGCAGTGCAAGATGATAATGGCGATACGATTATCAATAACTATTCGCTATCCTTTATTGAAGAAGGGAAGCCTCTGGACGAAGATAACGAAATTCGTATCATGTTGACACCAGAAAATTATGAAGCGGTTAAACCTTTTCTTAAGTATGGAGCAAAGCTTGTACCTCAAAATTTGAAGTTTGCTTTTGTTGGTAACGATGTTACTGATTGGGCAATTTACGCAGAGTCTGTTATTCCTCGTGAAAACGACGTGAAGAAGTCAGAAAGTGTTGATGTAAAAGAAAAAAGTCACAAGTAATTAATATTTGTTGAAACTGTTGTTATAATATAATTAATGTTTATTTAACGATTTAAAGGAGAGATGGAAAATGCAGGTTAAGGAATTGTTGGATTTTAAGACTTGGTCGCAAAAGACTAAATTGATTGTGGCTTCTGCTGTTGGAGTTTTGGTTGTAGGAACAGTAGCTGGTGGCGTTGTTTATGCCAATACGGTTAAGTCGGGGCAAGAACATCAGCCAACCGTTAGTCATTCTTCTAAAAAGTCTGTTAAGTCTTCTGATAAGAAAAAAGCGAAGACTAGTGAAGACACTAATCAAAATAATTCGGAAGAGCCAAAGCACGATGAAGCTAATCAAGGATCTTCTGATAATGGTCAAGCAACTTCTAACAACTCATCTGCACCATCACAGTCGGCGACTGCTGGACAGTCAAAGGTAAATGCTTCTGGTAATAACAGTTATCAAGCACCAAGTAAGTCATCAAATGGTAGCTCATACCAAGCACCTGCTCAATCGGCAAAGACTGGTAGCTCGTACCAAGCACCAGCTCAATCTGCAAGCACAGGTGGTTCATACCAAGCACCTGCTCAATCCTCAAACACGGGTAGTTCATACCAAGCACCAGCTCAATCATCAACGCCAGCACCGTCTGCTCCTGCTAAGACATGGACAGCACAAGCTTATGATGCAAACTATAATGTAGTTTGGTCTCAAGGTGGCTTTAAGACTAGTGCTGAAGCTGATGCTGCCGCGGCAGCTTATGGAAATTCACATCCTGAAGTTGAAGGAGTGGGTGGTTATTAAAAATTACTATCACTTATGAAAACACTATTTGGTGTTTTTTTTTATTTGAAAGGAAAAAAAGTATGGAAAGTATTGTTAGTTCGCAAGAACATTTTAAGTTGTATAAATCAGGAAAATTTTGGGTAACCGCAAGTTTGGTTGCCTTTTTCTTTGGAGCAGTTGCTTTAAATAATAGTTCTGTCTCTGCCGATACGTTGCCTGCTAGTGGGACAGTAAGTATCCAAGGGAAAGATGGCATTGTTTCTTTTGCCAATGGTCAAACTGAGCCTGTTGTTAATCTTCGCATGAATAATGATGTTGTGTTTTGTATTAACCCATTTGTTATGGTTCAAGATGGCGCTTTGGCAACGGCCGTAGGACAAAATCAGGCGATGCTGGATACGTTTCGTAGTATGAACAGCTATCAAAGGTCGTTGATTAATAATGCAGTATGGGTAGGTCAAAGTCAAGGGGCTTCTACAGATAATGAAACCTACTTTGCTACGCAACTGGTTGTCTGGGAATTGCTAGCTGGACAAAATGGTGCAACGGGTGTCAATAGTGGTTCTAGTCGGGTTGATGAAAGTCAGTTAAAAAATGTCTTGGGAACGCAAGTGACGGGTTGGTCTGGTATTAATCTGTCAAACAATGTTATTCAAAAGGCACAAAGTATACTAGATAATGCGGGTTCATTGTCTCAAAAGCCTAATTTTAATCCAGCGCCGTTGAACATTATTGCTGGTCAATCGGCGACTGTAACAGATACAAACGGTACAGATTTGAACAAGTATAAAAAAATCGTTGGCTCAAATGGGATTAGTGCCACAGCGAATGGTAGTCAGTTAACAATTAATGTTGATAAGAATGCTAAGGCTGGAAATGGCGAAATTAATTTTGACTCTGGATTTAATAATGAATTTAATCAATTTATTTTCGGTACTGCAAACCCTGATGGTTCAACAGGTCAAACATTGTATGGTTCAAAAGACCCTATTCGAATGCAAGCTGATTTGAACATTGTTATCAAGAAAGCCCAGCTTAAGATTGATAAGAATGTTTTGCAGGACGATGGTCAAGTGAATAAGCATTTGTCGAATGCTAATTACTCGCTTGAAGGGAACGTTTTTGAAGTACACAAGGACACCAAAGACGGTGAAGTTGTTCGTACTTTGACTACTGATGCTAATGGACATGCGGAAACACCAGAAGACATGGACTATGGTCACTATGTGATTACCGAGAAGCAAGCCGGTAAGGGATTGTTTAATTCCTTTACTCCGATTGCTGTTGATTTAGATGAAAACGGTCAACGAGTTCAAGCGGTCTCAGGAACCAACAAGGAAGTTCGTGGCGAAAGTACCGTAACGAAAAACGATGCTCAAACTGGCGATAAGACCCAAGGAAAGGCCACTTTTAAGGGTGCACAGTATCAGTTGTTTAATGCTGATGGTACACCAGTTAAGTGGCATACTGATGGTCAACCTGACCCTAAGCTAGTCAAGGGGACGGTGGTTGATCAGGACAACGTGGTCTTGCAACTGGACGATGAAACGGGTCAAGCAGGGGTTAAGAACTTGCCTTTGTCTGGTTATTACTGGCAAGAAGTGAAGTCACCAGAGGGTTATCAAATTGACAAGTCTCATAATTCGTTCCAGTTGAACTATGAAGGCCAAGATAAGGCCGAAGTAACGAATGGAACAACGTCAAAGGATAAGGTTGTGAGCTTTACTTTTGATGGCTATAAGTATGTTCGCTCTGGAACAGGGACGAGTTCAACTGGATATAATGATATTAAGTTGAAGCTTGTGCCTTTGAACGGGACAAAGGGCGAAGCCATTACGGTTACGACTCATCAAGACAACCAAGGCAACGATGGTTATTATAAGTTTGACCACGTTCCTTATGGCGACTATGAGTTAGTGGAAGATGGTGCACCAGAAGGCTTTGAAGACATTACACCAATGACCATTCATATTGGCTACAATGCTGATAAGACGGGCTATGAGATGACAATGTGGGAAAAGGGACAGGCAGTTCCCTTGAAGAAGTTGACGACCTCACTTAAGACGATTGATGATGGCAAGGATAATATTTATTTGTCCAAGACGGCTTTGATTGATGTGCCTAAGACACCCGAAACGCCGAAGACACCTGAAACACCAAAGACACCCGAAACGCCAAAGACGCCTGAAACGCCGAAGACGCCTGAAACACCGAAGACGCCTGAAACACCGAAGACGCCTGAAACACCGAAGACACCTGAACAACCAAGGATTGTACAGACAGTAACCAATCTGCCAAAGACGGGTAAGCAAGTTTTGACACATCCCAAATCATTGATTGTGGCAATTACTTTGACTATTTTAGCTGGTTTGACAACGGCTTGGCTTTACTTGGATAGTAAGAAGAAAACGATGAAAGAAAAGCTAAGTAAGTGATTTTTCAGTAAGTACACTTATTTATTAGAGCAAGAAAGGGGGTGTCATATTGAAAAAAATGAAACGGCTTTGGCACAAGCTAAAAGGCCCGATTGATTTTGAAAAAAAGAAGAAAGATAAAGGCTTGAAAATGCCAAAAGTAAGAACATTGACGATTGGGAAGCTACGTAAAGTGGTTTTTGCCAGCGTCTTTTTATTTATCGCTTTAATGTTGCTGGTGACTTGGCAGGCTTCACAGGTTGTCAAAAAGAACCATCAACTTAAAACAAATCAAGCAAACTTGGAAAAGAAATTGGATAAGGCTTCGGCTGGCTCTCTTTCTTATAATCCATTAGTTGGTCAGTATTTTGAAAATTTTTTGAATGCTTACTACAACTACAACCAAGACCAGCAGGACCAATGGCGAAATGGCTTAAAGCCTTACTTCCCATCTGGTTTCTCGTTGACCCAGTTAGGAACTGGGTCAGGACAACAAAGCCTAAAGGACCACAAGATACTTGGTATCTTTAACGTAGACGGGGTGCGGACAGTTCAGTATGCCATTACATTGGAAAACAATGGAAAGCAGTCAAACTTAACGATTAACATTCCATACGTTCAGGACAATGCCCAGTTTACAGTGGTTGGCTTGCCTTATGTGTCAAGTGATTTGAACACGGTTGGACATGTCGGTGAAAACCGATTGGATAAGTCACAAAAGGCGTTGACCGACCAGGATACGGTTGATGATGTTACAAGTTTTACTAAGACTTTCTTGGCAAAGTATGTATCTTCTTCAAAGGCCGATATGTCCTTGCTGATGAATGACCCACAAGGTCTAGCAGGTAAGGTGGATTTGGCTGGAATTGATAATATTAAGGTTAGTGGAACAAAGGATAATCCGGTAGTTACGGCCACCATGACCGTCCAAGTTCATGATACGGATATTAAGCAAAATCAGCAGGTTCGTTTGGAGTTGAAAAAGCAACAAAAGACCTACTTTGTAAATAAGTTTATTGAGGCTTAGGAGGAAATTTGAATGCCTTTTTATAATTCGATTAAACCACTGCTACTGATTGTGGTGTTTATTATTGTTGCATGGCGTGCCATTTTACATTTTGGTAAAAAGGAAACAGTTCAGCTATGGATTACTATTGGAATTGGGGCAGTTGTTTATTCTGCTATTAATGATCCGCAAGGCTTCTTGGCGGCACCGGGTAATCTGATTAACGCTTTGAAAGAGTTTATCTCTGGAATTGGGGGTTAAGATGTATAACTATCGCCGAGTGTTTGTGGACGAAGCAAAGTTCAAACATATCTACGGCGACTTTTATTCGCCATTTTGGATTAACGGACGGTTTTTTGGACTAGAAGCGATTGCGATTGTTTTTTCGTCAGTCTTAGCTAGTCTGTTGGGGCTGTTTCAAATTGACCGGCTCTCACTAGGTTTTGGCTTAGTCTTGTTATTTGCTGTTTCGGTTTACTTTTTAGACCGGTACTTGCGAATTGATGATTTACCATTTGAACACCAGTTGATGGCTTGTTTTAAGTATTATCGTCGATACGGGATTAAGAAAAACCAGTTATATCAAGATAAGCGTTTGAACTCCGCTAATAAGCAGTACAAGATTTTATAGCACTAGGGGCAGGACTTTAATGTCTTGCCTTTTTATGGTTTTTGTCAGCTTGTGGCTAGGACGGCTAGGGGCAGTACCTAGGAAAACCAAAAACAAACATAATTTAAAGAGAAGGGAAGCAGTATGAAAAACAAAATCATAATCGGTCTGGCCACACTTTTAGGAGCGTTGGTCTTTTTTAATGGTTTAAATGTTTATGCAGATGGGCAGTCGGACGACGAAGCAGAAGTCGCTAAGATAACACAAAGTGTTGATTCGACGAATGACGCTTTAAATCAAGCTGGTGTCAATGATGGTAAAACATCGGGAATTAGGATTGACGCTGATAGTAAGGACAATAAAGGAACGATAGGTGATGTTGACCGAGTGGTTGGGCGTGACCCTGACGAGATTTCGGCAGATGTGATTAAACAGCACTTAAATGCCAATGATATGGATTGGGTTAACCAAAACATTCTCCAAAATTATCAAATGTATTATCAGTCAGCTGGTGTTACTGATTTGTCAGGTAATGTCGCCCACATGCTGTCTGACCTTTTCCAAAACATTAACACAAACATTGTTTATAGTGTGACGGACGCTGGGTTAAGTCGTTTGTTTGACCTAACCACGATTACTTCTTCCATGAATACAGTGATTGCACAGATTGGTATTTTTAACCAAAATATTTGGGGCTTAGATGTTTTCCGTTGGCTATTAGCTTTAGCCTTTGCGGTTGGACTTGTTTGGGCCTTTGTCGCTTTTGCAAAAGACTTAAAGCGATTGTGGTTTGTATTCTTGATTGCCATTATGGGTGCTACTTGGGTCGGTGCTGGTAGTACGGTGCTAACAAACTTGAACAATTATACGTCTGTAACACAAACAGCAGTTTTCCAAGCTACATCAAACACGGACCAAGCCAAGGTCGCTGACACTAGTAACTCATTTAAGAATGCTATTCGTCATGAATACTTTACTAAGGCTGTTGAACGACCATTTTATTTGGGAAATTTTGGTGTGCCTTCTGCTGATAAGGTTGATTCCAATGATGGTGATCCATACAAGTTGCTTGGGTCTAAGGCTTCTGGAAAGGTCAAGAAAGACTTTTCAAATCAAAAGTACATGAAAGCTGGTTCTTCATATTCTTGGCTTCAAACGACTATCGCCTTTATGTCGCCAGCCGTATCAGTTGCCTATGCTGTTCCTTATCTAGGAATTGGGGTTGCCAATATGGTGCTACAACTTGGGGCGATTGCCGTTTACTTTATTGCGCCATTTGTCGCTTTACTTTCATTGATTCCAAAATATTCGGGCTTGTTGATGAAAACGATTGCCATGGGCGTTGGTATGTTACTGGGTAAGATTGCCTTGTTGTTCGGGATTGTCTTTGTCAACTGGACGGGTGATATTGTCGATATTGTCGTACCACCAGTCAATAACGGGTCGGCTATGTTGAACTCCTTACTCTTTATTGTTTTGATGATTACGCTTTGGAAGAAGAAGGGGGCGATTGTCAACTTAATTGCCGGTGGTGCCTCCATTGGTAATATGGCAGATAAGCTTTCGCTTTCAAGACCGGTTAAGCGTGGTGGGGGGATTGCTAAAAATGCCCTTGCTTCTTATATTGGAAATCACTTTGCCAACCGGAAAAACGGTGGTGAATCTGATGAAGAAGAATCAGAAGAACTTCAAGAAGAAGAACGCCGAAATGAACGCTTGGATAGCTTCTTAGACGAGCAGGATTTGCAACGCCAACGTGAGCAAGAAAAGGCGGATCGTGCCAGAAGATTATCAAGAAACAATATTCATGATACTGTTCGTAATTTAGGTAATCTTGACTATGAACAGGAACGTGACCAACGTTTGACTGATTTGGGTCAGGATGGCGAGCGTCATTTTGAAACAAACGAATCCGGAAAGCCAAAGGTTACAAGACGGACCGAGCTGGTAGAAGAGGAGCCAAGTGGTTCAGGAAATGGGGCAACTAATCCATCAAGGAAACGGGATATTGATTTAGAACGGGACTTGAAAACCAGCGACCATAAGGAAAAGCCGGGGGTTGGTGACTAATGGATAGTGAGCTAGTAAAGAAACTTCAAAAGCAGGCACAACGGATTCAAAAACATGTTAAACGTTTGAAGCGAGCGCAGACGGCTGGTTCATTTATGATTGCTAACGCTTGGCTTTTCGTTCCTTTGATTCTTTTGGGTGTAATTTTACTAGTGATTATTGCAACGGGTGTTTCGTCTAGTAATTCTTCCTGTAATTCAGCTAATATATCGGTTACGTCAACTGCTGACCAAAAGGCAATGGCAAAATCCATTCATGATAATTTGAAGAATCAAACGGGTTTTACCGAAGCGGGCATAGCAGCCTACTTAGGTAATTCGCAAGTCGAATCGTCATTAAATCCTTCGGCTATCCAAGGTGGTAAATCCTATGATGAAAGCAAGGCAAACGATAAATCAGTTGCTGGTTATGCCTTTGGTTTTAACCAATGGGACAGTGGCCGGCGAGTGAGCCTACTA
The DNA here is from genome assembly GCF_001038455.1 of Fructobacillus sp. EFB-N1. GTDB lineage: Bacteria > Bacillota > Bacilli > Lactobacillales > Lactobacillaceae > Fructobacillus > Fructobacillus cardui. Next base: position 16,981 of record NZ_LDUY01000024.1, on the reverse strand, counting down.
AAAGAAGCCCAAAGTCAGGGAAAAGATTGGAAAGACCCCAGTTTTCAGTTAGATTTTGCTTTGAACCATGATGGTAAGGATAGTGAAGTTTTGAAGCAGGGTTTGAAAATGAACTCTGTGGAAGAAGCAACCGAGTTCTTGCGTTCAAGATGGGAACGTGGTGGAAGCGGAACGACGGCTCAACGAACAAGCTATGCCAAGAAATGGTATCAAGAGTTTTCGTCTGGGTCTGATTCAGAAGCAACCATTGCCTCCGTTGATGTTGCTTCAAGTAGTCCAGCACCAGCTATTAGTGGCTGTGATACGAGTACGACCAAAGGAACGTCTGGCGCACCCGTTAAAGAGATTCCAAGCCAATATAAAGACAAGATTACGAATCAAAATTTTACGGCTACTGATTCGTCCAATACCTATCCTTTTGGGGAGTGTACCTGGTATACTTATAATCGAATGAGTGAGTTAGGCCACCCCGTGCCAAATTATCTGCAAAATGGTGGGCAATGGGCGCAAACAGCCAAAGCAAAAGGTTTAACGACCAGTGACAAGCCTAGTGTTGGTTGGGCAGTGTCCTTTCAGCCGGGGGTTGCTGGGGCTGTTGCGGTTTATGGCCACGTGGCCGTTGTTGAAGCGGTTTCTGATGATGGAAAGAAGTTCTTAGTATCAGAAGCTAATGTTGTTGATTTAGGAACGGGTACGGTATCATTTCGTGAGATTACATTAGGTCAAGGAATGACCTTTATTCAAGGAAGTTAAAATGGTTAAAAAGATATTGATTAGTGTGACGGCAGTTCTAGCCATCATGTCTTTGTTGGCGTTTAGTCAAAGTAGTGGTTTAAAGAAACAAGTCCATGACTTGCAGACGAAGAAGAAAAAGCTAAATGAAAAGAAAACGATTGTCTTATCTTCTAGTGGTGACCAGGTTTTGCAAGACCAATACGATATGACGACAAAGGGGGCAGACAAGTTAAAAACGTTGATGGGGATTGTCCTAAATCAAGATCCAACGAAGTATGATTTGATGGCACCGGGCCAAGTTTCGGCTTCGGCTAAAGCATATATGCAAAGAACAACGGGTGCTAGTGTTGATTTTGGAAATCGTCAAAACTTTACTGTGAAGCAAGTAGCACCGGCAGATTACTATACGACTAAGCCACAATATATTGTGATTGGTCAGTCTGGTAGTCAAAACGTGGCCTACTTAGTTGACTATGACCCATATATTAATGAGATTATGGCGATTAAAAAAACTATGATACAAGGAGATTTTCAAGATGAGAAATAAGTTATTTTGGTTTGTGCCAGGTCTTTTTGTTCTTCTTTTATCAGTGTTTTTAGTAGTTAATGGTCAAAAACAAAGTCAGGTCAATCATTTAAAAAATGATGTTAAAACGCTTCAAGAAAAAGAAAAGGCGGTCGATACACAAAACACAACATTTAAAAACCAGTCCACTGATAGTTATTCATGGGCTAAGGCGAAAGCAAATAATTTTGCTATGACTTACTATACTTGGACCAATCAAGATTCTTATCAGGCAAGACAAAAAACACTCTCTTCCATGCTTCAATTATCTTCTGATAACGAAAAGAAGATTTTTGATTCTGGTTTAGATGATACTGGTGGTAAGAAAATTGATAATCTTGGTTTAAAGAGTAAGGTTATTGAATCGGCAACATATGTTGCCAATACAAATGGTTCGCAGGTTGAATTGTTTACTGTGGTTAAAACACAGGTAGACGCAGATGGTCGTGATTCGGCTCCTGCTTATCATTTAGTTCATTTATGGGCTGATAAAAACTCGAAGAAGTTTAGTACGGTTTTGATTAACCAGTTGAAAGTATAAGGGCGAAAGCTCTTTTTTTATTGCACCTAACGATATGAAAGGAAAAGATGAAACGTGAAAACGAAAAATAAGAAAAGGTCAAAACAGGGTTTTGGTTTAAAGGAATATTTAAATTGGAAAATGCTTACTAGTTTTAGTTTGGGTTTTTCAGTTATTGTAGGGGCTTTTATTTATCTAGCACCGGGTCTATCGGCTTCGGGACAAAATAATCGACCGGTTGCTTTACAGCAGGATATGAAAGGAACGTTTTTCTATAATCCTGATTGTTCTTCTTGTAAAAAGGCTTATCCAGCCATCTTTTGGCACAATTTTTTGAACATGGCAAATCATAAGGAACAGATTCAAGTAGTCAATGTTGCTTATTCTGCTAATCGTCATTTCATTTCTGATTTTGGAATTGAAAGGACACCAACAATGGTCACGGATAAGGGCCATTTGACGACTTCAGATGGTCAGAAGTTAGTTCAGTTTACAGAAGGGGGGACAGCATAATGGCTAAGAAAACAACGGTCTTATTTGAAAATCCAGTTGTTCAGTATCAAGATAATCTGATAATGACGGATAAAGGCGATGTTTGGGCATACTACAAGCTCGAACCTTTCCAAATCAATGTGGCAAATGTTGAAGAAAAACGCCGGCATAAGGATAATCTGATTGATATTTTGGAACGCTTACAAAAGTACCATGATGTCGATATGAAGCTTTTACCGGCTGACATGGATTTAGTTGGTCGTATTCGTGGTACTAAAGACGATTGGGCAAAAGACATCAATGATGTAGCCCGTTATTACTTGGGCCAAGAAGAGCCAGCCATCTTACAAGATGAGTTCCGACCGGCAACGATTGATGAGTTTTATATTGGGGTCAGGTTGCAGTCGTCTGCGATTGGTGAAAGTATCACTGATAAGGCCTTATTTGCAACGGACTTGGTGCTTAGACGAGTGGCGGACGCTTTGAAGTTCAAAGCTAAGTTTTCAGAAGAGTTTTTTGACCGTTACCAAACTATGAATGACGATATTTTGAATCTATTGAATGTCGTTGGTGGTCGTAAGGTAACGGAAAAAGAAATGGTCCGAGTGCTTGGTTTCCCATACAACAATCCAACTGCTGTGTCTTTGGAAGATATGCGAGAAACAGTATTTGATTTTGCTGATCCACGGATTATCAAACGAGATAATGGGGAACAGACGGACTATATCTCTCATATTGTTTTGGCACTGCCCGATAGTATGAAGAACTTGGAACTGATTCCAGTTATTCAAGGCTTGAAGTTTCCAGTGGAACTACACATTAAGCTGACCTATCCGGAAAGGCGTGGAATCCGGGGTATGTCCGAAAAAGCTAAGGGTTTTAAGGCTAAGTTTGGTAGTGAAAAGGTTGACGCTGATTTAACCGGTGATGATTCTTCTAAGAAGTCAGATATTAACTTTGCCTTAGCTTCTGATTTAGTTGATGTTTTGGATAGTAAAGAAGCCTTTATGGCGTGGACTATGATTCTTGTTGTTCGTGATGAAGATAAGGAAGCTTTGAAACAGAAGTTGCGGACGATTAAAGCACGGCTTACGACTTATGACCGTGGTACTAAGGTTTTGACACCTATGTTTAATCAAGAGATGTTGTTGTATCAAACTCTGCCGGGTCAGTCAGTTGGTGTGTACAAGCAATGGCAACAGTATACGTCTACGGAAGCCATGGCAGAAATGCTTTTTGATACAACGGTTCACTTGGGTATGAACACTGGCTTTTATATCGGCCGTTCCTTAGATATGGGACGCTACAAGTCGATTGATAAGGCGATTTATTCTTCCCGTAATTTGGTCTTGTTGAATCCATCAGTTGCTAACAAGGGTATTAAGGGGGCCAAAACAGATAGTCCCCACATTGCTATTACTGGTGAGACTGGTCAAGGAAAGTCTTTCTTGGTGAAGGTTTTGCTTTTGAATCTTGCTATGTTTGATGTCAAGATGTTGTATGTTGACCCGAAGCAAGAAGTTCGGCGTTGGTTTGACCGGGCTTTGGAAAAGGAAAATAATCCTTACTTTAAGAAGTTGTTGAACTCCTTTCATTATGTAACGTTGAATGCTAATGATAATGCTAATCGTGGTGTTTTAGACCCTATGTTGACTTTATCCAAGCAATCGAGTGAAGATGATATACCAACGGTCGCAACGCTGGTCAAAGAAATGCTTTTGTCGATTCGTGGTGTGGGCCAAGATACGGTTCTTGATACGAATTTGACTAGGGCTATTCACCAAGTCTGTGATGAACGTTTGGCAGGTCATAAGGTTGGAACGTTGAACGTGCTGGAAGTTATGCAAGAGCAAAATGATTCAACTAAGGCTTATGCTGAAAACCTTTTGGAAGTGATTCCCCGCTCCATGCTAAAGGTTGCTTTTTCTGATGGTTCGACTGATTCGTTGCAGTTTGACGACCAGCGGACAATTTTGGAAGTAGTTGGTCTTGATTTGCCAAAGCCAAAGCAAGAAGTGGCTACTTATACGGAAACACAAAAGTATTCGGTTTCTATTATGCTTGCCTTGGGTAAGTATTTTGAAAAGTTTGGTCGTGAGAATCCTGATGAGTTTTCGGTTGAGTTTATTGATGAAGCGTGGATATTTAACGCTTCTGAGGCTGGGAAAAAAGTCCTAGATGGTATTAAGCGACTAGGACGGTCTGAAAATAATATGCTTTGTTATGCGACCCAGCGAGTCGGCGATATTGTCAATGAACAGTCACAAGGGCAGTATGGTCAACTGTTTGCTTTTGATGACTCTTCGGATAGAAAGCATATTTTGGAACATTTTAACTTAGCAGATACCAAAGATAATCGTGAACTGTTAGCTAATATGGCAAAGGGGCAGTGCTTGTTCCGAGACATTTATGGCAATACAGGAAAAATTGCTATCCATTCTTTGTTTGACGAATGGACGACGGCCTTTAAGACCGTCAACGAAAACGCAGGGGCAAAGCTGGAACAGCAGTATTAAAAAGGAAAAAATGATAATGAACAAATATGATTTTAATTTTTTACCTTTTAATAAACGTCGGTTTAAACGTTATCAATATGATTTAGGCATTTATTCTAATTACTTTAGCAATTGTTTTTGGTGTAGGATTTGTTGGTTGTGTAATTGCGGGGAAAGGGTAGTTTTGTTTTGTACAAGAAAATTAAATATCAAGACCAGTATTTGGCAAAGACACTTTTGAAGCGGTCTTTGCTTTTTTTGTTGGTTTTGTTTTTGTTGTTGAGTGGTTTTGCTTTATTTAAAGGCATCTTGTCTCTTTCTTTCATAACTGTCTTTGTTTTGGGTTTTGTTTTAGCTTTTTTAGAAGCTGGCGTAGCATATGGTTTGTACTATCTCTTTAAAACGTATTCTCAAGCTCATACAGGGCGTTTAGCTAATTACTTGAAGAAAGTTGAGTATCGACAATTAATTGCTTTGCTGGTCGTTTCTAAGGGCTTTTACGATGAGGCAGACGGCGAATTGACTTATTTTCCAAAAATAGCGGTTCGTTTTAACTTTGATACGGGGCAATTTTTTTTAGTTGAACCAGTTGATGGTCAACGCTATATGGAACAGTTTTCAAGTGGTCGTTTTGATAAAGTCGTTGAAATTGCTTTGTTGGCGGATAAAGAAACAACGGAGTTCAAGAAAAATAAAATGGTATCGACTTTTGCTTTTGACCCAATAAAGTTTCGTTATCAGTTGAATGAGTTAAAACCAACTAAAAGTGTGGTTCAGATTGCTAAAGGTATTCCTTGGAAGTTTGATAAAAATTATAATGCGGTGATTGCTGGAAACGTTGGAACAGGTAAGTCTTATGTAATGTTTTCAATTTTAGGACAATTGCTGACACTAACGAAGTTTGTTGAAATTATTGACCCAAAGCGAGATGATTTGGCTTCGTTGAAGTATATTGATGAGCTTACTGACCATGTTTCAACAGAGTTGCCCGAGATTTTGCAAACCATTTTGACTTATTTTGATGAGATGGAAGAACGGTCAAAAAAGATTGAAAAGATAAAGTCAACGGGTCAAGTTGGTTCGTATTTTGACTTTAATTTTGCTCCTCATTTTTTGTTTTTTGATGAGTATGGGGCTTTTGTTGAGATGGCCGATAGTCTTGATTTTCAAGATGAAAATTACAAAGTTTATAACAAAGCGAAGGCTTGTTTAAACCAAGTGGCGATGAAAGGTCGTTCACTTGGTTTTTATTTGATTATTGGTATGCAAAGACCAGGGGCAGATAGTTTGCCAACTGCTATTCGTAACCAATTAAACTTGCGATTAGTGATGGGCATGCCAACCCGAGAGATAAAAGGCATGATGTTTCCTAATACAGATAAGGAGTTTCATCCTTTGTCACAGGATTTAAAAGGTTGGGGATTTATCCAAACGGGTAATGATGAAGTGCGTTCTTTTTTTGCACCAGAAGTTCCGAAAGATTTTAATTTGCATGATTATATAAAGGCACAGATAGCCAAAAGAAAGGAGAATTAAAATGGGTTGTTCCATCAGAGCACCAGTATGTTATAGAAAGCAAAAAAGTCCCGATAAGGCCTTTTAAGGTTAGGCAATCAATGTTTTATGAATTGTTGGAATAAGATTAGTTCAATAATAATTATTATGGGAATTGGAAATTTAATGATAAGGTTTTAGTCCATTTTAATTGATGGGCTTTTTTTATTGGTTTTGAGAGGTGGTTATATATGATTACGACAAAAGAAAGAGCAGGATTAACTAATCTTGAAGTTTCTCTTAGAAGTAAATTATTTGAATTTGAAAATGGTGGCTTTTTCATTGATTTTGATGATTTAATTGCCAAGTTATCAAAATTAACAAAGCGAAGTACTGACGGTTTAACTGATTTTAGTTCAGAAGTTGGCTTGTTGAAGCGTGATTTTGAAAGTCTTCAGCAGGTAATTGATAGAACACGAGAGGACTTTGATAAGCTCTATCAGCGTTTAGAACAGTAGAGGTTTCTTTTTTTATTTGTTGAAAAGAAAGTAGGTAGAAATTATGGCGTTAGATAAAAAGAAGATTATTCAGTTGACAGAAGCCTCGCAAGGCGAGATGAAGCAGTTGGAAAAGGCTGTTAATCTTGAAAATACTATCCAATTAGCAGAGGCCATTAAGGCAGGTCGAGAAAGTGAAGAAGAGTTAATGGCTATTAATCCGATGTTGCCTTCTTACTTGGCTGATATTCAAAAAAATCTTAATTTTATGTTGCGAACAGTTAGTTCGGTTCGAACACACGTTAATAATCGCTCAAAGGAATTATCAGGTTTGCAAAATGTTTTGAAGTAATCAGGCTTGCCTAGTTGAGTGTTTTGAAAACTTATCAGGTAGACATTGAAGACTTACGGTTTTAACAGACTTTGTTAGACAGTGGGTTTTTTATGTACATAGCCTTTTTTCGAGGGTGGGGCGACCAAAGGAAGAACCAAGCCACTTCTGGCAGGCAGGCACAAAGTGTCTGCCAAGAAGCTAGGTGGCGGTTAAGCATAAGCAAAGCTTATGCCAGCCACTGGCTCTTGCCCGAGCAAAAAAGGCGTAAAAAATTGTAAACCCCCTATTACTAACAGGGGGGTTAAGGGGCAGAAAGCACTCAGTGCTAAAACCCTAAAAGGGTGTCGAAAAGCTGATATATAGCGGTTTCTGATTAAAAAGCAGAATTGCCGGTAATTTTTCAAATCGGCAAAAAATGACAGAGGAGAAGAGATATGACTGTTTTTTTAAATGATAATCAATACTATCAAACGTATTTTATGGGCTTGGTTGAGCATAGTTTTTCAACTTTGACTGATGAGCCTCTTGTTCGTGTGGGGTTGATGTATCAATCAGAGTGGGCGGGTACGCGTTTAATTCGAGTTAATTCGAGAGTGATTACAATTCCTAGTCGATTGGGTGTTGCGATTGATTTGGGGAATGTTGTTGGTAGTGATTTGTATGGCTTTAGAGCAGGTTTTGATGATTTAACAGGAACGGTTGATAAATCATATCGAGCGACTTTTGAAGATGTGATGGCGTTAAAAAATATTGAGTCCTTTTATTTATTAGGCAATCAAAAAAATATTGAAAAGGGGGGCATGATGATGGAAAGCCCAGTAACGATTAAAGGTAGTTCTTTAAAGAGTGTTCGTGATATTTTAAATATTAAACAATCCGTTTTAATGACAGTTTTTGGACTTAGTGAAAGAAGCTATCGAAATATTGAGAATAGTGATGAGCTACTAGCGGATAAGTATTATCAGTTGCTGGTTGAAAAATATCCAGAATTAAACGAAAAATTATCTTTGCAGTTTGATTGGGTTTCGATTACTTTTTCAGATATGACGGCCAAGCAAGTGATCCAAGAAGTTTTGCGAATGAAAGAGTCGCTCTTTTTGTTGCGTTCCACTTCTCAAAATTTTTATTCGGAAGAATATGCTTTTGCAGGCGAAAAGAACTTTTATGTACAAGGCCATGCACCTGTTCTAGATGCTCAAACGGATAGCATGCAACAACAATCAGGAGCTACCCTGTATTTAACTGGGCAGGGAACACGTATTTTTGAGTCAGTTTTGCATGAACAGGCTTTGACATGGAAACAATTTATTGTTCGGATAAGACGATTTAACGGACATTTAACACGTCTAGATTTGGCAATTAATGATACGCATGGTTTTTTTACGATGGACGAGATTGTGCGTGCTGTGCAAGAAAAACGTTTTTGGTCGAAGTCACGTTCTTATGCTATCCATGGCAATGAGACGGCTGGTTGGACGGTTAACTTTGGTAAGTCACCTTTTGTTATTCGTATCTATGATAAGTATTTGGAGCAACAACAAAAAGATATTGATACAACGATTAAAAACCGTATTGAGTTGGAGTTACATGCCGGTAAGGCCGAGACGGTTATTGATGAGTGGCTGTTAAATGATGATTTAGTACCATACACTTTGTCAATTTTGAAAACTTATTTGTGGTTTGTTGATGAAAAAATTGATGAGGAAGAAATAGCAAAAGGCGACCATGTTCGAGAGCGATATATTGACCAGTTAAAGCCGATGACGGCGTGGGATTTGATTACTTCTATGGGTTCAAAAATGAGATTTAAGACAGAGCCAAAAAAGCAGAGTGTTGAAAGTATTGAGCGTTGGATATACAAGTATGTTGCACCCTCGTTGAAAGTATTAAAAGAGACGGGTAAGTGGCGTGACGTGGTGGACAAGGTTGAAGAGGCAGAGCTATCAGATGAACAGTTGAAGATGGTAACAACTGCTAACACAGCCGTGATGTCGTCTGTTTTGCCTAATTTTAAAGCAGAGCTTGAAAAGAAAGTGCGGGTAAAAAAAGATGGTCGTGAAGTACGGCTTCATTCAATGACTGATGAGATGTGGGACGAATTGGCAAAGATGGGTTTATTAAAAGAAGATGTTGTGGTTAGTGTTGAAGCAAAAAAGGAGCAAGGATAATGTCAGTGAAAGCAGTGGGTTATTATTCCCGAGAAGTCTATATGATTGGAAAATCAAAAGCAGAGGTGTTACGAAAATTGCAAGAGAAGTTCCCTTCATTTGGTCAAGGAAAGCGTAAAGGAACACCTTCTAATCACTTATATCCTGAACCACTGATGATTGAAGAATGAGTTGTAATCGAAAAGTTAACACAATTTATTTGGAAAATAATGGGTTGTAATTGAAAAGTTAACAAAGCTTTTGTTGAGAAATCGTTAAGTGCACTTATAAAGAAAGGCTATAATATATAGCTTTTTTTATTTTGGTCTTAAAGAAAAAAGGGTTGTATGAGTAATAAAATCTATATTAAAGAAGAAATGTTGCCAATGTATATTAAGCAGTTAGAACGTTTTAGGACGTTATATCAAGAATTGGTCAGTACATTAATGGCGGATAGTCAGCATTTTGTTTTTGAGAAGAACGCTTCAAATTTTCTGACTACTTTGCAAGAAGCGAAAAGTTTGGCTCAAAGTATAAAAAAGGCTGAGCAGTCACAAGTTTATAGTGATGTTTTGATGGTTTCAAAGAAGTTAGATTGTTCGGTGGAGGAATTGGTTAGTAAGAGTTTGGAACTAACTTATCTCTATTCTAATTTGTTGGACTTGTTGCTAGGTCTTGATAGGAATGGCGATGGTGGGATAAGTCAAATTGAAAATAAACTTTATCAAGCAAAGAAACAGTTAAGCGAAAGTGGTGTTTGGTAAGTGGACTTACTTAAAGATTTGAAGGAGTGCTTTTAAAATGAAAAAATTAATTAAAAAAAGTGAATTATACACTTAATTTTTATGGTGTTCTCGTTATTTTTGATTACACTTCGAGAGAATAATTTTAATTTAGTTCATTATTTATCATTTTTTCTGATTGTTATTTTTATTACTTGTTTAAAAGTAAAAAAGGTGCTAACTTTTTAAAGTAAGCATAAGTACATTAGAAAATTGAGTATGAAAGTAACAACATGACGGAAAAATTACCAAAGGGGCGTTTACGCCGACCAAAGTTAACAGAAAAGCAACGCTATTTGATTGAGTATTTGTGGAATGACCGAAAAATGAGTCAAGTGGCGATTGCCGAAGAAATTGGTATGACACAATCAACTGTTTCGCATGAACTGCAAAAAGGAAATGTTTTAAATTGGGATCACTTGTCTCGTCAAGCGGTTATGAGCCTTAGTAGTCACGCTAGAATTAAGTATTCTTCTGCTAGAGGCCAATATATAGCGACACAGCGTTCAATAAGACATGGAGAAGGTTCATCGTTTACACCTGCTTTAAAGAAGACAATTGAGCATTGGATTAATGACGAACATTGGACACCAGAGCAGATTGCTAGTAAGGTACAATCGGTTGATATATCGGCTTCAACAATCCGTAACTGGATTAGACAAGGTATGTTAGATGTCAAGCCTTATGTTTATCGTCGGCGAAAATCAAATAAGTTGAATAAGCGAGAGACTGAAATTGCGGAACAACAGGCTAGAAAAAAAGAAGAGTTGGCTTATCTGCAAGAAAAGCTAAGAGACCAAAATGCTTTAATCCCAAGGCGAATATCAGCCCGTTCTGAAAGTGTACTTACAAGAAAGCAGTTTGGCCACTGGGAAATTGACTTGGTATGTCCAGCTAAAATTGATAGTGATGATTTAACGAATCGAGCTGTTATTTTGACGTTAGCAGAGCGTAAGACACGTTACTATGTTTGTATTAAGTTAGGTGGTCGTACAGCGCAAGAAGTTGTCCTTGGTATGAAAGCCTTCTATAAAGAGTATGGTAACTATGTCCGATCAATTACGGCCGATAATGGAAGTGAGTTTCGCAATATTAACTTTTTAGAGTATGTACAAAAAGACCAAAAAACAAAGGTTTATTATGCACACCCCAGTTCGCCACAAGAACGAGGAACAAATGAGTATAAAAATCGTGAATTAAGACGCTATGTGCCTAAGAAAACGACCTTTAGTAAGCTAACACAAGAAGAATTAACGATGATAATGGATAAAATCAATCGAAAGCCAATGTTAAAGGCGTTAGATGGCGATACGCCTAAACAGCGTTTTGAAAAAGAAGTGGTTAAGATGAACCGTTATCGAAGAAATTACTTGAAGAAAAAGACAGCAGATTTAGATAATGAATAAGCTAAAAAGAAAAACGCTTCCTATTATAAGGGGGCGTTTTTCTTGTGTTTTTTAAATGAAGTATTAAGTGATTTGCAAATATTGATTATGTGATATAATAAAAAGAATTTATATCATTACTTGATAGAAGTATCGTCCCTAATCTTGAAAAAAGTGATTATGTATTTTTTACAGTGGTTCAAATTGAAAAATAATTAGACAAGAGAAAATAATTATTAGAGAACAGCCATTTAACAAAGTTAGTGAAAAAATAAAAAAAAACTAATAAAATTATGCTTTGGGGGTTGCATTTCCCTTAGTCCATTTACTTTCGATAATATATATTATGTAAAGTAAAGTCAGCATGGGGATTTGCAACCCTAAAATTAACAACGTAAGTAAACAATCGCTCCGAGGCTTGGTATAAGGCCTTTTTTATTTGAAAAAAGTTTTTTAGTTTTTCTATCGTCGAAAAAGAATCGGTTATTTTCGGTTCTTTTTTCGCTAAACGCTTTGAATTATAACGTATTTTGCATCAAATGCCAACCATGTTAACTTTTAGACCAACGCAAAAAAGCCAGTCCCTTGACTGGTTCAAAAAAATTCAATTGTTGCTCTTTAAGCTGGGTTTAAGAATCGCTGGTCAAACGCAACCCGACGATATTGGCAGTGGCGTCTAAAAGCCTGTAAACGGCTCCTGTAACGATGAGTACGCATCGGACGAGTGTTGATGCTCATGACCACTTTATCGAGCTCTGACTGGCTTATATGAGCGAAATCCGTTTTCTTGGGATAATACTCCCGTAAGAGCTTATTAAAATTCTCGTTGGAACCGCGTTCATACGGCGAATATGCATGCGCGTAATAATATTTCACGCCATGCTGATCCAACATTTGCCGGGTCTGCAAGGCAATGAACTCGGACCCTCGGTCACAAGTCACACTGTCCACACAACCTTTATATTTTTCACAGAAATCTGAGATAGCCTTGCTGACGGTATAAGCGGACTTATCCTTAATGACCATCGAGACTGCATACCGACTAAAACGTTCTACAAAAGTTAACAACAAGTGACTGGATTGACGAGACTCTACATCGTCTAGTTCCCAATGACCAAAACGGTTACGGTTTTCAATCACACTTGGTCGAAACTCAATGGAATACTGGTGTGTCGCTCGTTTCTGATCTTCTTTTTTCAGATACAGACTTTTGCGTTCACTCCAACTTAACGCTCGCTTATGATAGCGTTGCCGCTTGCCTTTATCTCGTAAGGCCCAGTAATCGAGTCCCTTAATTCTTTTATGATTAACCCAATTGTAGATGGTTTTAAAGGACACACCAACTCGTAAAGGTCCCTTAGCGATTTGCTCCGGGGACCATTTATGTTTCATGATATATTCTTTAACTAATTTTTCGCGTCGAGGCGTTAACTTTGTTGGTGCTTTTTTTTAAACCGTTGTTTTTGGTCAGCCAGCGCTTGACCTTCAAGTGCTTTGTACATCCTCCGTGATATACGTGTACTTACTTTTCTTTCCATCGTTGCATGGAGTGTTGTTCGCTGGATTTCTTTGGTAATGGTCGCTCTTGAATAGCCAATAGTCTTAGCAATAAAGCTTAGATTATGTCCTTCTTTTAGCAGCGTTTCAATTTGAACTCGTTGTGCGAGTTGTAGATGTTTCTGCCCCATATCGCCTATTCTCCTCTAACATTTGATACCCAAAAATTATAGCAAGCGAAAGCCTTGAATACATACTAAAAAGTAGAGAAAAGTAGATTTTTCTCTACTTTTCTCTACTTTGACTTCGGTCATTACGGTCAAACAAAAAAGCCTGCTGTGTTAACAGCAGGACCGCCCGATTGAAAGGAATATTATTTAAAATGAATGAACAAAAGGTTTTTATCTTACATCGTTACTTGTGTTATAGGAAGTAATTTAATAATCACGAAACAGATCACATTCGACAACAAATTTTTGTATCAAAAAGGGAGATTTTTGAAAACAAAATACTGATTACAGCTTTCAGGCGGTGGTCGAAACCCTTTTTCGCTCAAAAATATTATTTGAGTTAACTTATTTATACCGCGACTTATTAACCTTGTCAAGCAACAAGGATAACGATAATAAAAAAGCCTACTGACTGATTATCAGTAGGATCGCCTTGCCAAAAAAATGTCTGGAAAAGACAGCAAATTTCACACAAGCAGTAATCGGATAAGTAGCAAGGCGACGTTTCATTTTTACTCCCTCAAAAACCTTTCAGGATGTAATCATTATATGATAAATTCTAAATAAAAGGTAGAGTTTTCTCTACTTTTCTCTACTTCGATTAGTTCATAGCGCCCATTTTCTGACAAGAGATCGAGCAAACGCTCCAAACTCTTATCCGTAATCGACAGTTGGTCAGCTAAGTGACGCTTTTGAGATAAATTAAGTCCCTCTGGGAATCGTTTCACCATGATATTCGCTACTTTCATCGCGATTTCTAAGTTTGGTAGGCGTTCATAACGCGATTCACGCTCTCTTAATAACTTCTTTTCGTATTCTCTTTGTAACATTTTAACCTCCCTTTTAAACTGCCTTTCTCTACCTTCCTCTACCTTCCTCTACTTTTCTCTACTTTTTCATTTTACGGGTTTTCTTTTTATCTAAGATTAAATCAAAACCAATAAAGTCTTTGCCTTTATAGCGCTTTTTAGCAAGTTGACCTTTAGCTGTATAACTCTTGCCTTTTTTACTCATCGCTTGAAAGGTAATCACTTCACCGGCTAACAATTGTGCCACCTCATCTGCCGTAAAACGATGCCCTGAAAAGGATGCGTTAAACGTCACTTCTTCACCGTGCCTCTCACCGCTGACTTTTTCTTTCGGTTCATAGCTGGTTGGTTTTTCAATAGCATTTTCGAGTTGTTTAACGTTTTCAGCCATAATGGGCAAATCATGCGCCACCGTTACGTTCAAGGAATGTAAGGCCTCATCGGCTGTCATCTCAAAGCGGCCGACTTGATCAAAAATATCAAAAACACGCTTCGTGGTCTTCGGATTGGCAATATAAGTATCTTGCACCAAAATCGCCGCTGCCAGACCACTATCCGTTAAGCTAATCTTTCCTTTTTGGTCAATCATATAGGTATTTTTACCACTGGATAGCTCCCCGTAAGTACTTGTCCGCGTGGCCCCTGTGCCAATCTCATTCTTTTCAAGAAAAGTCTTGAGCCACTGCCAGGTTGGCGTTGTTGGCTTTGGATTTTGTCCTTCATGAACAAAGAGGTCCGCTGTTTTCCCCAGGGCTTTCGGCTTGCTCTCTTCCACATCTTGGTCTTGGTTTTGATCTTGATAGACTGCTTTCCACCCTAATGAAAGTGGGTTATTCAGGGTTGTTTTAAAATCAGGGTACTCAACGATAGACCCTTTAATCTGCTGGTAATGATAGCCCTCGGCAAACATCGCTAAAAAGTTTTTCGCCAACGTTTGATAAATCCGCTTAACAGATGGGCCATATGATTGCAGTGCTTCTAAACTTGCGGGAACCTTGGGACCGGGACGGTTAGCACCGTGGGCGCCCTCTTCCTTAACATGTGTTTTACGAGGATTCCTATGGGTCAGTAAACTTACGTCGGCACCCACTACTTGCGCAATTTGGTCGACTAATGGCAGCATATCTTGGAATTGCTCGGGGGTAATCGTCTTATCTTCAGTTCGTGGATAAGACACGATTTGCGCTTCGTATAATTTTTGGTAGGTGGCCAGAACCTCCTTTACCTGATAGCCTTCTTTGGCTAAAATGGCTGAGAGCGATGACAAGTCGAGTAACTTTGGTGGCTTGGTACTTTTTTTAGTCACTGAATCTTGCTGCACCTGTCCTGATTTTGCAAAGGATTCGGCGGCTTGGAGGGCCTCATGGCTGGGATAGCGAAAGGGCACCACTTCCTGTTTTGGATCAACTACTCGAGCATAAACATTTCCCTGGTCATCTCGAAAGCGATACTCAAAATACGGTACCTTTTGGTAATTTTTAATGGCTTGGAGTTGTTGGTAAATTTTCAGCAGCATCGCTGATTTTAGACGACCTTGTCGTGATACAAGTGAGTAGCCCTGTTTTTTGGTCAGTGTTGTGGCCGCCCGGGTTAGCTGCATCGAGGCAAAGTCCCACTTGTTGCGAGTTAGCCCTTTCTGGTAGGCTCCGTGCCGGTCCTTACTTTCAATGGCGGTCAATTGATTGAGTGCTTTGACCAAGCTTTTTGGACTTTCATCTGCAAAATTAGCTCGAAAAACTTGACCCTGCCACTTGATGGCATCAATGGCCTCCCAGGCTAACAGGTCGCCCTCCCCTGACGGATCAGTATCGGTCGCAATGATGAGTCCATCGACATTTTTGGTCTTGGTTTTGAGGTCGTCAATCAAGCTCTTGGTACTTTCTGATTTTTTACTGTGGGGGTTCCAGGAGCGAATGTAAGTTCGTTTCCAAGATAGGTCCTGCAAGTCCCATGGCAAATCAGCTAATTTCCATGACTTATATTTTGTTTTTAAATCAGCCGGGACTTGGTCTTCCGGTTCCCTTAAAGTCATGACATGGCCACGTAGGTTTGTTAACTCATAATCATAGTGGGCAACGTGACCAGTTGCCCCGCCCAGTGCCTTTTCAAAATTACGGCGAGCGCTCGGCTTCTCGGTGATAATTAAATACTTGGTCAAGCGTCAACCTCCTTTGTATTACGTCTTACGCTGTAAGTCTTTACTCATGAGAAAAACGACGTAGTAGTTGCTACATCGTTTTTTAGTTAAAAGTCACTCGCATAGTGACTATCGTACTTTGTTTTCCTAATCGATATTATAACATGAGTACTGGTACGAACCGGTTAAAGCCCTTGCTGGCTTCGTCTGATTGATGGTTGAACATGCAGTAATTAGGAGTAATGGACCTTTTACGAGACACATTGGTTAGACCGGTTATCACCCACCTAAAAAACAGGTTTCGTCAAAACTTTCCACTGTGAAAAACGGCAATCAGTAGTATCGAAATGTTTGTTGTGTAGCAGGTATTCCTTTGCTTTCAATACTAAGGGCGAACTATTTTGCTCTGTTAACAAATCAAGCGAGACAAACAAGGACCCAAGGGAATCTTGACCGAGAAATTGCAGTGGTGTTTCTGTTAATCCACCACTGACTCTTTCAACTTCATAAAAGACTGCAATATGCTGGTTCATATTGAAATTTAAATACTGCCATGGGTAAATAAAACTAGTTGTTCCAATTTGTCTGGCCTTTTCAACCGTCAAATCAGTTTCCTCTTTGACTTCACGGGCTAGTGCATGCTCAAGTGGCTCACCTGATTCAAGGCTACCACCTGGTAAATCATAGCGGTTCAAATAGGGACCACCATTCTTCTTAATAACAACTAAACCGTGGTGTTCTTCATAAAGAATGCCATAGACGCCAAAGGCACGGTGGTAATGTTCCATACTGCTTTCCTTTTTTTTAATTGGCAGATTCTATAATTAATTCGAACGAGAAAATTTAAAATAAAAACCCAAAG
>NZ_LDUY01000023.1 GCF_001038455.1 Fructobacillus sp. EFB-N1 | reverse complement strand
TGGAAGAAATATTGGTATAACCAAATTTACGAGCCACCTGAACATAAGACGCATCATGCTTGATGGCCCAAAGTGTCAATCGTAACCGAAATTCGGGTGTTACTTGTGGTGGCTCGTAAATGATCTTTGATCCATGGGCTTCGTATGCAGCAATGAGCATCAAACGTTCATAAGTTTGTCAGCCGTATTTATGAGCAACTTGATTAGCAGACAAGTCATATTTGATAGTCTTTTTAACGGCTTGTAGTTTATATTCTTTAGAAAATTTAGTCATAAGAAAAACCCTGAAAGTTATGCAACTTTCAGGGCACAGGTCAACACTCAGGGACTGAGTTTTTTTACTTTGGTTAACGGGCATTATGTTAACTAGCAACAAGATTAGTTTTTCTTGTCACGATAATGGCTGAACCCCAAGAATCCAAAGTGCAGCAGTAAGACCGATAAGACTTGCAATACTGTTGTGTTGTTCTTTTTTACTTGTATCTGGCAGGGGATTGTATTTTGATACGCGACTCTCGTTATGCTGTTTAGATGTTAGTGACGGCATAAAGACATCAGGACTAGTATTTCCTGATATAGCTGGATGAGTACCATTTGATTCAGGAAGTGATGGCGTTGCCGTTTTATCGTGATTAACAGGGGTAGTTGTTGCATCTCTTGTATAAGTGACTGTGAAGTCCAAGTCCTTTGAATCGCCATTCACTGTTTGAGCAGCGATTTCAGACTTGTCTGCCGTGTAACCCTTCAAAACTGGACTTTGTACAGCAGCAAAGTCTTGGTTAGCACTCCATGCACCGTAGGTTACTTCACCAGTGACAGCATCAGTGTATACAGGACGACTAAAGGTAACGTTCTTTTCATACGTGTCTGCGGCTTGCTGGCCATCTGCGTACTGATAGTGAATATTTTCCTTAACAGTCTTTGTGTCTGTTGCAATAGTAGGGGAAGAGTAAGTATTCCATTGCCATACGCCAGCATGGATAGTATCATCCATTAATTGTGTGGACGTTTTAACATCATTGTTGTCACTACGCCAATTAGCATAGGTGACCTTTTTAGAGTCCGTTGTTCGCAAATCACCCACTACGGGATCTAAAAGACCAACAGTTGAATTCAGAATGGTACTATCACCAAGTGTGATTTTGCTTGTACCATATGTAGTATTACCGTACTCATAGTAAAGGTTTGACAACATATCTTTTATATTCCGGTTACGCGTATCAAAATTTGTTAAGTTTAATTCATTGTTTGAAATTGTCCAACTAAACATATTTTGGTATGTTTCAGCTGATTTTGTGCTGAAACCTGAAACATCAATGCCTGAGAGTGAAGAGTCCCCATTAAACATGTAAGAAAAATCTTTGACAGATTCCGTTATCAATTGATCAATCCCTTTAATGTGAACCAAGTTAACAGAACCACAAAACATATAACTCATATCAGTTACATTTCTCGTAGTTTGAGAAAATGTTCCAGAAATATCTAGGGTTTTGTCAGTTCCTCCATCAACACCCCCATATTCCCAAAACATTTTATTCATGTTTTTTACGTTTGAAACATTCCATTTTGCTACAGATAAATTATTCAGACTGTGTGTATGTGTAAACATTAGAGCCATGTTATCAACGTTTTGGACGTTCCAATCTCCAATTCCTTTGATGCTAACTAATGAGTAATTTCTGTAAAACAATGCCTGCATATTTGTTACGTTACTTGTGTCAAAAGTACTTACATCTGCTGTAACCAAATCAGTATCATTTAAGAAGAAATTATCCATTGTTATGGTGTGAGTTGTATCAAATTTTGCACCATTATCAAGACTAAAATTTGTAAGATTTACTAAATTAGCAAAAAGACCAGAAGAAATTTTAGGCGCAACAACATTTCCATTAATATGGATTTCTTTAATATCATCAGCGTTCAATTTTCCATTTGATCCCCAAGGATTATTATCTGTTGTAATAGTTCCATTACTTACTGTTAGAACACCAGTAATGTTATCAAAAGTAAAGGTTGCTGTTCCCCATGTCCCAGTTGTTTGGTTAGTTACTTGTTGAGGAGTTCCTGATTCTGTTAGATCACTGGCGCTTGCTTGGTATCCAGTTACCAATAGAGTAACGGAAAACATTATGGCACCAGTGATTAAAAATTTTCCAGATTTGTATATTTTATATTTTTTTACTTCCATAGCACCCCCTCATTTGTATCGTAAATTTAATTTATCTGTCTAATTATACACGTATTTGGCATTTTTTGTAGGTAAGATTACAAGTTTGACAATTTTAATTCGAACGAATCCGCAAATATTTCCAATGTGTTCGATAATAATGTAATTTCAATGGCCGCTTGTTAATAAGTTCAACGGCTTCATATAAACGCTGCTCCGATACGTTCCTAAAATAACTTTTCTTTGGTAAGAAATAACGAAGCTTACGATTAACTAATTCATTGGTGGTTCGGCCCCCAGGGAGAATGAGCATAGATACTTTTGAACAAAGAAATAACTTGTTTAAAATGCCGAACACTTTTCAAATAGGTGTCAATTTTTTGTAAATGATATACTGTCAATATGGGCAATAAGAAACTTGATAGTTTACAATCGTTTGACAGCTTAACAGCTCCTTCAAAAGAGCTTAAAATAAGCCGACAAACACTATATGAAAGGCTCAAAATAAACAATCTTAAAGGATGATTATCTTTTACAAAAGAAGGACTGTCGCTGTTAAAAAAAACGTCCAAATAAAAGTGTCAAGGTTGACAGTCAAGTGGACACTTCAAAACGTGACACTGTCAGTGTGCTTAGGGAAGAGTTGCGAGCTAAAAATCATACAATTAACCAATTGAATGAACAGTTAATCAATAATCAAAAATTACAACTTATGAGTCAACCAATATCCGAGCAGTTAACAAATGAATTGCATGAGTTAAAAAAATTGAACCACCAAAACAAGGTTTTTGGGCAAAGGATATTTGGACAATAAAAATAGACCGGAATACAATTCGACCTATTTTTTTGTTTGGATATGCTATGATTGGATTATCAGCGAAAGCTAAAACATTTGAATACGAAAAAGACCGCTAATTACTTTGGCGAGTAACTAACGGTCTGCACAGTAACTGAAAGCACCAGTCGCCATGTATTTTATTCTTCACTTTTGGGGTTTCCCTATGTAGATTATTTTACAGTCAAAAAAGTAATAAATCAACCAAAAAAGACATTGAGAGATCGCATAGCAATTGCTAGGCGGTCTCCTTTTTAGTTACTGTGACGGCTTTTGCTTTTCTTAGGGCCGTTACCCTATAAGGCTGATACGGGACAGGCGTGTACCCGTAAGGAGGGAGGCAGTTGTTCCGTCCAAAGGTTAACGTAGTGTTTAACTGGGCAATGAATAATTGGACATGGGTTAGCTCGCCCTGCAAGTAATTAGCAAAAGTAATGGTTCCTAGATTAGCCCCTAGGATGCTCTGAGAAACGTTTAAAGCTCAGAGCGGAAGTCCTACAACAAATTACCCATAATAACACGGGAGAGTGGGCAGAATGCTCTTTAAACGATACATGCGACTTGACCAAAGCGATGGCTCTTGGCTATACCTTGGGAAGCCCTTATGAATTCTTAAATATTGAGATTTTACCTAAAGGTTATCTCTGCTCAAAAACTAAAAAATAAGGTACGTTATGTTAAGTAGCGGTGATTACGAAGGGAGACGACTTTGTCTCAGATAGATAAGTCGTAGTGTTGGCTTTTCTTGCATATCCATTCTCAATCCGATAGACTGTCATTAAAGTTTTTTAGAATAAGTATCATTTTAATATGGATGGAGATGTGATGAAAAAGGTAGTCACAATTGTTGTTATTTTTTTAGTTCTTGTTTCAGGAACTTTCCTAGTTTTAAGAACTAGTTCTTCTCAGTCAGGACATTATGTTGGAAAAAAATCGATGCATCTTCAAGAAATGGTCGAACATTACAAGATAGCGATACTATGACTAGTATTGGTGATCAAAGTTCTGCATCAGCAGAGACTGGGAGTGATGCAAATATGATTTCGAATTTGCCTAGTCCAAATACCAACTCAACAGTACCTCCATCACAACAACGAGAAGAGCTAGGTCGTAGTCATCCAGTTGCTAATGGTCAGGAAGCAATTCGTATGGTACAGAGTCTCCCAGGTCAAAATAAGAACGATAGCTATCAAGGGGTAACTGATAAATTATTTGGCAATAGCAATGAAAATATTTTTGACGTTGAAGTTTTGTCTAATAATAATGAGCCAAGTGAAGTTTATCGAGTATATAAGGATGGTCATTATGAATTTCTAAGACCTTAATATAGATCTTAGTAACAAATCATTTTAACCAATACCAATCTTTTAAAATGAGATATTTTCTACTTTTTAGTGTTGTAAAGTAAAAAAGGAACCGATACTAAAAAGTAAAAGGTTCCGTCTAAATATTTTTTTGATATGAACCCCGAAATTTGGAAAACCAAATTTCGAGGTTTTTATTATGTCCAAATTATTAAAAAAAGATAAAATTAATATTTATTATCTTTGGAAAAATCAGCATCATAGTTCGAAACGAATTGCTCAAAAATACAAAATTAATTACAGCCATGTTAGTTACTTAATTGCTTTGATTGAAGAACACGGTTTATCCGTTTTAGATCATTCTTATCAGTTCCATTCGAATGATTTGAAACTTGAAATTATGCGAAAGGCTCTCAACTCCAATCGGTCAATACAATCCGTCTCACTTGAGTACGTCCTACCAAGTAACGGACGTCTTTACAACTGGCTTCGCTCTTTTCGCGAAAGCGGTTATACTATCGTTACTAAGAAAAAAGGACGGAATCCAAATGATCAATCAGGAGAAAGAACGGTTCGAAGCGGAAAATCGCAAGCTCAAGAAAGAAAACCAAGCCTTATAAGAGAAGAAGTTGGATTACTGCTTGGGTTATTTCTTCCGCTTGTCCTGTTTTTCGCGTTCGATTCGTTCGTCCAATAGGGCATCTAATTTTATATATATTCGTTGATGGTGCACATCCTCAAGTTCTTTTCTTATAAGGCTTGGTTTTCTTTCTTGAATTCTCGAACTTGTTGCTTTAACTGTTCGGTTGTTTTGCCGGCTATGACTCTTTCTCTCTCGTTTCTTAGTAACGATAGTATAATCATTTTTTGTATTTGTGCACCCATTTCTTTAATAACGAACGATCAGAAAGGGCGTACTTAACTGCCACTTCATGTACAGAAAGGTCTTCTTTAACAGCAAGAAACTTTTTTATTCGTATACTTTGTGTAAGATTTTTTTAAGACATCAACACCATGAGTTTCTGCAAACCTGATGATATAATAAACAGTCGATAGATCAATACCATCTTTTTTCGTGAATTTCACGCGGGCTTAGATGACTTTTCCCCCACATAAAATACATATTAACTTTATCTTGATTCGTAAATTGACTCATAAAAAAACCTCAGAATTTTGTCTCAATTCTGA
Source organism: Fructobacillus sp. EFB-N1 (assembly GCF_001038455.1). Lineage (GTDB taxonomy): Bacteria > Bacillota > Bacilli > Lactobacillales > Lactobacillaceae > Fructobacillus > Fructobacillus cardui. The sequence continues at coordinate 24,073 of NZ_LDUY01000023.1, read as the reverse complement.
GGTTCATATTACTTTTATCATTCAGATCATTAGAACAAGCCAATAATCTGCCCGTTTTCATCAATATCGATGTCCAAGGCAGCCGGATGCTTTGGCAAGCCAGGCATGGTCAAAATTGACCCAGTCAGGGCAACTAAGAACCCTGCACCTAGCTTGGGCACGAACTCACGGATATGAACCGTAAAGTCCTTCGGTGCACCTAATTTCTTCGGATCATCAGAAAGCGAATATTGCGTCTTCGCCATCACGATTGGCAACTTGTCCCAACCGTACTGCGCAAAGTCCTTCAATTGCTTTTCCGCTTTAGCAGATAGTTCGACAGCTGCGCCGCCATAAATCTTTTCAACAATGGCCTGCAACTTCTCTAATGCAGGCGCATCTTCTTGGTACAGTGGGGTAAAATCAGCATCCGCCTGGTCAATGGTTTCAACCACGGCCTGGGCAAGATTCTTGGCACCAGCACCACCTTGGGCCCAAACATCAGCCAAGAAGACCTGGGCACCCAGTGTCGCCACAAAGTCTTCAATCATACTAATTTCAGCGTCGGTATCAGCCGTGAACCGGTTCACCGCCACCAAAACTGGACGACCATAGCGTTGCATGGCCTTGATGTTTTGACCAAGGTTTTCCAAACCAGCCTTTAAGGCTGTTAGGTCTTCCTGGTTCAAATCAGCTAGCGCGGCGCCCCCGTGGTGCTTCAAAGCACGAACGGTCGCAACAACCACGACCGCATCGGGTGCCTTGCCGAGCTTTGGCACCTTGATGTCCATAAACTTTTCGCCACCAAGGTCTGCACCGAAACCAGCTTCCGTAACAACGTAGTCCGCCAGTTGCAAGGCCGTCTTTGTTGCCAAAACGGAGTTCGTTCCCTGAGCAATATTGGCAAAGGGACCGCCGTGAATAATAGCTGGTGTGTGGGCCAACGTCTGAACTAAGTTGGGCTTAATCGCGTCCTTCAAGAGAACGGTCAAGGCACCAGCCACACCTAAGTCAGCAACAGTGACCGGTTTTTTATCATAGTTGTAGGCCACGACAATCTTTTCAATTCGCTTCTTCAAGTCTTGCAAATCAGTTGAGAGGGTTAAGACGGCCATCAATTCCGAAGCGACCGTGATATCAAAGCCGTCTTCGCGTGGCACACCTGAAGTCGGTCCACCAAGACCAATCGTCGTGTGACGCAAAGCACGGTCATTAATATCCAAAACCCGTTTCCACAAAACGCGACGTGAATCAATCTTTAATGGGTTACCCTGGTAAATACTATTATCCAGCGCTGCCGCCAGTGTATTGTGAGCACTCGTCAAAGCGTGGAAATCACCAGTAAAATGCAGGTTAATATCAGCCATTGGAATCACTTGCGAGTAACCACCACCAGTTGCCCCACCCTTGAGACCCATCACTGGGCCAAGGGAAGGTTCCCGCAAGGCAATCATAGTCTTTTTTCCAGCCAAACTTAAAGCATCCGCCAAGCCAACCGTCACAGTTGACTTTCCTTCACCAGCCGGTGTTGGATTAATCGACGTTACCAAAATCAGCTTACCTAACTCTGATTTACGATCAACACTTTTATCCAGGTTAATCTTGGCCTTATCATAGCCGTAAGGCTCTATTTCATGCGCCTGCAAGCCTGCTTTTTCGGCAATCTCGCTAATTGGCTGAACAACCGCTTCTTGTGCAATTTCGATATCTGTTTTCACTGGCACATCCTCATTCTTTCGCTAAGTCAACCGCCCAATGACCGATGTCATGACGGTAAACTAAGTCACCATGGATCTTATCCAAAACATCATATACTAAGGCTTGCGCACTTACCGTGTCCTTGGCATGACCAACAACTGTGGCCACGCGACCACCGCTAGCGACCAAGCCATTTTCAGCAAGTTTAGCACCAGCGTAATTAACCGTCAATGGTGACAAATCAGCTGCCGTTGGCACCACGCCACCCTTCTCGGGTGCCTGTGGATAGCCCGGCGCTGCCAATACAACCCCTAAGTAGACATCGTCTTCTTGCCACTGTACTTCTGGCTCTTTTCCTGCTAACAAATCCAAAATTAATTGATAAAAATCAGATTGGAGCTGAGGCAAGACCACCTGGGCCTCTGGATCACCAAAGCGAACGTTGAACTCAATCACCTTTGGTCCTGCTGCGGTGAGCATTACTCCGGTATATAAGACACCGGTAAAGGGTGTGCCCCGGTCAGCCATAGCGGCTAACATTGGTGTTACTAACTCATCAACTGCCTGCTTGGCATCTGCTGGACGCAACCAAGAAAGTGGGCTATAAGCGCCCATTCCACCGGTATTTGGTCCACGATCATGGTCGTAGCGACGCTTATGATCCTGTGCCATTGGCGCATGGACAACCTGTCCATCTTGACCAACCAAAGAGAAGATGGAAAATTCAACACCGTTTAAGAATTCCTCAATCACTAATTTAGCGGTTGGGTCCTTCTTATACAGGCTTTGCAGATATTCATCAGCACTCGACTGGTCTTCAATAATCGTGACACCCTTACCGAGTGCCAAACCATCAAGCTTAAAGACCATTGGCCAATCAAAGCGAGCAATCGCTGTCTTTGCTTCGTCTTGGCTTGTCACTGTGACGGCCTTGGCCGTTGGAATTTGGTTAGCAGTTAAAATTTCCTTGGCAAAGGTCTTTGACCCTTCCAACTGTGCGGCAACAGCCTTTGGACCAAAAATCTTCAAGCCGGCGGCTTCAAAGCGGTCGACAATCCCTAAAATCAAAGGATCTTCGTTGCCGACAAAGGTAAAATCGACCTGTTGATCTTGAGCAGCCTGCACCAAGGCGTCTAAGTCGTTTGCCCCAATGGGTAAGCGAGTCAAGTTTTCTTCCTGCATGCCATCGTTCCCAGGAGCCACGAAGACTTCATCAACCTTGGGACTTCTCAAAAATGTTTGGGCGAGCGCATGTTCACGCGCACCTGAACCAATTACTAATACCTTTGCCATAGCGAATGTTCCTCTTGCTTAATGCTTGAAGTGACGACGACCTGAGAAGACCAAAACCAAGCCCAATTCATCAGCCTTATCAATTGAATCTTGATCCTTGATAGAGCCACCAGGTTCTACCACTGCCTTGATGCCGTTTTCAGCGGCATACGCCACTGAATCATCCATTGGGAAGAAGGCATCAGATGCCAAAACAGCATCTTCAAAGCCAGGCTTTGCCTTGGCCTTTTCGATTGACATCTTTACTGAGTCAATTCGGTTTGGTTGACCGGCTCCAACACCCAACGTTTGGCCATCACGGGCCACCACAATGGCGTTGGACTTCGTGTGCTTAACAGCCTTTTGTGCAAAGACCATTGCCTTCAACTGTTCGGCAGTTGGTTGTGCCTTTGAGACGACCTTAAAATCAGCTTCCGTTTCGGACAACAAGTCACGGTCCTGGGCAACAAAGCCACCCAAGACAGAAGTTACTTCAGTGTGGTTTGGCACATCCTTTGTGAATGGCAAAGTCAAAAGACGCAAGTTCTTCTTCTTGGCCAAGACTTCATAAGCTTCCTTGGTAAAGCTTGGGGCAATAATGATTTCTAAGAAAATCGCGTGCATCTTTTCGGCAGTTGCCAAATCAACTTCGCGGTTCAAGGCAACGATACCACCAAAGATTGAAATATCATCGGCAGCAAAAGCTTGGTCCCAAGCTTCTTCAATTGTTACGCCCTGGCCAATCCCGGCTGGGTTCATGTGCTTAACCGTTACGACTGTTGTTTCATCATATTCAGCAATAATGCGCAAGGCTGCATCAGTGTCGCGAATATTGTTGTAGGACAATTGCTTACCATGCAAGATATCAGCATTCAAGATTGAATACTTTTCAGGCAATGCACTTGTATAAACGGCAGCGTTTTGGTCTGGGTTTTCCCCGTAACGCATGTCATCAAACTTTTCACCAGAAATCGTCAACTGTTCTGGGAATTCCTTGTCAGTCAAGTATGAAGCAATCAAGGCATCATAGGCAGCAGTGTGTTGGAAGACCTTCGTTGCCAACTGACGGCGGAACTTTTGGTCATCTTCGCCACTCTTCAAGTGGGCAATCACTGCTGCGTAATCCGTTGGATCAACGACTGGCAAAACAGCAGCAAAGTTCTTGGCTGCTGAACGCAACATTGATGGGCCACCGATATCAATGTTTTCAATGGCATCCGCATCGGTGACGTCAGGCTTCAAAATCGTTTCCTTGAATGGGTACAAGTTAACAACCACCATGTCGATTGGTGTAATGTCATGTTCCTTCAAAGTTGCCATGTGTTCAGGCAAGTCACGACGGGCCAACAAAGCTCCGTGCACGCGGGGGTGCAACGTCTTGACACGGCCATCCAACATTTCTGGGAAGTTCGTAACATCTTCAATCCCAATGACATCCAAACCGGCATCGGCCAATGCCTTGTGTGTGCCACCAGTTGAAACCAATTCAAAGTCTAATGCTACTAATTGCTTGGCAAAGTCTACCAAACCTGTCTTATCGGAAACGCTTAACAAGGCCCGTTTCATTGTAAAAATACCCCTTTTTCTAGTAAATCAGCTAATACTGCTGGATAAAGTTCATGTTCAACTGCGTGAATTCGTTCAGTCAAATCTTCCAGTGAATCTTCTGGCAATCGTGGCACTGCCTGCTGGGCAATTGCTGGTCCAGTATCAATACCGTTGTCGATGAAGTGAACAGTCACACCCGTTTGCCGAACGCCGGCCTCATAAGCATCTAGGATACTATGGCGACCAGGAAACTTTGGCAACAAAGCCGGGTGCAGGTTGACAATTTTTTGTGGAAAGGCAAAAAGCAGTGTTTCCGTCAAAATGCGCATATAGCCGGCAAGCAAGATACCATCAACTTGGTGTGCCTGTAATTCGGCCACAATCGCTTGTTCGGCTGCCGCCTTATTTTCATAGCTTGGATACCACACCTTGAAAACCGGAATGTTCCACTTTGCTGCGCGCTCGATAACCGGCGCATCTTGGTGATCAACAACAACCAAAACGATTTCTGCCGGTAAGTCTTTGTCAACAATTGCCTCTTGCAAGGCAGAAAAATTAGTTCCTGTTCCAGAAGCAAAAACGGCCAACCGGGCCTTTCGTTGCTTTACTTGGCTGGCCATGGCGCATCCCCCTCAAAGAAGACCTCTTCACGATCTGCTTCAGCTGGCACAATTTCACCAATCCGATAAGCTGGTTCATCGCGTTCTGCTAACTGGTCTAAAATAGCATCTGCCTTGTCAGCAGGCACCATCAAGACCATGCCCAAGCCATTGTTAAAGGTCAACAACATATCATCGAGGGATAAGTTACCAGCCTCTTGCAACTTCTTAAAGATTGGCAAAATTGGCCATGTGCCCCAGCTGATTTTTGCTTGGACGTTCTTTGGTAAGGCTCGTGGCAAGTTTTCGACCAGGCCACCACCCGTAATGTGGGCGGCTGAATGAACCAAGCCCTGTTCAACCAATGGCCACAAAGCGTTGGTATACAGCTTCGTTGGTGCCAAGATTTCTTCTTGCAAGTAATCTGGCAAGTCGTTGAAGGCGTTGGCATCATCATGGATACCCAAGACCTGGCGAACCAAGGAGTAACCGTTGGAATGAACACCAGAGGATGGCAAACCGATCAAAACATCGCCAACCTGGACATTCTCATTTTGTAGCAACCGACTTTTTTCGGCCACACCAACCGCAAAAGCGGCTAGGTCATAGTGATGAGGTTGGTACAAGCCTGGCAATTCGGCACTTTCACCCCCAACAAGGGCAATCTGCGCTTCCTTGGCCGCCTTAGCAATGCCAGTTACGATTTCGGCGGCAACCGCTGGTCGCATCTTGTCGACGGCCAGATAGTCCAGCATAAAAGCTGGCTTGGCACCCTGAGCTAAGATGTCATTCACGACCATCCCAACCAAGTCCTGACCAATCGTGTTATGCCGGTTAGCGGCAATTGCTAAGAGAAGCTTCGTTCCAACCCCATCAGTGCCGGAAATCAGGACCGGTTCCTTCAAGCCCGCATCAAGGGCGTAAACAGAACCAAAACCACCTAGTCCGGAGACAACGTTTGGTGTGTAGGTATCTTGCACGGCGTCAGCCATTAAGTCAACAGCCTGGTTACCCGCTTCAATATCAACCCCGGCAGCCTCATAAGCGTTGTGCTTTTTTGCCATTTAATTTGCTCCTTCTACTCGCTGATCTTCTGCTGGATTCTGCGGAACATACAAGCTGGTTGGCTCTTCATCAAAAGTTACCTCACCGCTTGCCTTAGCTTCAGCCATTTCTGGGCTGTAGTCATAAATTGGGCTTGGGTAATGACCACTAAAGTAGGCAGTCGTTAAGCCGGTTTCACCATCTGGCATCTGCAAACCAATTGATGCCACCAAGGCATCATTACTCAAGAATTCCAGTGAGTCCGCTTCAATTAATTCGGTCATTTCGGCCAAAGTATGGTTGTTTCCCATCAATTCGGCCCGGGTTTGAACGTCAATCCCGTAAAAGGCTGGGTACTTAAAGATTGGGCTCGCAATTCGAACGTGGACTGATTTTGCCCCAGCTTCTTTCAGCATCCGGACAATGTAGCGGCAAGTTGTACCTCGAACCAAGGAGTCATCAACGAGGACAACATTCTTGTCCCGAACGACGGCTTCAACTGCTGACAGTTTCATCCGTACGGCGCGTTCACGCTTGTCTTGGGTAGCCTCGATAAATGTCCGAGCAATATACTGATTTTTGACCAAGCCCATTTCGTTTGGTAGTCCGGCGCCTTCGGCATACCCGCTAGCTGCAGACAAACTCGAATTTGGCACCCCAACAACGATATCGGCACCAGGAACTGGTTGTTCCTTAGCCAATGCAGCCCCCATTCGCTTCCGCGCTTGGTGAACATTGATTCCGTGAATATCAGAATCGGGACGGGCGAAGTAAACGTATTCCATCACGTCGACGTTCAACGTCGTCTTGTCCGTGTAATGAGTGATGTTCATGCCATCCTTATCGATTCGAATCAATTCACCAGGTTGCACATCACGCACGTACTTTGCTCCAACAACGTGGAGGGCAGCCGTTTCAGACGTGACCACGTAAGAACCGTTATCAGGCATTTGACCGATAACAAAAGGTCGGAAGCCGTGTGGGTCCAACATGGCATACAAGGCGTGTGGTGTTAGCAATAAGAAAGCAAAGCCACCACGCAATTGATTCAAGGCATCTTTGATTTTTTCATCAAAGGTCTCGGCCTGTGACCGACGAATCAAGTGCAAAATAATTTCAGAGTCAGATGAGGATTGGAAAATCGCCCCATCTTCTTCCAACTGGTTGCGCAAAGTCTGCGCATTAGTCAAGTTTCCGTTATGGGCCAAGGCCAATTGCATATCATGAAAATTAGCCATCAAGGGTTGGATATTTTCAATTCCATGCGCCCCGGCAGTTGCATAACGCAAGTGACCAGTCGCTGCCCGCCCCTTCAGGGCTTCCAAGCGACGTGGGTCAGCAAAAACTTCGGCAACAAGGCCGATACCACGTTCCTGCCAAAGGTGACCCTTGTTGTTGGCAACAATCCCGGCGCCTTCTTGACCACGGTGCTGCAACGCATGCAGACCATAGTAGGTCAAATTGGCCGCATCATCACGACCCCAGACACCAAAGATGCCACATTCTTCATTTAATGATGAGTAAGCCGCTTGTTCGGTCACTTCATTCACATATTGATTCATTGGTGTGCTCCTTATTCAGCCATCAATTGCGGGATCGCGTTTTGATAGCTTGCCTTGGCGGCCTTTTGGTCAACCGTTACTTGGCCATCCTTTGTTTGGATAGCGATGACTGTATCCTTCGTGACTTGACCCAACTTAGCAACCACTGCCTTTGTTTCGGTCATCTTTTGTTCAAATGCGGTTGCTTGTTTGCTTGGTACGGACAAAACAAAGCGTCCTGGCACTTCTGCGAACAATTGTGCAGTCGTTCCTGCAAAATCAGCTTGCAAACCAAAGTCATTTGGGAAGGTTGCTTCAGCCAAAGCAACGCCCAAACCACCTTCGCTCAAATCGTGTGCACTGGTAACCAGACCGGCGTCAATTGCCTGCAAAACAAAGTCCTGATTTGCCTGAGCAGCGTCAACGTCAAAATCAGCCAATTGACCGGCGATTTCACCAGTCTGCATCTTTTGAATTTCGCTACCGTTAAAGGTATCCCCGATAGTACCAACCAGGTAAACCTGGTCGCCATCGTTTTGGAATTCGGCGCGAGTAATGTTTTTGTTATCAGCAATCAAACCAACCATTCCAACCATGGCTGTTGGCAAGATGGCCTTGTTGTCAGTTTCGTTGTAAAGACTAACGTTTCCAGAAATCACAGGAGTATTCAAGCGCTTGGCCATATCCGTAATTCCTTCAACTGACTGGTGTAATTCATAATAAACTTCTGGATTATCAGGTGAACCAAAGTTCAAACAATCAGTCATCCCGATTGGCAAGGCACCGGTTGTGACCAAGTTTGAGGCAGCTTCGGTCACGGCCATTTGACCACCAACAAAGGGGTTCAAGTAGGCGTAACGACTGTTAACATCGGTCGTCATGGCCAAGGCCTTCTTCGTGCCACGGATCCGTGTAACACCGGCATCCCCACCCGGTTTGACAACCGTATCGGCGCGGACTTGGGAATCAAAGTGACGGAAAAGGCTTGCCTTTGAGGCAATCGTTGGCTGTGCCAAAAGATCAAGCAAGACCTGGTTGGCATCTGCGACGTTTGGCTGGTATTGGCTAGCACTAGCTTCCTTCAAACGAGCAGGTTCTTCCTGGGCCAACTTTGGTTCAGGTGCGTTCGTCAAGAAGTCAATATCCACATCAGCGACTGTTTCACCGTGGAAGTTCAAGCGGTAACGACCATCGTCTGTCACCGTTCCAACTGCAACGGCATCCAAACCGGCCTTTTCAAAGAGGTCGATCACTGGTTGTTCCTCGCCCTTTTGGACAACAAGCAACATCCGTTCTTGTGATTCAGACAACATCAATTCGTATGGCGTCAAGGCAGCTTCACGTTGTGGAACCAAATCAAGGTTCAATTCGATTCCAGTGCCAGCCTTTGAAGCCATTTCAGAACTTGATGACAGTAAGCCAGCAGCCCCCATGTCTTGGATGCCAATGATGCTCTTACCGTACTTCTTAATGGCATCAATCGTTGCATCCATGACCAACTTTTCCAAGAAAGGATCCCCAACCTGAACAGCTGAACGGTCGGATTCTTCTGTTGATGAAAATTCGGCTGAGGCAAAGCTGGCACCGTTGATGCCGTCTCGACCAGTCTTGGCACCGACGTAGATAATCGTGTTTCCTGATCCCTTAGCCTGACCAACTTTCATTTCATTTTGGTTAACCAAACCAACTGACATCACGTTTACCAGTGGGTTTCCTGCATAAGATTCATCAAAGGCAATTTCCCCACCCAAGTTTGGAATCCCAATGGCATTGCCATAACCAGCAATGCCGGCGATGACACCATCAACGATTTGACGTGTCTTGGCATTGTCCAATTGACCAAAGCGCAAAGAATCCAAAACGGCGATTGGTTGGGCACCCATCGAGAAGATATCGCGCAAAATACCACCAACACCAGTCGCAGCCCCTTCATAAGGCTCGACAAAGGAAGGGTGGTTGTGACTCTCGGCCTTAAAGACCACGGCCTGGCCGTCACCAATATCTAAGATACCGGCACCTTCACCAGGTCCTTGTAAGACACGTTCGTTTTTCGACCAAAACTTACGCAAAGCAGGCTTTGACTTCTTGTAAGAACAGTGTTCTGACCACATTCCGGAAAAAATACCGGCTTCGGTATAATTTGGGCGGCGACCAAGGTGGTCAACAATCAAATCGTATTCATGGTCTGTTAGACCCCAATCGGCATAAATCCGCTTTTCAGCGATCATATCTGGGCTTGGCTCATTTGCCATTGGGTTAGTTTGTTGGGTACTCATCCAAATTCTCCTTTAAAACGGATGTGTTGATTAGGCGCGGGCTTTTTGATCGACTGCGTGTAAAAGACTTTCAAAGAAAGCACGACCGCTGTCGTTACCGGTTAAGGCGTCCACTGCTCGTTCGGGGTGAGGCATCATGCCATAAACGTTACCGGCCTTGTTCGTGATACCGGCAATTTTATTCATAGAGCCGTTAACATTTTCTTGGTAGCGGAAAATGACTTGATGGTTGTCTTCCAACTCCTTGAGAGTGACTTCATCAGTAACATAGTTTCCTTCACCGTGAGCGATTGGGACCTTCAAGACATCACCCTTGCTCATGGTGTTGGTAAAGTTACTATCAGGATTTTCAACAACTAAGTTGACTTCATCGCAGATAAAGCCAGGTTGTTCATTGACCAAGAGTTGACCAGGCAATAAACCGGCTTCCGTCAAAATCTGGAAACCATTGCAGATACCAACAACCAACTGACCATTTTCGGCAGCAACCTTAACGGCGTCCATCGCTGGTGAAAACTTAGCAACGGCACCTGATCGGAGGTAATCACCGTAAGAAAAGCCGCCTGGAATAAAGATGGCATCGTATGCTGACAGGTCACTGGCCTGGTCGTCTAATAAGTCAACATCAACATCAAACGATTCCAAAGCGTGATACATATCCATATCACAGTTAGAACCCGGAAAAGTAATAACAGCTGCTTTCATGGGTGGTCTCCTTCTTAAATTTCTTCCAAATCGTAAGTATACGTTTCGGTATTATGATTAATTAATAACTCTTCAACCAAAGATTCAACTTCCTTGGCAACAGCGGCCTTATCAGCACCAGTTAACTTCACTTGGAAGTATTTTCCTTGGCTAACGTCTTCGATTCCTTGGTATTCCAAGCGCTCCAAGGCTGATTTAATAACGACCCCCTGTGGGTCCAAAATTGAGGGCTTGTAGGTTACGTAAATTTTTGCCAAATACATTTTTTCTGTACTCCTTTTACTTCAACGCGTCTTGTAAGCGTTGCAATACATCCTGGTAGCCAACACGCAAGTCCCCTTGCTTCTGGCGGAAAACGTCTTTATCGAGGGACTTCCCCGTCTTTTGATCAACCAAACGCATGTTATCTGGTGAAAGTTCATCGGCTAAGATGATTTGTCCATCAACTAACCGACCAAATTCTAATTTGTAATCAATCAACGTAATATCAATCTTGTTAAACAAAGCAACCAAAAGTTCGTTGACTTGGTCAGCCAATCCGTAGATTGTCTTCAAATCAGCTTCGCTGGCGAAGTGCAAAGACACCGCCTGTGAATCATTCATAAAGGGATCATCAAGCTCATCGGACTTGTAATACAGTTCTTGCACGCGGGGTGACAACTTTTGCATTGGCTCTACCCCAAAGCGAGAAACAAAGTGCCCCGCTGTATAGTTGCGCGTAACGACTTCCAAAGGAATGATATCAACCTTCTTCACCAATTCATCGGTTGCAGAAATTGATCCCAACCAGTGGTGTTGCAAGCCCTGGTCAGACAAGTAAGTAAAGAGGAGGTTTGAGATACTTGAATTCAGCTCACCCTTACCACTGTATTCTTCCTTTACCTTCCCGTTCAAAGCAGTTACCTGGTCCATGTAGTGCATCCAGATAATGGAAGGATCGTTGGTTGCAAAGACCTGCTTGGCCTTTCCCTCATAAAGCAAGTCACCACGGGTAAGTTGCTGTCCGTCAAATTCAACTGTATTTTCTATCATTTTTCCTTACTCTCCTGATTAAATGGTTTGGAAATATGTGCTTAAATCTTCGATCGCCGGTTGACCCACCACCGTAAGGTGGCCCATCTTCCGACCGGGCTTGACAGCTGCCTTTCCATAATCATGGAAATGCCAGTCGGCATGGTCAGGGAAGGCCTGACGCGCCTTTAACAATTCATCCCCCAACAAATTGACCATCATCGCGCGGTCATGGAGCTTAATTGCTGGAATTGGTAAGCCGACGATACTGCGAATATGCCCTTCAAACTGAGAAATATTGCAGGCTTCAATCGTGTAATGACCTGAGTTATGTGGCCGTGGGGCTAACTCGTTGACCCAGACCTGGTTGCTGTTCTGGTCGACAAAGAGTTCAATGCCCAAGACACCACGCAAATCAAGCTTGTCGGCAATCGTCTTGGCGATTTCATGGACTTGGCTATCCAGGTCTTTGGTAATCGCTGCTGGAATCATGCAGGTTTTCAAAATATGATTTTGGTGAACGTTTTCAGAAATTGGCCACGTTACCAATTGCCCCTGCTTCGTCCGAGTTACCATCACGCTGATTTCTTTGGTAAAGGCAATCTTTTGCTCTAAAATTAGTACACCACCCGGCCAGTTGGCCTTAAGCTTTTCAACATCAGCGGCAGTGTTTAAATCAAATTGGCCATGGCCATCGTAACCACCACTGACCGTTTTCAAAATCCCGGGCAAACCAACTTCAGTGACCGCCTGATCTAAATCCGCTGGGCTTTCAACCCGGGCAAACTTAGCAACCGGCACCTGGGCTTCATCGCGAATAAAGGCTTTTTCCGCTAAGCGGTTACTGGTAATTTCTAAGAGGCGGACACCCTGTGGTACATAAGCATCCTTCAAGTCCTTTAGGGCCTCTTGACTGACGTTTTCAAATTCATAAGTCAAAACATCTGACCGGTTCGCCAGTTCCTGGAGGGCCTTTTGGTCGTCATATTCGGCCACAATTTGATCATCACAAACCTGAGCAGTTGGGCAGGCTGGCGTTGGGTCTAAAACAATCACCTTAAAACCCATTTCCTTAGCCGAAAGGGCCATCATTTGCCCTAGCTGACCGCCACCGATAATTCCGATGGTCTTCCCTGGTTCGAGGTAACGATTAGCCTCTGTCATTGCAACTCCCCCTCGCTTTCGATTGAACTAGACGTTTGCTTAGCTCGGAAATCAGCCAAATTAGCGGCAATCTTTTCATCTTGTAATGACAAAATCGAAGCGGCATAAAGGGCTGCGTTCTTGGCACCGGAATTACCGATAGCCATTGTGCCGACTGGCACCCCTCCGGGCATTTGAACAATACTCAAAAGTGAATCAAGACCGTTTAAGTTGCTGGACTTAACTGGCACCCCGATAACGGGGATTGTTGTGCTGGCGGCTAACATCCCAGGCAAATGAGCTGCCCCACCTGCTCCGGCAATAATAACGTCCAAGCCATTCTCTCTGGCCTGTGAACCAAACTCCTGTAGTTGAACCGGCATTCGGTGAGCTGAAATTACGTGCTTCTCTGCTGCAATTCCTAAGTCTTGCAACAAATCAAAGGCCAGCTTCATTGTTGGCCAATCACTTTTAGAACCCATCACCACTGCTACGCGCGCTGTCATGCGGTACGCCTCCTGTATTGTTCGTGTTTTATCGATATAGAGCCACTTTCAAAAAGTGGAGTTCGCTTTAAAAACATGATAACAAAACTAACGCGACTTGTGTTCGCTCTTTAATAATAATTTTCTCATATAAAAAGGGTTTTCTAGACTAAAGGCGAACAATGGGAAGAAACCCGCATTTTTCCTATGTATTATCTGTAATAAAAAATGCCAGAATGTTGAAAAACATTCTGACATTTCTAGTGAAATTAACTTAATTTAGATTTTGCTGCAGCACGACGGTCGCACCAGTTCAAATAAATCTTAGCAGTTGACGATGACAAGGCCACTGCAAGGGCAAAGATAATCAAAGCTGAATAGTCCAAATGACTGATTTCAAAGACCATAAACATGGCCATCAGGGGCGCTTGCTGGGAGGCTGCCAACAAAGCAACGGCCCCAATCAAAGCGAACTGCCAAGGTGAGATGCCCGGAAACAGCGGTGCCAAAGGCACGGAAGCAACCAAGCCCAAGACACTTCCCAAGGCAATCGAGGGTGTCAATGTACCTCCGGTACCACCGGCATACAAGCTCAAGAAGGTCATCACAAATTTAGCTAAACCAAGGGCGATGAAGAAGTATAGCAAGTGATGGTCCGTTTGCAAAAAGGCATACTGGGCAGTGGCACGGCCATTCCCCATCACGTAAGGGAAGGCCCAGGCAGTTAACCCAGTAACAACTCCGACCAAAGGCATCGTCAACCAAAGCCACTTTCCCTTCGCCTGATATTTCTGCGCCCAGGCAAAAGCCTGCTTTGCCCATGCCCCAAAGATGCCGGCAATTGGGCCGATGATGAAAGAAACAACCAGTAAAATCAGCGAGAAGTGATCAACCTTTGATAAGGCATAGTAAGGATCAAAGCCCTTCACAATCGCCCCCATCAAGGCAGCAATCGTCGACATAATCAAAGACACCGAAATCGTTTTCACGGATGCCTTCTTCAATAGCAATTCGACGGCAAACAGCATACCCGTAATTGGCGAGATATAAACGCCAGCAAATCCGGCCCCAGCGGCGGCGGCCAAGAGTAATTTTTGATCCTCCTGGCTCAACTTCAAGAACCGCCATTTGGCAGTCTTCTTTTGATAAACCTGGGCTAGCATGACCCCGGCCTGTCGAGGTGCTAATTCACGACCAACGGACCCACCCGTTCCAACAAAGAACATCTGAGCCAAAACGTTTAAGGCCGTCTTAATCGGTGGCATTTCGTCACCTTTCAAAGCAGCATTAATGCCAACAATTTTACGTCCACGGAAACGAATCGCCCACCAAACAAAGCCAGCAATGGCCGAGCCGATTACAACCGATAGAAAACGTCGCAGTGGACTGGCGCTGTTTGGGCTATAGTGGCGGAACGATTCATGGAAGTGCAAGAACAAAACTTCCACATGTTCCAAAAAGAGTGACAACAAGAGTGCGGCAAAGCCGATAACCACCGCTAACACGATTGTTGCAATCCCCAGTGACCAGAAGGCGCTTTCCTCTTCTTTAAATTCAGCCGCTAGCGACTGTTCATTTTGATTAGCCATAATTTCCCCTTTTAGATAGGTAATTGGATTATTTGAAAATAGTTAAATTCTGACAATTTCATTGGGCAAATCAGGGTCTCCTTTTTGGCCGAAAATGGCTCAACCATGCGCAGAATAAGCGATAAATAACCGCATACTAATGTACATAATTTGGCCAAAAAATGCAAGAAGCTGGTTAAAATTCATTACTGTTAGATGCTGCCTTGATGACATCCTGATTCACACCTGAATGAAACTTCTTTGTTATCTCAGTCAAAAAGGAACTATACCAATCATGTGAAAATAAGTGTCATTTTCTTACTCAATCAAAGTGATTTTTTTGATTCAAAACCCTTTCTATCCCCGTTTTAACAGCTTTTTTATTAGAAATCGATCTTGCTGATTTTTTTAATGTAAGGTCAAGAACTTGCATAATATTAGAATTTGTTTTAAGTTAGACCAGTAAAGGAATAAATTCGTTTTTAGAAAGGAAGTTTTTTATGGCAGACGACTTTGACAAGAACGGTCACATGAATCACAAAAACCATGAAGAAAACAAGAAAAAAGACATGGGGCACATGGACATGAGCCACGACCATCAAGGTCACGACGGCCACATGAATATGGACCATGGTCAAATGAAGATGGGCCACTCTCACGATGTCCACGGTGACATGGGCAACATGGATATGGGTCACAATCATCAGGGCCATGACAACCACATGCAAATGGACCACGGCCAAATGAAGATGGACCACCAAAACCACGACATGTCAAACATGGGTAGCATGCCCGGAATGGACCACGATATGTCTGGCATGGGGGACATGGGCGGTATGCCAATGAACCACAGCAATATGAAGCAGCGGTTTTGGTGGTCTTTCGCCCTCTTGATTCCACTCCTTTTCGTCGCCCCCTTTATGGGCGTTGACCTACCGATCACATTGACATTCCCCGGTTCTAACTGGGTAATGTTAATTTTGGCAGTCGCCATGTATGCTGTTGGTACCCAACCCTTCTTTTCGAGCGCGAAAATCGAGTTGAAGCAAAAGAAACCAGCGATGATGTCGCTGATTTCTATGGGACTTTTAGTGACTTTCTGGGTCTCCGTCTATGCCTTTATCGCCAAGACCTTCTTTAAGGTCGATGCCATGGACTACTTCCTTGAATTCGGTACCCTGGTCGTCATCATGCTCTTGGGGCACCTGATCGAAATGCAAGCCACTATGAAGGCCGGCAACGCAACCTCCGAACTTTCAAAGCTTACTCCAGCAACGGCCCATGTTAAGGAAGGCGATTCCTTCACCGACAAGCCCGTCAGTGACCTCACGAATGGTGCTGTCGTTCAGGTCTTGGCCGGTGAATCTTTCCCCGCCGATGGAACCGTCCTTTCAGGTTCATCCCAAGTGGACGAGTCCCTCATGACCGGTGAATCAAAGCCTGTCAAAAAGGCTGAAAAGTCCTCCGTCATTGGTGGAACAATTAACGGCGAAGGCACTTTGCTCGTTCAGGTTTCAGCCGTCGGTGATGATTCCTTTATCGGCCACCTCAAAAAGACTTTGAACCAAACGGAAGCCAGCTCCTCCAAGGCCGAATCGCTAGCCAATAAGGTTGCCGGCTGGCTTTTCTGGGTTGGCTTAACGGCTGCCATCTTGGCACTCCTTATTTGGACCGCTATTAGCGGCCTAACAACCGCCTTTAATATCGCCGTAACAACACTCATCATTGCCTGCCCCCATGCTTTAGGTTTGGCCATTCCATTGGTTATCCAGCGAACCAAGGCACTGGCAGCCAAGGATGGTATTTTAATTAAAAAGCACGGCGCAGTGCTGTCAGCTAAGCACTTGGATTATGCCCTAATGGATAAGACCGGTACTTTGACTAACGGTCATTTTCAAGTGCAGAAATTAGTCACGAACAAAATCAGCGACCACGACGCCCTTGCCATCATGGCCGCCCTTGAACAGCAGTCTTCCCATCCTCTGGCTAAGGCTATCGTCCAAAAAGCAAAAGACGATGGTGTAACCGTTACGGCCGGCCAGGATGTCCAAACCATTGCTGGAGCTGGGATTAGTGGTACCGTCAACAGTCAGCATTACTTCCTGGTTTCAGCACGTTACCTAACGGAACAACACATCGACTTCGAACCACTGGATGCCGATGGTTCCATTTCCTACCTAACCGACGGCCATCAAGTCTTGGCCGCTGTCTCCCTTGGTGATAGCATTAAAGATTCAGCCAAAGACTTTGTTGCCCAACTTAAGGCCCATCAAATTACCCCTGTCCTTGTCACGGGTGATGCCAAAAAGACGGCCAATAAGGTCGCCCAAGAATTGGGAATCAATGTTGTCCAGGCAGAAGTCTCACCAGAAGACAAAATCAACTTGGTCAAGCAGTACCAACAAAAGGGTAAGACGATGATGATCGGCGATGGGATTAACGATTCTCCAGCCCTGGCTCAAGCTGATTTGTCAGTGGCCATTGGTGCGGGAACCGACGTAGCCCAGGCTTCAGCCGATGCCGTGTTGATTTCGCAATCGCTACCAAAGATTATCGATTTAATTAACTTAGCCCATAACGCTAACCGCAAAGAAGTTGAAAACCTCTGGTGGGGAGCTGGCTATAACATCCTAGCCATTCCAACCGCCGCCGGCCTCTTCGCCTTTGCCGGCATCATGTTAAACCCATTGATTGGGGCCATCGTGATGTCGCTTTCAACGGTTGTTGTGGCCATCAATGCGCTGCTCTTACACAAGTAAGCGAGAAAAGATTAGAATTTTTAAAGTTTCTTTTATGTCAAAGCTGTATAATGAGCAGTTGAGTACAAATAAAAGGAGCTTTTTTTATGCGCAAATATTTTGCAGAATTCTTTGGGACGATGCTGTTGGTGATCTTCGCGACCACTGCCTTGATTTACGTCACGACCTTCCAAACGGGTCAGCTCTTTGATGCCATGGCGATTTTTGGCCTAGCATTAGCAGCCTTGATGTTTATCTTTGGCCCCATGGCTAACGGTGGTCACTTTAACCCCGCCATTTCCTTAGGAGCAGCCATCAACAAAGACATCTCTTGGAAAACCTTTGGCGGTTATTTCCTCGCCCAATTCCTTGGTGCCTTTGCCGGATTGACCCTTTCGGTTTATACGTTAATCCCAATCATTAATGCACAACAAAGCTCCTCATCCTCTTCATCAACGTCTTCTGTTAAGGCGAGCCAATTGTTCTCCTTGTTAGAACCATCAGCAGCCAGTGCCATTTCCGTTTGGTTAGCAGTGGCCATTGAATTGTTCTTTACCTTTGTCCTAGTCTTTATCACCCTAGTGGCATTGAAAAAGCACGTCAAGCAAAGCGCCGCTATCACCGGGATTAGCTTCACCCTGATTTCCTTTGTAACTTATCCCCTTACAAACGGCCTGGTTAACCCCGCTCGCGTCCTTGCTCCAGCTCTTTACAAGGGATTGGCCTCCTCTGCCCATCTCTGGTACTTCTTAATTGCCGAGATTTTGGGTGGTCTCTTAGCCGGCTTGGTCGTTAAATATTTCATGAACGAAGATGACGCCGTTGTTAAATCAGTTGCCGAATAATCATCTTTTATAACACAACAAAGGTCCTGACCAGAAAGTCAGGACCTTTTTAATTACTAATTTTTTAAATCAGACCCTCTCGCCTTTCTAACAAAACTTGTTCACCAGTAAAAGGTAAGACCAATAAAAGAGCCGTTGAATGCAGGGCTAGTCGCTTACCAGCCTTGCCCTGATACAAATCATCCCCATTAATAGGATGATCATTGCCGGCCAAATGGACCCGAAGCTGGTGCATCCTACCCGTTTCCAATTCAAGGCGGACAAGGCTCTCGTCGCGTTCGCTATCTTCTTCTAAGACCCGATAGTGGGTTGTGGCGTTTTGGCCAGAAGGCGTAAGCCAACGCAAGCGATCATCACTTGGATGATTGCCTATTTTTTGGTCAAAAATTCCGGTCTTTTGGTCAAAGAGACCAGTAACCCGTGCCAGATAGGTGCGTTGAATAATTTTTTCTTTGATCAACCGGTTTAAAATCGGTACAGCAATTGGATTTTTAGCCACGATGACTAGTCCAGAGGTCGCCCGATCCAAGCGGTGGACCATAAAGGCCTGAGCCGATTGACCAGCTGACTTTTGCGGATTTTTTTGAAGATAACCATTCACATAATTGAGCAGCGTATCCGTTTCCGTCGGCGAATGCGGGTGCATCTTCATCTCAGCGGGCTTGTTCACCACCATCAGGTCCTCGTTTTCATAGACTATGGCAAGGGAGACCGCCATGTTGGCCGGATAAGGGCCCTGATGGTCCAAGAAGACCTCTTCTCGGAAGGTCAGGGTTAAATGCTCACCAGTCCGTAAAACGTATGCTGTCGAGACCTGTTGGCCATTAACCTGTAAACCCCTTGATTGTCGTAAATTCCCCCGCAAATGCTTTGGCAAAAAAATCTGTTTCAAGTAATCTTTCACCGCCAAGCCGGCAAAGCAATCCATAATGGTAATTTCTCGTTGATATTTTGCAACCATTTCTTTTCCCTAGTAAAAAAATCAGGGTTTCCCCTGATTTCGTGTTAGTTACTACTACTTACACTGCTGCTACTGCTTGCACTACTTGGCGCAAAAGCGACTGAAGCACCTGGATAGTCCGATAGCAATGAATCTGGGCTATCATTAATTTCCGGCGCATTCGTGAGATAGTCACCAACAGTACTCTGATCGCCATGCTGAGTGTACAAGGACGTTGAACTCTGATTTTCATTGGCCTTTTTGAAGCGAGCCAATGTCTTCGATTTCGAATAATCATAGGCTGCTGCATCAACCGCCTTAAAGCCGTCTGGATGGTAGAAACGCAGCAAATTCTTCTGGTTCAGCGTGTCAGACATGGCAAGCTTTTCATTTGCTTCTGTCTGATACTTGTTAAACAATTTTTCCTGGTCGGGCGTTGGATCAATGACCCTTTCACCCGTCTTAGTATCCCAGATTGTACCAGAAATAGAAGCATACTCTGGCGTCATCCAATCCTTGTTACGCATCACAACCAATTGGCTTCGATTCGTCGACAAAAGGTCCTGGCCAAACTGAATATAACGTTTACTTGAAATCCCCAAAAGATGCTCGATTGTTGGAGCCACATCAACTTCACCACCATAGGTGTGGTTAATGCCCCCATTTTTTAATCCTGGAATATGAATAATCAATGGTGTCCGTTGCAAGTTTTCGTTATCCAGGTCCGTCCAGTTGCTTGGATCCTTACCCAAAAGTGGGGCCAAATACTTCGTATCCGTGTTATTGATACCGTAGTGGTCACCATAAAGCACAACCATCGTATTGTCGTACAAACCTGATTTCTTCAAATAATCGAAAAATTCTTTAATGGCCTGATCCAAATAATGGTTAGTAATAAAGTAATTATCAATATACTTAGAACCGGAATTAGACGTTTGGAAATTAGGATCCTGGTCATCCTTATCAATTTCGTATGGAATATGGTTGGAAACCGTGATGTACTTCGCATAAAACGGCTGTTGCAATCGTTCCAGGTATGGAACTGAATCCTTAAAGAGTAACTTATCTTTCAAGCCCCAAGCGGTTGATTTTTTGCCACTCGTATCAAAGTACTCACCCGAAATCCAATTCTGATAACCCATGTTCTTATAGACGTTCGTTCGGTTCCAGAACGACCCGGTATTACCATGGAAAACAGCTGATGAATAGCCCGCTCGTTGGTTCAAAATTGACGGCATGGCCTGGAAAGTCTGGTCATTACCCAACTTGGCAAAGAGCGAACCTTGTGGCAGACCATAAGTCGATGTCTCTAATAGATTTTCAGCATCGGACGTTTTTCCTTGGCCAACCTGGTGGAAGAAATTATCGAAGGCAATCATATCCTTGCTGTGATACAAAGAATTTAAGAACGGTGTTACTTCTTGTCCGTTGACCTTCCGATCAATCGAAAACTGTTGGAATGACTCCAAATGAATCACAATAACGTTCTTACCCTTCGCCTTGCCAGCATAGGTTGGATTCATGCCAACATAGTGGTCTTGAACGTACTTTTTCACCTTTTGCAGTTCTTCAGGTTTCGCTGATTTTCGCACCTGACTGGTCTTAAAGGTGTTATAGGCATCAAGGATTGTAAAGGGACCAATACCCAAATACTTAACCAAATATTCCCGGTCGAATTGCCGCGTCAACAACTGGGGCCGATCAACATCAGCCAGTGCCAAATTGGCCATGATCATTAACCAGCCAATGGCTATCAAGGTTGAGGTTTTGCCAGGACGCACCTCTTTTCGATCACGTTTAATCTTTTTAAACAACAAAAAACCTAAAAGAATCACAACGTCAATCCAAAATAAAAAGTCGTGGGCGCTAAAACTAATCGCACCAGCCGCCTTACCACCCTGGTTAACTGACGAGTAGTTCAAAATCACGTTAACACTCAAATAGTCAGTAAATTCACGATAATAAGTCACACTAATATAAAGGTAGGTTGTCAGCGCTGTATATAAAACCATCATCCCACCGTAATACAGGTTACGATTTTTAAAGAATAACGGCAACGCAAAAATCAGCATCGTAAACCCGATTGGGTTAATCAACATCAAGAAAACTTGATACAATGACGACACGTGCATCCAGTTAAAATCCATCCCGTAAGCCAAAAAAGTTTTCAAGATGAATAGCGAAACTAATAATGTATAAAAACCTAAGCGGGTCTGGATTTTTGTTCGACCTGCTTCTTCAACCGCCTTTAAACGATGCGGCTTTTTTTGTACGTCTTTTTCCATAATAAGGCCATTATACGCCTATTTGTGAGGGCTTTCAGTTAAAAATCATTTCAAGCACGTATCTTTTTTCTGTTTTTAAAACCCGCTCTTTTTCCCTTGCTAATTTTAAATAAATACGTGACAATAGAATCAATCGAACCGCTAAAGAGGATATTTTTATGCCAAAGTATAATGCTTATTTAATTGACCTTGATGGAACCATCTACCATGGCAAGCAACCCATTCCAGCCGCTAAACGATTTATTGAACGGTTGCAGACTGCCAAGATTCCTTACCTGTTTGTCACCAATAATTCAACAAAAACAGCCAAGGACGTCGCTGACAACCTAACAATCAACCATGGTATCAAAACAACGGTTGACCAAGTTTATACCTCAGCCATGGCGACCGCTGACTATGTTAAAGGTTTGACTGATGGTGGCCAAAAGGTCTATCTAATTGGCGAAGCTGGCCTAAAAGATGCCTTAGCAAATGCCGGCATCGACCTAGTTTCAGCTGATGAAGCCAACGTTGTTGTGATGGGACTCGACCGTAACTTCACCTACCAGAAGCTCAAGGAAGCAACCTTCGCCATTGCTCGTGGAGCAAAGTTTATCGCGACAAATGCTGATACAAACCTGCCAAGTGAAGAGGGTATGTTGCCTGGTGCCGGTTCTCTTGTCGCTGCTCTCAAAACGGCAACCGGAGTAGAACCCACTATTATTGCTAAACCAGAAGCCCCAATTATGGAAGGTGCGCTGGCCAAACTCAACCATCCCGACCGTCCCGTCATGGTTGGTGACAACTACAACACCGACATCCTGGCTGGTATCAAAAACGGCCTCGATACCCTCTTGGTTTACACCGGCGTTTCCAAACCGGCCGAAGTGGCCAAAGAAGTTAACCAACCAACTGATTTTATCGCTAACTTTGATGAATGGTCTGTCGAATAATTTAATTGAATAAAAAAACCGAATAACCGGTTTTTCTAGTTGAAGCCACCCGATTAAGGGTTTTGGCTTCTTTTATTTTGCTTGAGCTTGCAATTCAAGCAAGCGGTTATTAAGGTCAGGGTCAGCTGCCTTTAAATACAGCCCTTTTTTACCACGCTTAGCTAAGATATTTAAAGCATTGTACATAAAATCAGTCTTGGCCTGGGCGATGGCATCAGCATCCGTCAAATTAGGGTTCTTTTTATAAATCTCTTTGTGAGTCACCTTTGTCGGATTAACAATCATCCGGTCGGTCTTAACATCATACTCAAATGCTGGGCTCAGCAAGACACCCGCATAATTCAGATCAAAGCCTTGAACCGTGTAGATGGAACCAACCTGGTTAATTGATTCCGGTCTGTTCGGCCATGTCTTAACCTGCGCATCAAATTCATCCCATGGTAAGTCAAACCCATCCAATACCACATGGTGGGCACCATCGGCCCGCCGCTGAAAGCCGGTTGTTGCCAGCACACGTGCTAGACCACCCTGCTGGTTGCGCGCCTTAATTGTTTCAAAGAGCGCATCTGCTCGTTCAAAGATGCGCAGGTCGTAATCACCCTGATCAGCTGGCAAAGGGGACAGTTTGCCAGTGACAAAGTTATCAATCCAGGTCGAAACTGAAGCATTAGCTTCCATTCGATATTGAAAGTTCATTGGGAAAATTCGATGGTCATAGGGAGTTAAAACCTGATTTAACAGCTTTTCATTCCAAAACATCTTGCCCTGAATGACTTGCTGAAAATCAAAAACAACGACCACAACCTTCGCTAACTTGATAATCTCAGTTAATTGATTGTCCTGGAAAAAACGAATATAGGGCTCTCGCTTACTAAGTAAGAGATGACCCTCATCGATTAAAACGACATCATAGTGACTATCCGTCTTAAGCGCACTATTAATCAGTGATGTTGGCCGAACATAATCTTTTTTATAAAGATCTCGATAGCGCGCGCCCATTTCCTGGTAAACCTTTAACAGCTCTGGATGGTTAACGGTAAAAACCGTTTTTAACCCCTGATAGGGACTGTCAGGGTCTTTCATACCTCGTCGAATATTCTTGAACAGCTTTGTTAGTAAAACGCTTTTACCTGTTCCTGCAGCGCCTTCGATCACCGCTACGTGATGGCCGGGTGTCTTCAAACCCTCACTTATGTACTCTTGTAAATCAGCAAAAATACCACTTTGATCTGCACTCAGATGATCAATATCAAAGGGCTTTAAATTGTCATTTTCCAGTTTCTCCATAATCTGATTATACAATTTCTGGATAGGTTAGACAAAGTTGTTCTAAAACCAATATGCTGATAAAAGCTATCTGAAAACACAAAAAAGAAGCCAAAACCCGTAACTATCTTAACTTCTTGCACAAAAAAAGAAGACCGGAGTCTTCTTTGTCATGGGCCATCCAGGACTCGAACCTGG
>NZ_LDUY01000022.1 GCF_001038455.1 Fructobacillus sp. EFB-N1 | reverse complement strand
CACGTGGAACTTTCAAAGTAGAACAAACCATTGAAAAACGTCCTGAAAAAGTGAATGAACGGAAAGAATTTGGGCACTGGGAAGTTGATACTGTTCTCTCTAGTCGAGGTCAAGATCGAACATGTGTGGTTACCTTTTTAGAGCGCCAAAGTCGTGTCTATTGGGCAATCAAGGTACACAATCGAACTAAGGAGGCCATGGCAACTGCCTTTCAACGTTTCATGAACTCGTTTGGCAGCACTGTAAAAAGTATCACTGTTGATCATGGAAAAGAGTTCTCAGGATATCGTGAGTTAAGAGATACGTACAAGATATCGGTATATTTCTGCCATGCGTACTCCCCATGGGAACGAGCCAGTAATGAACTATTCAACCGTAAATTACGATACTTCTTTCCGAAGAAGTCTAACTTTCGAGATGTTGATGAGCAGCGACTTTATGAGGCAATTGAGTTGATCAACAATCGACCCATGAAGTTACATAACTACCAGACGCCACTAGAAGTTTTTCGGAGTTGTTCGAATTAAACTTGTAATCTGCCAAATCAAAGAATACTTTTAAATATTTGAGAATGATGGTATTAAGGTTGACCCGGGAATCAAGCGCGCCGGGGGATGATTTGCTCAGGTTTTGATTCATTTGCAGTTTAGGGAATGAATAAACAATTTTTGTCGAAAGGGTAAAATAAAAAAGGCCTCAGGCCTTTTTGTTTGAAACAGATTCACGTAACCAAGGTTGGTCGCTTGCCTCATTTTCAGTCAAAACACGTTCGAGTGTTTCCGCCGCAGCGGGAACAAACATTTCTGGTCTTGGGTTAACCGGAATAAAGTTGGCGGCCAAGGTTTCGTCACCATCGACAACCAAATCGGATGCGCTAGCACCAGGAACCAAGCGAACCTCAAAGCCCATTGACAAGGTCTCTTGGGCATCGCCCCAGGAATTTTTATCTGTGACGTGGCTGGCAACGCCTAAAAGGCGAACCACTTCGACATCGAGGTTGGTTTCTTCTTTAAATTCACGGACAACGGCCTGCATTGGTGACTCGCCGTATTCCAAGAAACCACCGGGGAAACCATAACCCTTCTCTGAATCGCCACGCTTTTCTAGCAGGATGGCATCGTGGGTCTCATTCCAAAGAACCCCCCAGGCAGAAGGGAAAATCATGCCTTCGTGACCAACCTTTGCTCGCATCCGAGCGATATAATTTTGTTCCATTCGATAACCAACTTTCTTATTTTAGCTTTAAGTCAATTTCACAATAGTATCATAACACTCAATTATGATGTTTTGCGGGCCGCTTTTTCAGACTATTTTGCTTGTCAGTCGTTTCCAAGATGGACCGTGTTATAATGGGCATAGTGAAAATTTTTTGAAGCAGGTGAAATATGACACAGCAAAAGGGTGCCGTTTGGTACGAACACCTTCATACTGAAAAACATACCGGTGCACGTCGTGGCCGGTTACATACTCCTCATGGAACCTTTGAAACCCCAATGTTTATGCCGGTTGGGACTCAGGGTGCCGTTAAGGGCGTCAACAATCGAACACTGAAGGAAATTGGCTCACAGTTTATCTTGGCCAATACCTACCACTTGTGGGTTCGACCCGGCGATGAGTTAATTGCCGAGGCCGGTGGTTTACACAAGTATATGGACTGGGATCAGGCCATCTTGACGGATTCTGGTGGCTTTCAGGTCTTCTCGTTGTCCGATTCACGAAAATTGAGTGAAGAGGGAGCAACCTTTCGCAACCACGTGAACGGCGACAAGATGTTTTTGTCGCCAGAAGTGGCCATGCGCATTCAGAATAATTTGGGTTCTGATGTCATGATGCAGCTGGATGAAGCCATTCCCTATTTTGAAACCTATGAGTATATCCGCGATTCGATGCAGCGATCATTGCGCTGGGCGGACCGGGCACAACAGTATCACAAGAAGACCGATACTCAGGCTTTGTTTGGAATTGTCCAGGGAGCAGGTTTCCGCGATTTGCGGACTGAATCCGCTAAGGAATTAGTCAAGATGGATTTGCCAGGCTATGCCGTTGGTGGTTTATCTGTTGGTGAATCAAAGAAGGAAATGAACCGGGTTTTGGACTTTACTATGCCAATCTTACCCGAGGACAAGCCCCGATATTTGATGGGCGTGGCCGCTCCTGATTCCTTGATTGACTCTGTGATTCGCGGGGTGGACATGTTTGACTGTGTCTTGCCAACGCGAGTTGGTCGTAAGGGAACACTGATGACCAAGCGTGGTCGGGTGGTGATCAAGAATTCAAAGTACAAGAATGACTTTTCACCCATCGATTCTGATTTGGAATACTATTCAAAGAATCCAATTCGAACAAATCAGTTTGGCAACCTAGCGCAATATGATTTGCCATCTTATAGTCCCTATCAAAACCTTTCCAGGTCTTACTTGCACCATCTCTTTAATGCGAATGAGTTGCTAGGCGCTCAGATTGCCTCTGAGCACAACCTGCGCTACTTGTTGAACTTAATGGAAGAGATGCGGACTGCCATTGAAGAAGACCGACTTTTGGAATTCCGCGAGCAGGTCTTAGAAGATTATGGTTATAACAAAGCCAACGCGCGTTTGTTTTAAAAATTTGTTACAATAGTTTAAACAAAAATAAATTAAAGGAAGTTCTTATGCAAAGTTTCATTTTCCCTCTATTAATTATCGTTGTCATGCTCTGGTGGATGTCACGGACAAGCAAGAAACAGCAACAACGCCAACAAGAAATGCGTAGCAACATGAAGCCAGGTGCTAAGGTTATCACCATTGGTGGCTTGCATGCTGTTGTTGATGCTGTCAACGAAGAAGCAAAGACTGTTGATTTGGACGCCGAAGGCGTTATTTTGACTTTTGAAGCAACTGCTATCCGGACTGTTAAGCCTGAAGAAGAAGCTAAGACTGAAGAAGTAAAGTCTGCTGAAGAAGCAGCGAAGGCTGACGATACCACTGCTGAAGAAGCTAAGGACGAAGCCAAAGATTAAGACATGACTTGTTTTGTTTGACGCAAACAAACAGTCGTCTTAGACCCTCCCAAACAATTCGGGAGGGTCTTTTTACCAGTAAAGAGGGACAAAAATTCCAAGGAATACTGATTTGCCCCAGAAACATGATGAGGAAGAATTGATGCATTTACTATTACATTATGCCAAGCCTTACTGGAAGCAAATCGCCTGCGCTGTTTTAGCAGTCGTGACAATGGCAACGGCAACATTATTGCAGCCGCAGTTTTTAAAGCGGATGTTATCGGCCATCATTGCTGATAATTCGCAGGCTGTCCTCCATAATGGGGTCTGGTTGTTGGCTTTGGCAATTGTTGGCATGGTTGCCGGGGTTTCCGGAACCTTTTTTGCTTCCCGAGTTTCTCAAAGTGTTGCGGCTGATTTACGACGCGCTGAATACGAAAAAATTCAGTCGTTTTCTTTGACGCAGATTCAAAAGTTTTCATCTGCTAACTTGGTGATTCGGTTAACCAATGATATTAACCAGGTTCAACGCTTTGCCATGCAGTTGATGCAAATTATTTTACGCGTGCCAATCCTGTTTGCCGGTGGTTTGGTATTAGCCATCTGGACCATGCCTGGTTTATGGTGGGTCATTGTTTTGATGATTATCTTAATCATGCTGACAACGGGACGCATTTTTGGAAAAATGGGTGGTTTGTTTGGCAAGTTCCAACATATCTTGGACAAGAACAATACCATTACTCAGGAAAGCCTTTCAGCTGTCCGTGTAGTGAAATCCTTTAACCAAGAAAAGCAAGAAGAAGATAACTTTGCAGCCAGTACTAAGGAATTGACGGATTTAAACCAAAAGATTGCTTATATCTTTTCATTAATGACGCCGGTTTATATGCTGATTTCTTATATCGCGATTGCTGCTGCTTTACTTTTGGTTTCGCAAACGATTTTGAAGAACCCCGATGAATTGGCAAAGATTACGCCTTTTATCACCTATTTAAATCAGATTTTGTTCTCATTGTTGATGATGGGGATGGTTTCGAACATGGCCTCCCGTGGTTTGGTTTCTTTGAAGCGAATTGGGGCGGTGATGGCCGAGCCAAGCACCATTAATATTCATGAAAATGCTGAAAATGGAACAGTTAAGCGTTTAAATGGGAACATTAACGTTCGTGACCTTTCTTTTGCCTATCCAAATGATGACAAGCAGGTTTTGCGCGATATTTCCTTTAATCTGCCTGCTGGCCAAACACTTGGAATCGTTGGGTCGACGGGGTCCGGAAAGTCAACTTTGGCACTGTTGTTGGCACGCTTGTATCAGCCAAGTGCGGGTCAGATTGACATCGATGGTCAAGACTTACAAACCATCGACCAGGAAACGCTACACCAAAACCTGTCAATTGTCTTGCAAAAGCCAGTCTTGTTTTCCGGCACGATTGAAGACAACTTAAAGATGGGCCGGCCAGATGCCAGTTTGGCTGATTTAGAAAAAGCGGCCGATCAGGCCCAAGCCAGTGAATTTATCAACCAATATCCTGACCGCTTTGGTCAAGAAGTTTCGGAACGCTCTTCCAACCTTTCCGGTGGGCAAAAGCAGCGGTTATCGCTGGCCAGAGCCCTGGTTAAAAATCCGAGTCTGCTAATCTTGGATGATTCAACTTCCGCCTTGGATGCCCGGTCCGAAAAGTTGGT
The DNA here is from genome assembly GCF_001038455.1 of Fructobacillus sp. EFB-N1. Classification (GTDB taxonomy): domain Bacteria; phylum Bacillota; class Bacilli; order Lactobacillales; family Lactobacillaceae; genus Fructobacillus; species Fructobacillus cardui. The sequence goes on along the minus strand of NZ_LDUY01000022.1, from coordinate 144,749 downwards.
TCAAGAGGCACTAGCTAAGGACTTTGCAACAACCACCAAGGTGATTATTGCCGAAAAGATTGCCTCAATTATCCATGCCGATCAGATTTTAGTCATGAATCAGGGGCAGATTGTTGGGGTTGGAACCCACCAAGAGCTCCTTGACCAGTCTGAAATCTACCAAGATATTTACCAAAGTCAAAAAGCAAAGGAGGACAACCATGGCTGAAATTAAAACGGCACTTGCCTACTTTGTTAAAAACTTAAAGCAATACTGGCGGGCCTTGTTCATTTCGCTGCTCTTAATTTTAGTGGCAACCTATGCACAAATTAAGGCACCGCTTTATTTGGGGGATGCTATTTCGTCCTTGACTCATTACTTGGTAGCCTCGCTAACGCCTGGGGGTCATGGATCCCTACATGATTTTTATGTGGCCGTCTTTTCCATGATTGCTTTTTATGTGTTGACCGAATTTGCCTTGCTAATTTCTGGTCTTATGACTGCAAAAATTTCGTCCGATTCAGTAGGAGTGATGCGGCGTGGTTTGTTTGGCAAGCTCCAAAAAATGCCAGTGCGCTACTTTGATACCCACCAGGACGGAAAAGTTTTATCACTCTTTACTTCTGATTTAGATAATATTTTTACGGCCATGAATAACGCCGTTTTCCAGATTTTCTCCCAAGCGCTGCTTTTTGCTGGTGTAATTTGGATGATGTTTGCCAAATCAGCAACGATGGCGTGGGTGACATTGGCTGCAACGCCGATTGCCATTATCGGTGCCTTACTGATTGCCAAATATGCTCAGGTTCAAATTAACCACCAACAGGCGGCAACGGCTGACATGAACGGTTATATTAATGAACAGCTAGCAGGACAAACAGTTCTATTAACGGAAGGACGCCAAGCGGATTCGATTGAAAAGTTCGAACCATTTAACAATCAGCTTCGAGTAGCGAGCCAAAAGGGCCAGTTCTATTCCGGCCTGTTAAATCCCTTGATGCAGGGGTTCTCCTTGCTCAACTTAGCAATTGTAATTTTCTTTGGTTCTTGGTTAGTGCTGCATAATGGCATGGATAAGGCCTCTGGGTTGGCCTTAGTTGTTGTCTTTGTTAACTACTCACAACAACTGTTCCAACCAATTACCTCATTGACGACCATCTATAACGCCTTACAACTAGCTGTAACGGGTGCCAACCGGATTACGGAGGTTGAAAAGGAAGACGATGAGGTCAATACAGGGACAAAGATTGCTGGTCCGCTCAAGAACGAGATTGCCTTAAAGCATGTTGATTTTGCCTATAATCCAGACCGACAAATTTTGAAGGACGTTTCCATTACGGTTAAGAAGGGGCAGATGGTTGCTTTGGTGGGACCAACGGGTTCAGGTAAGACGACTGTGATGAACCTGTTAAATCGGTTCTATGACCTGTCGGGTGGTGAAATCACCTATGATGGCACAAAGCTACAAGACTTTGACCTTTATTCCTTGCGTGACCGCGTTGGGATTGTTTTGCAGGAATCAGTTGTCTTTTCCAAGTCAATCATGGATAATATCCGCTATGGTCGGCCGGATGCAAGCTTAGAAGAAGTGCAAGAAGCTGCCAAACAGGCACGCATCCACGACTTTATCATGTCCTTACCAGACCAATACGATACACAAATTTCCCCTGAAAAAGACCTCTTCTCTAGTGGGCAAAAGCAGCTTCTTTCAATTGCTCGAACAATCTTGACGGATCCTGATCTGCTAATCTTAGATGAAGCAACGTCAAACGTCGATACGGTCACTGAAGCAAAGATTCAAGAAGCCATGGATAACGTTATGGCCAACCGCACATCCTTTGTGATTGCTCACCGTCTGAAGACGATTTTATCCGCTGATCAAATTGTCGTTTTGAAGGATGGCCAAGTCATTGAACGTGGTTCTCACGAAGAATTGGTCAAGGAAAATGGCTTCTACGCCGAACTGTATACTAACCAAATGGTCTTTGAATAGGACCTTTAGCGGTCTGAAATCATTATTTCTTTCTGGGGCAGAATTTGGAACGACCCCATCGAGATGGTATACTAAAAGTACTATGCCCAAGGGCAAAGCAACGAGCAATGGAGATTCCTATGAAAATTGGCTTATTTACGGATACTTATTTTCCACAGGTTTCCGGTGTCGCCACCTCAATTCAAACCTTAAAAAATGCTTTGGAGGCCCAGGGTCACCAAGTTTATATTTTTACGACCACAGACCCTAAGGTTGACAAGCATACACCAGAAGAAGGGATTTATCGTTTTTCATCGATGCCCTATTTTGGTTTCAAGGATCGTCGTTTGACTTTTCGTGGTTTGATTCAAGCCGTTGAAATTGCCCGAGACTTAGGTTTAGAAATTGTGCATACGCAAACGGAATTTTCACTGGGCTTAATTGGCAAATATGTGGCCCGACGGTTAAAGATTCCGGTTATTCATACTTACCACACGCAATATGAAGATTACACACATTATGTTGCCAAAGGGATGTTAATCCGGCCCGGTGCGGTTGGCCATATCGTAAAGGCCTACCTGAAGGGAATGGAGGGCGTGATTGCCCCTTCTGAGAGGGTGAAAGAAAGCCTGCTTAGTTATGGTGTGACGATTCCAATTCCAGTGATTCCAACCGGTGTGGCGATTCCAAAGCGAGAAGCTCACCACGATATTCGTCAGCAGTACGGCTTGGCTGAAAATCAGCCGGTGATTCTGTCTTTGGGACGGTTAGCCTTTGAAAAAAATGTGGCTTTAACGATTTCCGCCTTTTCGGAACTTTTGCAAACGATTCCGGATGCGAAGCTCATGATTGCCGGTGATGGCCCAGCCAAAAAATCTCTGGAAGAACAGGTTGAGGACATGTGCTTGCAGGATGCCATTATTTTTACGGGGATGATTAATCATGACCAAGTCGGTGACTACTATCGAATGGCCAACGTTTTCGTTTCCTCATCAGATAGTGAGACACAAGGACTGACCTTTATTGAAGCCTTGGCTGCTGACCGGCCTTTTGTAGCTGTTCGTTCACCTTATTTGGAAGAGGTGGTGACCAACAAGGCGATTGGAACGTTGATTGACGATTACGATGAATTCCTAGCCGCTACTTTATACTATTTGCAACATTCTGATACAGCCGCCAATGACCAAATTCGAGCAGCAGCGGTAAAAAATGTTGATGCGACAACCTTTGCGAACCGAGTCTTAAACTTTTACGACCAGGTTTTGCAAGATTACCACCATGATGACGATGATGACGATTCAGACCAGTTAACGGATGAAGAAGTCGGTTATATCAAACGTCTCTTACGCAACCCCTTTAGGAGAAGCTAACTTGAAGGTTCTGTTATATTTTGAAAACCAAAAATTAATTGCCAAATCAGGCATTGGTCGGGCCATGCGCTTGCAACAAGAGGCATTGGCACCGATTGATGATGTCGAGGTGACGACTGACCCCAAGTGTACGGACTATGATATTTTGCATATCAACACTTATGGCGTGAAATCGATGTATATGGTCAAAAAGGCTCACAAAATGGGGAAAAAAGTGGTTTACCACGCCCATTCAACCTACGAAGACTTTCGTAATTCATTCTTTGCCTCAAATTTGTTTGCTCCCTTGTATAAGAAGTACTTGGTGGCGCTTTATGGCCAAGCCGATGCTTTGATTACGCCAACGCCATATTCAAAATCGCTTTTGGAAAATTACGGTCTCACGCAACCAATTTACCCTGTTTCAAATGGGATTCGTTTGAGTAAATATGCAAATGACCCCCAAAAAATTCAGGCTTACAAGGATTACTTTAATATCCAGCCAGGCCAGAAAGTTGTGATGTCTGTCGGCCTGTTCTTTGAGCGCAAGGGGATTTTCGATTTTGTTGAATTAGCCAAGCGTCACCCAGAAATTACCTTTGTTTGGTTTGGTCATACCAACCCCACCATCTTGCCACGTAAGATTCGCCGGGTTGTCTTTGGTGGTGAGCATCCAAACAACCTGATTTTCCCAGGTTACTTATCGGGGGACGTGATTTTAGGAGCCTTTGCTGGGGCTGATTTATTCTTGTATCCATCCTACGAAGAAACAGAAGGAATCGTCGTCTTAGAAGCCCTGGCCTCTAAGCAACGCCTCTTGGTTCGTGATATTCCGGTTTATGATTCTTGGCTGAAAGACGGTGTTAATAGCTATAAGGCAGAAGACTTAGAAGACTTTGACCGCCAAATGGTTGCCATTTTAGCCGGTGAAAAATCAGATTTGACCCAGGCTGGCTTCCAAGTTGCACAAGAAAGAGATTTAAACCGAGTTGGAGAAATTCTTGCTGAGGTTTATCAAGCGGTTTTAGAGAATCGCGCCTTGTCATTTAACGCTGACCAGGACGGGGCGCTTGTGCCAGCTTGGTCGACGAATCGGTCCTAGGAGATTCTTGATGGACGTTTTAAAATCCAAAAAAAACCAATTATCGGCCTTACTAGTCCTTTTGTTAACAGGTCTAACCATCTATTACTTGACACGGGAACTAAGTGGCCGCGAAAAGCAATTAGAGGCAGCTCTGAAAGTCTTGGACTGGCATTTTCTCGTTCTCGCGCTGTTAACGATGGTTCTTTCGCTTGTTTTAGAAGCCCTGGCTACTCGGTCATTGCTTAGTCCAGTTGATCGAAAAAACACGACTTGGGGCACTTTAATCCGTGTACCATTACTTAATCAATTAGGAATCGGATTAACACCCTTTGCTTCCGGTGGACAACCAGCTCAGTTATATGCGTTAACGAGAGGAAAAATCGAAGGTAGTCGGGCTTTGTCCGTGATTTTAATGAAGTTTTTGGTTTATCAAATTGTGGTCGTTTTGTTCTTTATTGTCGGCTATGTAGCCGCCGATTCTTTCATCTACAAAAATGTTGACCCAACCTTTGCCACCTTCATTCCTTTTGCCATCGCCATCCATGCTGTTGTGATTATTGGCCTGCTCTTGGTGATGTTTTGGCCAAAGCTGTCTTTGAAGGTTGTTGAATGGTCTGGCCGTGCTGCACAAAAGTTTATGAGTGCTAGTCGGGTTAAAAAATTAGTTGACACGGCGGAAGATAAGGTCAATAATTTCCATCAGGAGTCAAAACGTGTTGCCCGCTCAGCTAAGTCGCTCCTTGTGGCAACGCTCTGGACAGCCCTGCAGTTAATTGCCTTTTACCTGGTGCCATATTTTGTTATCCGGGCCTTTGGTTATGGCTCCGTTAACCCCTGGCTAATTTTAACAATGAACATTATGATTGTGATGGTCATTTCGTTGTTTCCAATTCCAGGCGGTGTTGGGGGAGCAGAGTTGTCCTTTCAACTTCTCTTTACGCCTTTCGTTAAGAACCCAGCAACTTTAGTCTTGGTTATCTTAATTTGGCGAATCATTACCTATTACTTCTGTCTCTTTGCTGGTATTTTAGCCTATGTAATTCCGAATAAGGAACAACGGTTGGCAAAGCAACAAAAGGGGTGACAAAGAATGGATGATTTAGCCAGTAAAAGTGTTTTAACAACAATATTAAACCGGCTCTTTGCCATGGAAAAATCAACAGACCAACGTTTTCAAGTTCGACGTTTTGACTCCTATGGCCTAGAAGTTTTAAAGGTAACCCTTGATCAAGAAGACAAGGTTTGGACAATCGAAGAACACCGGCGCAATAAGCAATATAAATTTGATGATGTTGATTTGGTCGCCATCGAGATTTATGACCTCCTTTTCGATATTCAACATACCTTTTAATTTTTGTGAGGAAAACCGATATGTTAGCTCGTCTTAAAAATGCATTCAAGCCAAAAAAACTCTGGCAAAAGATGAAGAATACTCAGGACTTTTGGACTAGTATTAGTGGTTTTTTTGTTTTGAACCTTTTTTTTGTGTGGTTAAAGACCTATATTAATTACCACATCAATTTCTCTTTGGGCGTCCAAGGACCAATTCAAGATTTCTTACTTTTCTTGAACCCAATTCCAACGGCAATTATCTTGCTCGGGATTGCACTCTATTTCCGCGGGAAAGTGGCTTATATTTTAGCCTGGGTGATGAACTTAATTCAGACCATTTGGCTCTTTGCCAATATTCTTTATTACCGTGAATTTTCTGATTTCCTATCCTTTGGGATTATGGGATCGGGCTCATCAACGGGCAATAACCTGGGAAAGTCGATTGCGGCCATTATTCGCCCAACTGATTTCTTAGTCTATGTCGACTTGATTGTGATGGCCGTTGTCTTACTCTTTAAGTTCTGGCCCATTGATAAGCAAGCAATTCAAAAGCGTTATGCGATTTTGACAACCATTTTAGGAATTGTCTTGATGTTGGTTGATTTTGGAGTCGCTTCGGTTGACCGCTCGGGTTTGTTGACGCGCTCATTTGATAACAACTATATTGTTAAGTACTTAGGCTTAAATGAATACGCTGCCTTTAACGCCTGGCAGACCAACAATCAAACGAAATCTCGTAAAGAAGCCAGTGCTGCTGATTTACAAAAGGTTCAAGATTTCTTGAAGCAAAACTCAGTGCCGGCCAATATTTCATATACTGGAACGGAAAAGGGTAAGAACGTCTTTGTTATTCACCTTGAGTCGTTCCAGCAATTTTTGATTGATTACAAGGTTGATGGTCGCGAAGTTACACCAAACTTAAATGCCTTCTACCACGATCAAAATACGCTTTCGTTCGATAACTTCTACAACCAGGTTGGTCAGGGAAAGACATCCGATGCTGAAATGATGCAGGAAAATTCCTTGTACGGACTTTCGACCGGATCAGCGATGACTAAGTACGGTTCAAGTAATACCTTTGAAGCGACACCTGCCATCCTCGGCCAGCAGGGCTATACTTCTGCTGCCTTCCACGGTGACGTGCCAACCTTCTGGAACCGAAACAATACCTATAAGTCCTTTGGTTATAATTATTTCTTCTCAAAGAACTTCTATAAGGATAGCGATAAGCCAAGTTATAACGTTGGCTATGGAATGAAGGATAAGATTTTCTTGAAGGATACTGCTCAGTATATCGAGCAGTTGCCACAGCCATTCTATGCCAAGTTAATTACGGTGACAAACCACTACCCATATGAACTTGACAAGGAAGATACTGATTTCCCAGCTACAAAGACCGGTGATACGACAGTTGATGGTTATGTTCAAACTGCTCATTACCTTGATCAGGCTTTCGGCGAATTGATGGCTTATCTCAAGCAAGCTGGGTTGTACGATAACTCTGTCTTTGTTTTGTACGGTGACCATTATGGTATTTCTGAAAACCACAAGCCTGCCATTGCGAAATTGCTTGGTAAGACTTCCGTGAGTGATTATGACTTAGCCCAATTCCAAAAGGTGCCATTCATGATTCATGCAACTGGTTTGCAGGGGGGCATCAACGATACCTACGGTGGCGAAATTGATATGATGCCAACCTTGATGAACCTTTTGGGGGTTTCTACGGAAGGGATGACCATGTTCGGTCACGATTTGTTGTCAACTCAGAATCCGCAAATTGTTGTTTTCCGTGATGGTGATTGGACGACGCCAACTTATACAAAGTATAAGAACCAATACTTCGATAGTAAGACTGGTCAGAAATTGTCGATTGATAATAATCCAGCGTTAAAGGCAACAGCCCAGCGGGTGCAGTCATACGTTGATGAGTCACTGTCAAATTCGGATAAGGTGATTACAGGTGACTTGCTTCGTTTTGATAAGAATCGTTGGAATTTCCACCAAATTGATAAAAAATCGTATGACTATACGAAGGCCAATACGTTGAAAGCGTTGAAGGCGAGTCAGTCGTCGAGCCCAACTTCGATTTTGGCCTTACGTAACGGCCAATCAACCGTATCGGATTACAAAACTGATGCACCGGAGCTGAAATAAAAAGCAAAACAAGAAAACGAACACGTTCAAGTAATAGAACATGTGTTCGTTTTTTGTTATATTTGTTATAATGTTCCTGAGTGATTTTTTTACCAGGCGAGGAGGATATATCTTGATTACACCGCAAAAAGATCAAAGCTTTGAAGTTGTTTCAAAGTACCAACCGACTGGTGATCAGCCGAAAGCGATTGATAAACTTGTGAAGGGTTTAAAAGATGGCGTCAAAGAGCAGATTTTGCTCGGGGCAACCGGAACAGGGAAAACATTCACAATTTCCAATGTGATTGCCCAAAACAATAAGCCAACCTTGGTTTTGTCACATAACAAGACCTTGGCTGGTCAGCTTTATTCAGAATTAAAGGAATTCTTTCCACATAATGCGGTCGAATACTTTGTTTCCTACTATGATTACTACCAGCCAGAGGCCTATGTGCCTTCTTCGGATACCTTTATTGAAAAGGATTCCGCGATTAATGATGAAATTGACCAGTTGCGGAATTCGGCAACGGCTTCGCTTTTTGAACGCAATGATACGATTGTCGTTGCCTCAGTCTCATCAATCTTTGGTTTGGGTGATCCGCACCAATACCAAAACCATGTGATTTCTTTGCGGGTTGGTAACGAATATGGTCGTAATCAATTGATGCGCGATCTGATTGACATCCAATTTACCCGTAACGATATTGATTTTCAGCGTGGTACTTTCCGGGTGCGAGGCGATGTGATTGAAATTTTCCCGGCTTCCCAGGATGAATTGGCCATGCGGGTTGAATTTTTCGGTGATGAAATTGACCGCATTCGACAAATTTCAGCTTTGACGGGGCAGGTCGTTTCAGAACGAGACCATGTCGCCATTTTCCCAGCGAAGCACTTTATGACCGATGATGAGCGGATGAAGGAAGCCTTAGTTGGTATTCGCCAAGAAATGGAAGACCAGGTCAAGGAATTTGAAAAAGAGGGCAAGCTTCTTGAAGCTCAACGAATCAAGCAGCGAACCGAATATGACCTGGCTATGTTGAATGAAATGGGCTTTACATCTGGAATCGAAAATTATTCACGCTGGATGGACGGTCGCAAAGAGGGCGAACCACCATTTACCCTCTTAGATTTCTTCCCCGATGATTTTTTAATTGTTGTGGATGAAAGTCACGTGACGATGCCACAAGTTCGTGGGATGTACAATGGTGACCGCGCCCGGAAGCAGACGTTGGTTGATTATGGTTTCCGTTTGCCCTCAGCATTGGATAACCGCCCTTTGCAACTGCCAGAGTTTGAGAAGCACGTCAACCAAATTATTTATATGTCGGCGACACCAGGGGATTATGAGCTTTCTCGGGTACCAAAACGTGATATTGTTGAGCAAATCATTCGACCAACCGGCCTGTTGGATCCGGAAATTGAAGTTCGGCCAGTGATGGGACAAATTGATGACTTAGTGGGTGAAATTAACTTGCGGATTGAACGAAATGAGCGTGTCTTTATCACCACCTTGACGAAGCGAATGTCAGAGGATTTAACGGACTATTTGAAGGATGTTGGCATCAAAGTTGCTTACCTCCATTCCGATATCAAGACACTCGAACGAACGGCGATTATCCGTGATTTACGTTTGGGCAAGTACGATGTGCTGGTCGGCATTAACTTGTTGCGTGAAGGAATTGATGTCCCCGAAACTTCTTTGGTGGCCATTTTGGATGCTGATAAGGAAGGTTTCTTGCGTAATCCACGCTCGTTGATTCAAACAATTGGTCGTGCTGCTCGAAATGCGAACGGCCACGTGATTATGTATGCCGATAAGGTGACAAGGGCCATGCAGGAAGCCATGGATGAAACGGCTCGTCGTCGTGACATTCAGATGGCGTATAACAAGGAACACGGCATCACGCCACAAACAATTAAAAAGGAAATTCGCGACTTAATTAGTGCAAGCAAGGCAGCTGAAGAAGTTGAAGACGTTGACTTAACGCAAGTTGACTTTGCTGATTTACCAAAATCAGACCAGACTGAAATTTTGGAAAACCTCACTAGCCAAATGAAGGCGGCGGCCAAGGGCCTAGACTTTGAGACGGCTGCTAAAATTCGCGATAACATTATGAAATTAAAGAAACGGGCCGGCCGTTAAAGGTTGGCCTCAGGTCACCGATGTGATAAAACAGGGGTGAACTTGCCAAGCGAGTGAGTGCTCGTTTGACCATGAAAGAGGATTTTATGGCGAAAGATAAAATTGAAATTCGCGGGGCTCGTGCCCATAACTTAAAAAATATTGATGTTGATATACCAAAGGAATCCCTCACGGTTGTGACTGGCTTATCCGGATCTGGAAAGTCTTCTCTGGCTTTTGATACCCTCTATGCCGAGGGGCAACGTCGCTACGTGGAATCCCTATCCGCCTATGCTCGCCAATTCTTGGGGCAGATGGATAAGCCCGACGTCGACTCGATTGACGGCCTTTCACCGGCCATTTCCATTGATCAAAAAACAACTTCGAATAATCCTCGATCAACAGTCGGAACGGTAACCGAGATTTCAGATTACTTCCGTTTGTTGTTTGCTCGAGTGGGGAAGCCTGATGATCCAAAGGATGGGACGAAAATTCTGCATTCGATTGATCAGATGGTCGAATATGCTCAAAAAGAGTTACCTGAGGGAACTCGTTTGCAGGTCTTTGCACCGATTATCCAGCACAAGAAGGGTACCCACGAAAAGGCCTTTGCTCAGATGCAAAAGCAGGGTTATTTACGGGCTCGAATCGATGGTGAGATTGTTGAACTTGATACGGTTGACGACCTCACTTTGGAACGTAATCGTTTCCATGATATTGATGTTTTGGTGGATCGGATTGTTTTGCGTGCTGATGCCCGGTCTCGCCTTTTCGATTCGATTGAAGCAGCCACGAACCTAGCTGGCGGTTTAGTGGTCTTAGAGCCGGTTGGCCGTGGTGACGAGAAAGTTCCTGCGCCATTGCGGTTCTCAGACCACTATTTGGGCGACCTGAAAGATTTTAAGGTTGGCCGATTGGAGCCGCGGCTCTTTTCTTTCAACGCACCGATGGGGGCTTGTCCTGTCTGTCAGGGGCTTGGAGCGACTCAAGAGGTCGATTTGGATCTGGTTGTGCCAGATGATACTCTGACGTTGAAACAGGGTGCTTTGGCGCCTTGGAACCCAATTTCTTCTAACTACTATCCAGCACTGCTGGAACAGTTCTGTGAACAATTTGGGATTGATCAAAATGTGCCCTTCATGGATTTGTCGAAGAAGGACCAGGACCTGATTTTGTATGGATCGGGTGAGAAGGAATTCCACTTCCACTTCCAAAATGATTTTGGTGGCGTTCGTGATGCTGACCAGGTTTTTGAAGGGGTGCTGAACAACGTTTCCCGGCGTTATAAGGAAACCAATTCCGACTTTACTCGTGACCAGATGGCTCAATACATGACGCAACTGACTTGTCCAGCATGTCATGGATACCGGTTAAACCCGGCGGCCTTGTCCATCAAGGTTGGTGGCCGCAATATTGGTGATGTCACTAATTTGCCAGTTGATGAGGAATTGGCTTATTTTGCTGATTTGACCTTTGGCCCCCAAGATCAAGAAATTGCCCAGCCAATCTTAAAAGAAATTCAAGATCGACTTGGTTTCTTACAGTCCGTTGGCCTGGATTACTTGACGTTGTCTCGGTCAGCTTCCACATTGTCTGGTGGGGAATCGCAACGAATTCGCTTGGCGACACAAATCGGGTCAAATTTGTCTGGGGTCCTCTATGTTTTGGATGAACCATCGATTGGTTTGCACCAGCGTGATAACGATAAACTGTTAGCATCGATGCAGTCAATGCGCGATTTGGGGAACACGTTGGTTGTCGTTGAACATGACGAAGATACTATGGAGGCTGCCGACTACCTCATTGATGTTGGCCCTGGGGCTGGGTCACTTGGTGGCCAAATTATGGCTGCTGGTACACCGGACGAAGTCATGAAGAATCCCAAATCTTTGACTGGCCAGTACCTCTCAGGGAAACGCTACATTCCGGTCCCAAAATCTCGTCGCAAGGGTAATGGCGAAGAAATTGTTATTCAGGGAGCGAAGGAAAATAACCTGAAAAACATTACGGCGAAGTTCCCATTGGGAAAGTTTGTGGCCGTTACGGGTGTTTCTGGATCGGGTAAGTCGACACTGGTCAATACCATTTTGAAGCGAGTTTTGAAGCAAAAACTCAATAAGAATTCAAATAAGCCTGGTGCCTACCGCTCGGTTGAAGGAATTGAAAACCTAGAGCAAGTGGTCGACATTGACCAATCACCAATTGGTCGAACGCCACGGTCTAATCCGGCAACCTATACGGGTGTCTTCGATGATATTCGCGAGTTGTTTGCCCAAACAAATGAGGCTAAACTTCGTGGCTACTCCAAGGGACGGTTCTCCTTCAATACGAAGGGTGGCCGCTGTGAAAACTGTCGTGGTGATGGGGTCATCAAGATTGAGATGAATTTCTTGCCGGATGTTTACGTGGCCTGTGAGGTCTGTGGCGGTACTCGCTACAACTCCGAAACCTTGGAAGTCACTTACAAGGACAAGACGATTTCTCAGGTCTTGGATATGACCGCCAAGGAAGCTCTTGATTTCTTTGCACCAATTCCAAAGATTGCACGTCGCTTGCAAACCATTAATGACGTTGGTTTGGGCTATGTAAAATTAGGCCAGTCCGCAACCACCCTATCAGGTGGGGAAGCACAGCGAATGAAGTTGGCTTCTGAGTTACATCGCCGGACAAACGGGAAAACGATTTATATCCTCGACGAACCAACAACCGGTTTGCACACTGATGACATTGCTCGCTTGCTAACGGTTTTGAACCGCTTGGTTGATGCCGGCAATACGGTCGTCGTCATCGAACACAACCTGGATGTGATCAAGTCAGCCGACTGGTTGATTGATTTGGGTCCAGAGGGTGGTGCCGGCGGTGGGAAGATTTTGATCACTGGTACACCGGAAAAGGTGGCGAAAAACACCGAATCTTATACGGCTAAGTATTTGAAAAAAATTATGGACCGGGATATTGCCCGTGAAAAGCGCGATGAAAAATCAGGGCAGTCCTAAAGAACAATAAAAACGGTAGTGACCATCTAAAGTTAAATGGTCACTGCCGTTTTATTTTTAATAATATTCGGATGTAAATGATCTTGCTTAAACTGCAACCGCACCTCGGATAGCTGGTTCTGATTCATAATCCAAAATTTTAATATCATCCATGGTGTAATCAAAGATTGATTTGACCTCAGGGTTTAGCCAAAGCTTTGGCAATGGATGCATTGGTCGACTGATTTGTTCTTTGACTTGGTCGATGTGGTTCTTGTAAATGTGTGTGTCACCGATAGTGTGGACGAAGTCACCAACTTCTAGACCGGTTTGGGCAGCAATCATGTGGATTAACAGCGAATAAGAAGCGATGTTGAAGGGCACACCTAAGAAGAAATCACCCGAACGTTGGTAAAGTTGTGCTGAGAGCTTACCCTCGCTGACATAGTACTGCGACAAAACGTGGCAAGATGGTAGTGGTGCTTGTGGAGTCGTTTCGGCATTCCAAGCAGACAAAATCAAACGTCGAGAGTTCGGATTGTTCTTGATTTGGTCGATTAAGTTGCTGATTTGGTCTGTGGTGCCACCATCGGGTAAAACAGATGCCCATGATCGCCAGAGCTTACCGTAAACCTCACCGATATAACCGTACTTTTCCATAAAGTCATCATCGTTTAAGATTTTGTCGACGAAGATGTCCTTTTGTTCCTGGTAGATGGCATTAAATTTGGCATCGGTTTGTGAACGCAAGCCAAAATCAGTCATGTCTGGTCCGCTATATTCATCGGACTCAATCCAGTTTTTAAAAGCCCATTCGTCCCAGATATGGTTGTTGTTTTGCAACAAGAAGCGGATGTTATTATCGCCACGCAAAAACCAGAGTAATTCTGATTTGATCAGCTTGAAGAAAACTTTTTTAGTGGTTAACAGAGGGAAGCCTTCCTGGAGGTCAAAACGCATTTGCGTTCCGAAGATTGAATAGGTTCCGGTCCCGGTCCGATCGTCCTTGTAATGGCCTTCGTTCAAAATTTTAGCGGCCAGATCGAGGTATGTTTGTTCGTTTTGACTCATGAGTAAGTCCCCTTTAATAAAAATTAATCCTTCTCAGTATAGCAAAAAAGCAAGGAGTCCTCCTTGCTTTTTCTTGGGTCTAGTCTTTAATAAATTGAGCGAGATTGATTTGTTCAGCCGTTTGGGCTTCGAAGGGAACTTGGACTAAGGCAACGTTTTTTTCTTTTAAGAGGGACTCGGCGAATTCATCATTGCGATAGTCGCGCATGAAGTTAATTTTGGTAATGCCGGCTTGCAGCAAAAGTTTTGTACATTGCACGCAGGGAACATCGGTCACATAGACTTCTGATCCTTCAACGGCAATCCCCATCGAGGCAGCTTGCATGAGAGCATTTTGTTCAGCGTGAACGGCTCTGATGCAGTGACCATCAACGATATAGTCGCCAACTTCTGTACAGTGAGGAGTACCGGAAACGGCACCGTTGTAGCCAGAGGCGATAATGCGATGGTCCTTCACGAGGATGGCACCAACGTGACGTCTAGTACAAGTTGACCGAGTTGAGAGGATGGCGGCTTGTGCGATAAAGTATTGATCCCAAGAAATACGGTTGTCAGACATGAAAAATTACCTTTCTGTAAACAAAAAACAGTTTTATTCTGATAAAATGGTCTTACAAAGATATTTTACAATAAAACGTTCGGAAAATCATGAACAAGGAGAAACATAATGGCAACTATTTTAGACGGAAAGGCCCTCTCAAAGGACCTCAAAATCGCACTGGCGGACAAGGTCAGGGAATCTGGGTTGAGTCCAAAGCTAGCGGTTGTTTTTGATCCAAAAAATGATGGATCACGTCTCTATGTTGGCATGAAGCAACGCGCAGCAGCCAAGGTTGGCATTGCCACTGAGGATATTGCGGTTGCTGATGATGTGACAACAGAAGCCGTCTTAAAGATTGTAGCAGATTTAAACGCAGATCCAAGCGTGACTGGTATTTTGGTTCAGGCACCATTGCCAGAAGCTGTTAACGACCAGCAGGTCTTCTCAGCTATCGCCCCTGAAAAGGATGTTGATGGATTAGGTGCTTTCAACCAGGGAATGCTCTTTGGTGACCAACCTGGTGAATACGCCGTGGCAGCCACTCCTCAAGGCGTGATGACGATGTTGAAGCATTATGACATTGATCCATATGGTAAGAAGGCTGTTGTCGTTGGTCGCTCTCAACTCTTTGGTCGCCCAATGGCTGCCTTGCTGAATAACGCGAACGCAACGGTGACGTTGGCTCACCGTTACACACCACGCGAAATGCTCCTGGATTCTCTCAAGGATGCGGACATCGTTGTCGTTGGAGTAGGTATTGCGAACTTTATTACTGGTGACCAAATCAAAGATGGTGCTGTTTTGGTTGATGTTGGGATGAACGTTGTCGATGGTAAGGCGACCGGTGATATCGAATTTGCCTCGGCCGAAAAGAAGGCATCCTTCATTACGCCAGTTCCAGGTGGTGTTGGTCCAATGACCATTGCCACTCTGTTGGAAAATACTTTTGCAGCAGCTTTGAACCAAGAAAAAAATCAGTAAAAATTAATCATGCTTATTTAAAAGATCGAATTCATTGAATTCGGTCTTTTTTGTTTTTCAAAGCTTTCCTCGTCTAACCCAATAGTGTTGTATAGAGGGCAATGAAGCAAAAAAATTGGTTAACCAAACGCTTTGAAGTTGAGCAATTTTTTGCTGAATTGGTCGTCTTACTCACTAGCGATGAAAGGAGGACACCATGATCAAGAATTTGGGCAATTGGCCCGAACATGAACGAGCAGACCCCGCTGATTGGATTCAAGCAGTCCTAG
This sequence comes from Fructobacillus sp. EFB-N1, assembly GCF_001038455.1. Lineage (GTDB taxonomy): Bacteria > Bacillota > Bacilli > Lactobacillales > Lactobacillaceae > Fructobacillus > Fructobacillus cardui. Next base: position 128,940 of record NZ_LDUY01000022.1, on the reverse strand, counting down.
CATGGGGGCAGACGAAAAAGGTAACAGACTTTTATTTTTTACCGGCAGAAGGTGGTAATTACCAGGTACGAGCGCAAATTTTGGGTCAAGTGAGAATCCTGGCAGTGATGGAAGCAGATTTTGGAAAACGAGCCTTAGCTGTGGTTAAGTACCGGGCGGGTTTAAATTTGGCCGAGAGCCGTCGGCCACAACTGGGACGCTTTGATTTTGGTCAGGGCTTTATCCGTGTTTCAACCGTTGGCGACTTTTTGGGACAGGAAAGCGCGGTTTTACGGCTAATCTATCCTGATTTGTCGCAAAACCGCTGGTTTGAGCCAGCAATCTTTGCAGACTTAGTTGCCGAAAAAATTAGCGCTGGCCTCTATCTGGTAGCCGGCCCCACAGGGGCAGGTAAGACTAGTACCCTTTATCGCTTGTTGGCTGCCTGGTCACCAGGCAAAGTTGTTTTAACGGTTGAGGATCCGGTTGAAATCTATCAGCCAGCTTTTTTGCAACTGCAGGTCAACGAACAGGCAGGAATTGATTACCAATCCTTAATTAAGGTGGCCCTGCGTCACCGGCCAGATCTATTAGTGATTGGCGAGATTCGTGATGCCAAGACTGCTCAGGCCGCCCTTCAAGCAGCCCTAGCTGGTCATTTGGTGTTGAGTACTTTGCATGCCAATTCTGAACTAGCAGTTTTTGGCCGCTTGCTCAATCTCGGCCTTGACCGTCAATTACTGAACCAAGCCTTAGTTAAGACAGTTTATCAGCGCCTGCTTCCAGATTTAGATGGTCAGCTGGGGGTTGTGTGCGGGGTGGCTAACTGGCAGTCGGGTGAAGTAACTCATCACCGTCCCTATGCAGAAAATGTAAAACGCTACCAACAAGGAAATCAGGAGGTTTAATCGATGCGTCTGCAACGAAAAATACGTTTTTCTGAAAGTGACCAGGTTCTTTTTTTAGCCGAGCTTGGTGAGTTAACGGCATCTGGTTATGCCTTATCGTTGAGTCTCGATGTTTTAGCGAGTGCCCATCCAGGTTGGCAAGAAAGGCTACAGACCATCCGTGGCCAGTTGGAGCATGGCCAACCGTTAGCTACAAGTCTGGGGAAAGTTTTAAGTCCTTCGGTTGGAATTTATCTTGATTTGGGTCAGTTACATGGTAATTTTGACCAAACGCTGACCGCTTTGGCGAGTAACTTTGACCAAGTGTTGCGCTACAAACAAAAGCTCCGCCAGATTCTAACTTATCCGGTGATTTTATTGGTCTTTTTATTATCCCTGGTTGTGGGGATGGAAATGTATCTTTATCCCATTTTTCATGCTTTGTCGGCCGGACAAAAGGGGAGTCAAGGTCCAGGCACCAATCCTGCTCTCTTTTATTTGCATGGCTTAGCTTTTCTCTTTGGCCTTGTCTTAGTCATGATTATTATTTCGATTTTCTTACTGAAGCGTTTAGCACCACTACAACGAATTCAAGTTGTCGCTCGGGTCCCTTTTTTGGGCAGGCTGATGCAGACACTCTTAACTTATCTGCTAGCAGAACATCTGGGAATTTTGCTGTTAGCAGGCCACACGCTGCCCAATGTGATTAATCGTTTTGCGGCCTTATCCGCTAAGAAAAACGGACTGGTTGTGGCCATTGCTAAGCGAGCCCAAGGTGCCGTGCAAAGCGGTCAAACTTTGCAAAGTTGGATTGGCAATCAATCTTATTTGAAAAAGCCACTAGCGACTTATTTAGATAGGGGATTTACCGGGCTAGTACTTGGTACCTACTTGACTTACTATGCCAAAAGCGAATTTCAACGGTTTGACCGCCAAGTCAGTCGATTATTAGGGCTCATCCAACCAATCTTTTTTGCCTTGATTGGACTGACCATTGTTTTGTTATACCTCGCAATGCTATTACCGTTGTATAAAAATTTAGGAGGAATGTCGATATGACGCACACAGCTGACTTTGTTAAGCATACACAAACTGGAACGGGGGGACGGTCTCGATTGGCTGGGAGGCCCCGGGATTACTGTCACCATCAATCCCATCCGATGAACCAGACGATGCAGATTGGTTTATTCAACCAGCGGTCCTTTTTTCAACCCCACAAACGTTTTTGGCTTAAACGTGAACATCGTAAAATTTGTCAATCAAAGGCTTGCCATGCAGTAGTCCGAGCAAAAAATCGGCGGATAGCAGCGAAGAAAAACGGTTTCACATTGATTGAAGCGACGGTAGTACTCTTCATTATTGGTCTGTTGATGTTACTGATTTTGCCGAATTTAACGCAACAACGAGATAAGGCGCAGCAAACCCATGCAAAGGCAATGGTCGCCACTGTACAGACACAGGTTGATTTGTATGTTAACGACCACCCAGAAAAGAAACAGGTCACAATGGATGATTTAGCAAAGGAAAATTACTTGACCAAGGCACAGCTTGAAAAAGTTAAGGCACTCAAAATTGTGATTGCAGGTCATGAAGCTAAAATTTAAATCCTTTACCTTGATCGAATCCGTGATTGTTCTAAGTCTGGTATCACTTTTGCTTGGGATTGGATTAGCCTTACGGCCGAGGCAAAATCAGCAGAGTTTTGCAGATTTTCAACAGCAATTTGCTGCCAATTTTCAACGAGCCCGTCTATTTGCACAAGCAAAAGAGGTTGAAAGTATTCTCGATTTTCAATCAGACCAGTTGGTGATTGGTCAAGAAGTGCTTTCTTACCCAGTAAAAAGTAAAGTTGATCAGACAGCAAAAGTCGTGATTAAGCCGAGTGGCTATGTGGCCCCCGGTCATATTTCTTGGCACCAGGGCCAAGTAACCTGGCGTCTTATTTTCCAATTTGGAGGTGGTACCTATCGTTTTGAGAAAGTCTAGAAAATCGTCAGGGTTTGCCCTTGTTGAGGGGGTGATGGCACTAACGCTGATTACTGGTGTGGTTCTTTTTGAACTAGAAACGTTACGCAACTATCAGAAAAAGCAGCGAGAACTGATTTTGCAGAATAAGGCGGCCAACCAGGAAAAAAGAAAGGCGTTAGAGAGATGGCAGTCTTTTGTTGACCAAAATCAAAAGCAAAAGGAAGAAGCCAACCATGACGGCAGTTCAAAGTAAAAATAGCCGGAACAGCTTTACCATGGTGGAAGCAATCCTGGCACTCCTTGTGGCGGCAATGGTTTTTGAGGCAATAATGGTCATTTTGCCACAAAGTAAAAGGGGGCAGACGCAAGATATGCAGATGGATTTTCAAGCGGCTTTAACACAGTTGGGTCGGCAAAACTATCAACTTGATCAAGTTCAAGTGCGTGAAATTCAGCTGAAGAAGACCATTGGCGATCCGGTTACGTTGAAAATTGCTAAGCATGACTTAGTTTTGGCTGGGACTCATCATGGTCGCGTGCTCTTGCTACATGGGATTGATGATTTACGGATTGATAATTTTGGAACCTATCAGCTTTTGACTGTTTTTGATCGGGGGCATGAGAAAGCGAGCGGCACACTTTTTTTGCCTAACACGAAATAGGCCATTGTAGAAGAAGGGTAAAAGATGTTTAATAATCAGCCACGCCAGCAGCGAAACCGTCAGCCAGCCTACTTACTGTTACCGACAATTTTGGCATTGACACTCATTGGCTTGCTGTTCTTTTTACAGACAAAAATTTTTCACCAAAAGCTGCATAGCCAATTATTATTGTTGGAAACGACTATCATCGATACAAGGCAAATTGAAGCATCGCGATTGTTTTACCAAGATAATCAACAATCTGGCCAAATTCAGGGTGATCCTTGGTTAATTGAATCGGGGGAAAAGCAGATTAAAATTACTATCAAACATCAGGATTACTGGCGACCACTTTTAGCCCCTTAGCCTTGTCTAGACTAGCAAAAAGGGCTAAAATAAGACCATGATAAATCGAAAAATTCCTGCATATTTTGAAAAAATTGATCAAGCCGTCGTGACGGTGAAAAATCAAGAAAAAACGACCAATCGAGAAGCCCTTGTCATGGCTTTAGAGAGGTTAAATAAAAAAGAGATTCTTAGCTCCGACCATGACCAATTGGCTGATGATTCTAAAAAGGCTTTACAGTCGTTAGAAGAGATTGACTGGCCAAGATTGTCTTTCAGCGACCAACGTAATATCTTACAACTTTTGGTTTTGAAAGCTGATCGAGAGGATAAAGTACCAGCAAACCTTCAGTTAACCCCAGATGGTATTGGTTATCTTTTGGGCGAGCTGATTTACCAGACAGCTAATCCTAGTGAACAAACGAGTATCAATGACATGGTCATTGGCACTGGCAACCTCCTATGGACAATTGTTGAAAGCTTTAGTCGTCATGACCTTTTGCCCCACGATTTAATTGGGATTGATAACGATGAAGGTCAGCTTGATTTGGCCAGTGAATTGGCAGCTGCGCTTAAAGAAGACCCAACACTGTTTTTGGGGGATGTTGTTGGCTTGAAAAACGAGGAAGTTGCGCCTGCTGATGTTGTGATTGGTGATTTACCAATCGGTTACTACCCGCAAGAAGCACCAGAAAACTTTGTCACAGCCTTTTCAGAACAAGATGGCCAATCTTATGCTCATTATTTAATGATTGAAAAATCATTAGACTTAGTGAGGGATGATGGTTGGATCTATCTCATCGTGCCAAATGATTTATTAACAGGGCCACGGCATGAGTCAATCCTGAAATTATTCTCACAAAAGGCTCAATTAAAGGCATTCTTGTCACTGCCAGCAGAGTATTTCCAAAATCAAGAACAGGCGAAAGCTTTCTTGGTTTTACGGAAGAAAGATGCGCTGCCAAAGCAAGAAGTTTTGATGGGACAGTATCCTTCCGTTAAGGACCAAAAGGCCTTGCAAGAATTTTTGCAAGATATCCAAGCCTGGGGTAAACTAAAGTAAGTTAGAAATGAATTAAAAAACAAAGATAGGTGGATTTTTTTCATGGCAAAGATTATGGCAGTGAATGCCGGTAGTTCTTCATTGAAGTTTCAGCTCTTAGAGATGCCACAAGAGCAAGTAATCGCCCAAGGGTTAATTGAACGAATCGGAATGGATGATGCCATTGTAACGATCAAGTTTGCGGCCAATGATCAAGCGGCCAAGAATGCTGATGTTGAGGTATCTGGTGACAAGGCTAAGTTTAAGACCGTTACCGCCATCAAGGACCACCAAGTTGCCATTAACTTGATGCTTGAAAAGTTGTCAGAATTGGATATTATCCAAGACTTTAGCGAAATCGTTGGTGTTGGTCATCGCGTTGTTGCTGGTGGTGAATACTTTGACAAGTCTGTTTTGGTGAACGATGATGTCTTAGCTAAGATTGATGAATTGGCTGATTATGCACCATTGCACAACCCAGCCAACGCGTTGGGCATCCGTGCTTTCCAAAAGTTATTGCCAGACGCAACTTCTGTCGCCGTCTTTGATACTTCTTTCCATCAGACAATGCCAAAGGTGAACTACCTTTACTCATTACCTTATGAATACTATGAAAAGTATGGTGCACGTAAGTATGGTGCTCACGGAACTTCACATCGTTATGTTGCCGGTCGTGCTGCTGACATCTTAGGCAAGAATTTGAAGGACTTGAAGTTGATTACCTTGCACCTTGGTGCCGGTGCTTCAATTACGGCTGTTAAGGGCGGTAAGTCATTTGATACATCAATGGGCTTCACACCATTAGCAGGTGTGACGATGGCGACTCGTTCAGGGGATGTGGATGCTTCATTGGTAAACTTTATCCAAACCAAGGAAAATTTGTCAAATGAAGACATGTTGACAATTCTGAACAAGAAATCAGGATTGCAGGGAATTTCACAGGTCTCAAGTGATATGCGTGATCTCTTGGCTGCCCGTAAGGACAACGAACAGGCTGATTTGGCAATTAAAATCTTTGTTGACCGTGTTGTTCGTTACATCGGTCAATACATTGCTGAAATGGGTGGTGCCGATGCTTTGGTCTTTACTGCCGGGATTGGTGAGAATGCTGATTGGGTTCGAGAAGAAGTCGTTGACCGCTTAGGTTACTTTGGCATCAAGATTGACCAGGATAAGAACACTGGTTGCCGTGAAGAGGCTGATGTTTCAGCTGCTGATGCCAAGATTAAGACTTTGGTTGTGCCAACTGATGAAGAATTGATGATTGCTCGAGATGTGCAAGAATTGATGGCTTAATTTTATAATTACTTAATCAAAGGAAAACATAATGAGTACAACGCTGCTTGCACTCGTTATGTTTTTTTAATTATATTTCTTTATAAAGGGTAGTATACTAGGAGTTGCTGGTTAAACTCCCGTACAAATCGAGTTGATCAGGCGAAATAAGATTGAAGATTGGAAACATTACTGATGGAATTTGAAAAACGTCGGCAATCGTCAAAGAAACGCAAAAAACATAGTTGGCGGTTCCGAATTATCATGATCCTATTCGTTTTGCTATTAGCAGCTGGTGGGGCCTTCTGGTTCAATCGCCAGGGATATCAGGCAAAGAATCCAAATGACACCGCGGTCACGATGGTTACAGTCAAGGACAAGGCGAGCGTCAAGGAAATCGGTGCCCAGTTGCAAAAAGAGGGGATTATCCGCAATAGTCGCTACTTTGTTAGTTATGCAAATAAGTATGGGGCTAAAGATATTGCGGGTGGCACTTATCCCTTGTCACAGGTTCAAGATATTGCTGAGATTTACCAAGAATTAACAGAGGGTTCTGGAGCTGAACCGGTTTTGTCTTCCGGCTATACCTTTATTTCAAATACGAAGACAGCAGAGCAGACGGCACAAACAATTGCTGATGCTGCTGGTGTATCAAAGTCTGATTTATTGGCTGCTTATAGTGATAGTGATTTAATTGCTCAAGCTAAGAAGGAATACCCACAGTTATTCTTAAATGCCAAGAGTGACCAGACTTTGTATGATTTCGTCTATCCAGGAATCTATCGTTTCAAGAAAGAAAAGTCTGCCAAGGATTTGGTCATGACCATGTTGAAACAGACGAATAAGACCTTAAAGCCATATTATGCTCAATTGAAAGCCAATAAGATTCCGGCATCGACAGCCATTTTGCTAGCGGAAAACGGCGGTAAGAAAGAGTTTGACCGGCGTTTAGCCTTTATTAGGAAGATTGCGCCATATAGCCAGAGTCTTCAATCCCAGTATGGTATTCTGGCGTCAATTTCAATCGCTCAGGCTATCCACGAATCAAACTGGGACGATTCTGCGTTGTCATCAAAGTATAATAATTACTATGGTGTGAAGACGGATGACACAACAGCTGGTAAATCAGTCGTTTTGCAGACTCAAGAAGTTGAAAACGGTCAAACGGTGACGAAGAATGCTCGTTTTGCAGTTTACGACTCTTATCAAGATTCCATGAAGGCTCACGCTAAGACAATCGCCAATGGAAATACTTGGAATGCCAACCAGTTTGCTGATGTCTTGGCTGCTAAAAATTACAAGGATGCTGCCCAAGCATTGTCAACTGATGGTTATGCCACAGATCCTAGTTATCCAAAGCTGATTATCCAGATTATTGAAAATTGGAACTTAGCTCAATACGATAAAAATTAACCTTTGAAAGTCTGCTTTGTCAGGCTTTTTTTTATTTCGTGAAATTTTTTTGTAAAAAACGTTGTGTAACCGTTTACATTCGTGTAGAATATAGCTTGTAAGATAAGTGAAAGGAACTTAAACATTATGAATTTTGCAATTTTAATTGCCTTGCTCTCAGCTTTGTTCTGGGGTTCAGTTGGGCTCGTATCAACAAAGATGGGCGGATCTGCCTCACAACAAACTTTCGGAATGTCAATTGGAGCATTGATTTTCGGAATGCTGACACTCTTCGGTTTCGTATTACCACACGGCTTCTATCTTGGTTCTGAAATCTGGGTTGTCGGTATTCTATCAGGATTGGTTTGGGCCATGGGGATGGTTTTCCAGTTCTTGCTCTTCAAGGAAATGGGTGTTTCATTGGGAATGCCTTTGTCAACAGCCGGCCAGATCATTATGAACGCTCTGTTGGCTGCCACTCTCTTGGGTGAGTGGAAGAACGCCGCTATGTGGATTGTTGGGGTTATCTCAATCGCCTTGGTCGTGACTGGTGCAACCTTCATTTCAAAGCCAGATAAGACAGCCGCAACGCCTTCAAAGATTGATGCTAAGGGAATCTTCTACTTAGTGATGTCAACTGCGGGCTTCATGCTCTACTTCGTTTTGCCTAACTTCTTGTCAAAGATTGGTTATATTTCAGATGACATCAAGTCTGCCGGTCACGGTTTGAACTACATGACGGCCATCGTTGGTCCTCAGGCCATCGGTCAGGTAATCGGTTCATTGATCATCGTGCTCTTCGTCTTCCGCGAAGGAAAGCAAATGTTCTCAAAGCCAACTTGGAAGAACTTGGTAACTGGTTTGGTTTGGGCCGTTGGAAACATCTTCATGTTCGTTTCATCTGCTAACCCGGCCGTTGGTCAAACGATTGCTACTGCTTTGTCACAGTTGAGTATCGTTGTTGGTACCTTTGGTGGTATCTATATTTTGCATGAAAAGAAGACTTCTACTCAAATGAAGTTTATCATTGCCGGAACACTCTTGGTTTTGATTGGTGCTATCTTGATTGGTAACATTCACTCCTTCGCATAATTTATTAATTCATCATATAAGCAACATAATATAAATCAGAAAGGCGGGCCCTTCCAAAAAATGGAAGGACCCGCCTTTTGCTTTGCTGATTTTATCTTAACATCAAAAAAACCACTCAAACTGAATTGAATGGTTTTCTAATTTAGTCTTGCTTTGTCTTAACAGACAAGATTTCAACTTGAATTTCAACGTTGTTAGGCAATGGCACCTTAACGGTGTCGCCCTTATGCTTGCCAAGCAAGGCAGCAGCCATTGGTGATTCATTTGAAATCTTACCAGCCATTGGATCCGCTTCAACAGAACCAACGATAGTATAGGTTTCGGGATCTTCATCTGGAAGTTCCTTAAAGATTACTTCCTTACCCAATGTCACTTCATCGCTGTCAGAGTTGTCAGCTGAAATAATTTCAGCGTTTTCAATCATCTTGCGAACGGTCACAATCCGTCCTTCAACAAAGGCTTGTTCGTCCTTTGCTGATTGGTATTCAGAGTTTTCAGACAAATCGCCGTATGAACGTGCGATTTGAATGCGGTTAGTAATTTTTGGACGTTGCTTGGTAATTAAGTCATCAAGCTCCGCTTGCAATTTGTCACGACCTGCGGCCGTCATTGGGAATTTCTTTTCTTCCGCCATGGTTCTCTTCCTTTCAGTGCCATGTAGCACAAAAAATACAGCACGTTGAATATATCACGGTCCTAGCCTCGGCGCAAGGCTTGTCGTCGATTCTTTTTAAATGATGCATAGGCAGCGATTAAGAGTGCTGTTAGCATTGATAAAAAGAGACCGGGCACTAGCAGCGGTGGTGTATAGGTTAAGGTTACGTGGTGCTTACCAGGGGGTGTCGGAATGGCAATCAGCCCTTGGAGCACTGTCTTTGTTTTGACCACCTTGCCATCAACCTTGGCCTGCCAACCTGAGGCAGCTGGAATACTAGTCATAATTAAGGGTTGGTCGGCTGTTGTTACAATCGTACCACTAATTTTGCGTGAATTGGCATTTTTAATGGTTAGTGAGTGTTGTTTTAGTTTTGCTAGGTCTTGGTTAACGGCTTGTTGATCGAAGTAGTAGATGGCGAAGTCGTCAAGGTAACGTGAATTAGCCCCGTCATTTAAGGTAATTGTTAAGATTTGAGGCTGGTCCTTCTTGTTGGTGTTGAGGTTCAGGGCCACCGTATGGTTATATGAACTTGACTGGGTCAGGAGTTCACCATTGAGTCGAAGGTCGACTGAATCAAGGTTGATTGCGCCGCCAATATTAAGGTAGTAAGAATCATTAGTTGTTGGTGTGTAAACTAAGGTTAAGATAGCTTTCTTATGCTTATTGACCTTTTGAATTGTCCCACCCGTCAAATCAGTCGGCGTTGTTAAGTTTTCAGTTTTGAGAATCTGGAAAGGTTCTCGATAAAGTAATTGCTGGTCCGATTGACCGGCAAGGCTGGCAAGAAGGTTTGCCTGATTGACCAGTGGGTAACGCACGGATAGTGGAGTGGTCAATGCCTGATTTGAAGCAGCATAGGCCAGGCTAAGAGCAGTTGGATTCTCTTTTAGTGCCCAATTTTTGCCACTAGCAACGCTCTTTTGCTGATTGTAGTCGGGACGATTGCTTTGCTTCAAATAGGCGGAACTAGTATTTAAGTGGCCGGTTGTTTGGATAAAGTATTTAAAGGCCAGCAGAGAATCGGTGATGGTAGTGCCATTATCGTAGGCAATTTTGGAATCACCTTCGATTTGGCCGATGTTTTGGTAAAACTGACCTGTAGTGGCAGGGAGCAGGGATGAAAAATGGCTGCCAGCCTTAAAGTTAGCCGAAAAGCCATCGTTATAGGTTCGACTGAGGCCCTGACTAATGCGATACCAAGAATTATCGTTCTTAGTGGCTGCTTTGGAAACTGCCGTGAGTCGGGTAACGCCAGCCTCATAGGTGGCCTTTGTTAGATAGGAAAGGTGGTTTAACGTCTTGCCAGCATTAAAAATCAGGTAGCCAGTGGTCACAATCAATAGAAGCAACATCTTCACTTGATTGCCGTCCATCACAATTAAAATCAGGATGGTTAAAAGGTAGCCGAAGAGAAAGCCGAGAAGTGCATTTTTATCAAGGTAAGATACCTTTAGCAGTTGGCTAGATCCCCAGATTGTTAGTGCTAAAACAGCCACAAGGTAAAAAGTACGGGCGAACAGGCTGGGCTGCCAATTTGGCTGAAAGCCCTTGGCAGCAAGGACAATTAAAAAGAAGGAAATCAAAAAAGAGAACCGAGCTGGGTACCAAACGGGGTATTGCCCACCATGGAAAAGTAAAATCAATGGTGCAAAGGTCGTTGCTAAAATTAAAATCACTAAGATGAGGGCGGCCATCAATTTTTCACGAAGTAAAAATTTTTTGCTAGCAAAAAAGGCCCAGAGAGCAATCAAAATTAATGGTGCTACTAAAAAATTAGCCTGACCGGTTTGCATTTGATCAAAATCAAAGGAACCAGGCATTAACTTCAGGAATAATAACAGTGGGTTATTATCAAATTTGAATAGCCAGGTGGAATTGTGAGTTGTTTTCCCCATCTTCAGTTGGGCGTAGGTCGGTAACCAAAGCCAAGCGGTTAAAAAAATGCTTAAGATTCCTGATTTTACCAATGTGAAAACAATTTTTAGCCGATTTTTGATTTGACCGTCAAACAGGCGAAAGGGAACATAAAGAAATAAGAAGAGTCCCACCATCCAGGCGATGTAATAATTGGTGATAATCGTCGCCACCAGCATTGCCAAAAAGGCCCCGGAACCCTTGTGGGCCAGGAGTCGTTCTAATGACAGAATCAGCAAAGGGAAGATGGCGGCAGTGTCCAACCATAGCAGGTTTAAATCATTGGCGATAAACCAGGCTGAGAGTGGGTAATTAATGGCAAAAATCAGAATCCAATAGCCTGACAGCCAATTCATCTTCTTAATTAAAAGCGCCATCGAAAAGCCGGCTAAACCGATTTTTAAAACGGTTACGACTAAAATCCAAATGGGCATGGTTTTTGTTGAGGCGAGTAAGAAGAGGAGGTTAAATGGTGACATTAAATAATAAGACCATTCACCAACCATGTCGCCACCAATTCCTGATGAAAAGGAATAAAAAAAGGCAGACGGATCAGATAGAATCGTGTGCTTAAACTGAATAAAGTAATCCAGGTATTGCTGGCCCAAATCAACCGTTAAAATGGTCGATGAACCAAAGGGCGTCATCCCGCGACCAGCAAAATAGGCGGTCATTAAAATAACAGGAATTAGAAAGGAAAGCGTGACTGGTGAAAAAAGGTATTTTTGGGCGATTTGTCTGTAATTATTCATGCCTCTAGAATAACAAAATTCGGTTGAAATTTAGCGATAAATTCGCTTTTTATGGTAAAGTAGAGAGAATCATAATGAACATAAATGGAAAGAATTCAAATGAAGCGCAATCCTTACCTTGAAGACCGTGATAAAAATGACGCCAGAGCAAACTTGCCATCCCGGCTAAAATTACTTTTAGGCGTCGTCATTGCTTTAACAATGGCATTGATTATTCAATTGGCCTTTCTGACAATCAAACAGGGACCAGCCTTTGAAACAGAGGTTAGCAAGTCCGATGAAACCGTTGAATTAGGTAGCGCCCAGCGTGGCCTGATTTATGATAGTACCGGTAAAGTCATTACCGGTAATAAGCCCGAAGCGGCAGTGACTTATACTAGAGGAAAAACAACGACTTCGGCCCAGATTGCTAAAATTGCCAAGACGCTATCCAAGTATATTTCAATCGATACTAGTCGTTTAAGTAATCGGGCGAAGGCCGATTACTATCTCGTGACAAACTCAACGGAAGCAACAAAGATTCAAACGAAGTTGCAAAAGCAATATGGGAAGACTGCCGATGGTTGGTCGTCTACTCAATTGAGTACTTACCAAGCGCAGTACGTGATGAATCATAATCTGGATAAGGATATTGATGCCAACCAGGCGATGATTTTCCAAAAGATGTCAGGAGCCTACGCGCTATCAACAACCTACATCCAAGAGTCAGGTGTTTCCGATAAGGCACAGGCTGAAATTGGGGAACGGTTGTCTGATATGCCTGGTATCAAGATTGGCGAGTCTTTCTCTCGTGATTATCCTGAGGGGAATGATTTCGAACCAATGGTTGGTACGGTCACCAATGAATCAACTGGTTTGCCGGAAGACCGATTGCACACACTGTTGGCACAGGGTTATTCACAAAATGAACCGGTTGGTAGCTTTGCTCTTGAAAAGCAGTATGAATCACTATTGAAGGGGTCACCATCACAAACGGTGATTTCGACGATGAATGGTGTCAAGAGTTCTGATATTAAGTATGAGGGACAGGCTGGTGACACTTTGAAGTTGACCATCAACTCTGCCTTCCAAAAGAAAGTGCAACAAATTTTGGAAGATAATTTGCCTGGGGGTGATGTGCAAGGAGCTTATGCGACTGTTATTAATCCCTATACTGGTGCAATTTATGCCATGGGTGGGGTTAGTCGTGATAGTAAGACTGGAACGAAGACGGCCAATCCGTTAGGAAACATTAATGCTGCCATCGTCATGGGGTCTGTTGTTAAGCCAGCTATCCTGGCCACTGGTTTCCAAAAAGGCGTGGTCACCCCAACGAACAATACGATGTATGATCAGGCGATTAAGATTCAAGGAACGCCAAACATTACTTCATACTGGAACCAGGGTGGTAGTCCGGTGGCCGTTGATGCCCCAACAGCCTTGGAACGGTCTTCGAACACTTACTTCGTTCAATTGGGAATGAAAATCGGTGGTCAGACTTATTATCCGGGTGAACAGTTGAAGCTTCGTTCTGATGCCTTCCAAACGTTGCGCAATGGTTTGGCACAGTTTGGCTTGGGAACGAAGACGGGAATCGATATTGATGGCGAAACAGCGGGTTATCGTGGACCGACAGACGGTGCCAATATTGGAAAATATTTGTACGAATCCTTCGGACAGTACGATTCTTATACCACCATGCAGTTGGCTCGTTACGTTTCAGTAATTGCTAACGGTGGTTACCTAGTCCAGCCGCACTTGGTTGGTTCGGTTTTGCAGAGTGATGTTTCTGGTAAGAACCAAAAGACCGTTTGGACGGCACAACCACAACTTCAAGGTCAAGTCTCTTTGACCACGGATCAATGGAATGTCATTAAGAATGGAATGTACCGAGTGGCCAACGGTTCAGACCCACATAACACGGGATCTAGTTTGCACGGCTTGTCGCCACAGGTTTATGCCAAGACTGGTACTGCCGAAACAACAACCAATGGTCATTCGACTTATACTGAGTCAATGGTGGCTTATGTACCAGGTCAACCATTTGCCATGTCTTTGGCTATTCCAGGATTGAACTCCTATTTGGATGGAACAAATGGTCGTATCTCAAAGGAAATTATTAATGCCTTTTGGGATACTGTGATGAATAAGCCAAGTTAAAATTAGTTAAAAAGACAATAAGCATCAAAAAAACCAGTACTGAAATTTTTCAGTACTGGTTTTTTGTGTTGCAATTGTTAATTAGTCGTTCGCGTTTGGTTTGATGCCATACAAATCGATTCGATACTCGGTAATTTGCAAACCGGTTGCAGCCTGGGCAGCCTTGATCAGGGGCGCAGGGTCAAAGTTAGCTGCATCGATAATCTCGTTGGTCTGCGTATTAATGACGTGATAATGGGGATGAGAGGCGGCATCGTAGTGACGCTTACCATCTGAAATTCCCTCAATCACGACGACTAATTTAGCATTAACAAATTTTTCCAAAGTATTATAAACAGTTGCTAGAGAAATATCTGGCAAATCATTATGAATCATTTCCGCCGTAGGGTGGGTGTCATGACTCATCATGTACTCTAGCAAGGTCAACCGTTGATTAGTTGCCTTAAGTTTGTGTTCTTGTAAAACGGATTTCAGCTGATCAAGCATATTTTCCCCTCCTAATGTATCGAATACATTACGATTATAACATGTGATTAGAACAATTCAAAGACTTCTTGACAAATATTTTAGAATTTGTGGCTTTACATTGGGATTATTCTTAATTAATTATCTAAATAAGAATAGAGTGGACATTAATGACTTAGAAAAGATATTTATCAGAATTACACATTTTCTTGACAAACGGAAAGGAAGCTGATAAACTATATTAGAACCATTCTTAATTGAGGAGGATTATTGAGAATGAAAAAAAAGTCATTAATGGCCCAAAACAACTTGGTTCGTGCGGGCGTCATGGGTGGCAATGATGGGATTCTATCGGTTGCCGGTATTATTATTGGAGTGGCCGGTGCGGGCCAAAGCCTGACGGCGGTGATGTTGTCAGGTTTTGCAGGAACGCTTGCCGGCATGGTCTCGATGGCTATGGGTGAGTATGTCTCGGTTGAATCATCGAGAGACGCTCAAGACCGCGCTCGCAAAGAGGAATCGAAGGTGTTAGAACAAGATTACAACAAAGAATTTAATTTTGTCAAAGATAAGTATCAAGCTGATGGCATTTCAGCTCAGATGGCTTTGCAGGCGACAAAAGAAATGATGGCAAAGGATCCTTTAGAAACAATGGTGCGCGAACGCTTTGGCTTTTCGCTAAATTCCAAGGTTTCTGCTGGTGGTGCCGCTATCGTCTCTTTTTTCGCCTTCCCAACCGGAGCAGCCTTTCCAATGACATTGATGGGCTTAGCAAAACCAGAGTGGCGAATTGTAGCGACATTTTTAGCAGTCTTAGTAGCATTATTAATCACAGGTTATTTAGCCGCCGTGATTAATGGTGCTAACCGGGTTAGAGGTGCTTTAAGGAACCTTGTTGCCGGAATTTTAACAATGGCTGTGACGCTAGCAATCGGTTCACTCTTTCGCTAATGGGGGAGAAAAAAGATGAAAAATGTTTTAAGTACAGTTAGTGACCGCCGTGAGGAAAAAAAGAGCGGTCAGACAATGGAAGAACGGCTAAATGCGATTCGAGCAGGAATCCTAGGTTCAAACGATGGTATCTTGACAGTTGTTGGGGTTGTTTTCTCAGTTGCGGCAGCGACAACGAATCGGCTTGTGATTGTCATTGCGGCGTTGTCAGACTTGTTGGCCTGTGCCTTATCAATGGGATCGGGTGAATTTGCAGCGGTTTCTTCACAGTCGGATAGTGAACGGGTGGCAGTCGATCGCGAGCGAGTGGCATTAAAGGAAAACTTTGATGAACAGCTGGCAACAGTTCAAGCCTATTATGAAGACAGGGGTGTGACCGCTGAAACAGCCAAGGCCATCGCAGTTGAGTTGTTAGCACAAAAGCCATTGGAAACGATTTTGTCCGTCAAATATGATATGACCCTTGGTCACTACGTTTCACCAATTGAGGCCTCTTTTGCTTCAACGTTTTCGGCAGCGCTTGGTGGTGCCCTGCCGCTTTTGGCACTCCTTTTATCATCGATGAAATACCAATATATTGCAGCTATTTTGGCAACGGTGGTGGCCGTTTCTTTGACCGGTCTCATTTCAGCTTTCTTATCAAAGGGAATGGTGAAACGAGCGGTTATCAGAAATATTTGGATTGGGCTCTTAACCATTGTGATTCACTTTAGCATTGGTAAGCTGTTTTAAGACAAAAAGTTTTAAAAATGGTCTAACTGAAATTTTTTAAAAAAGTCTTGGCTTAATGCTGAAAAAATTTTATAATGTATGTGAAGTTTTGTTATTGCAAATCGAAGTTATTTTAACGGAGGATGAAAATGAAAGTTGTTGTTGTTGGTGCCTCTCATGGTGGTCACGAAGCCGCACATGAAGCTTTAACTCGATACCCAGATGCACAAGTTACTGTTTATGAAGCAGGTGACTTTGTGTCCTTTATGTCTTGTGGAATAGAATTATTCTTAGAAGACAAGGTGACGGACCGCGATGATGTTCGTAACTTTAAGCCAGCTGATTTGGAAAAGTTTGGCGGCAAGATTTTGACGCAACACGAAGTGACTGGAATTGACACGGACGCCAAGAAGGTGACCGTCAAGAATTGGGCGACCGGCGAAGTTTTGGAAGATTCATACGATAAGTTGATTTTGTCTTCTGGTGTTACGCCAGCGACAATTCCAGTTCCCGGTGCTGATTTGGATAACGTCTATCTGATGCGCGGTCGTGATTGGGCAACCAAGATTTATGACAAGTTGCATGATGATGCCGTTTCTTCCGTTGTCGTCGTTGGAACTGGCTACATTGGAATCGAAGCTGCTGAAGTCTTTGCGAAGGCAGGCAAGAAGGTGACGGTCATTGACTTGATCGACCGCCCATTGGGAAACTACCTTGACGCTGAATTGGCTGAAAAGGTTCGAGTTGAATTGGAAAAGAACGGAGTGAACTTACACCTCGGTCATACGGTTGCTGCCTTTGAAGGGGATGGTACGTTGACAAAGGTTAAGGACGATGCCGGTCAAGTATTTGATGCTGATTTGGCCATTGTTGCGGCTGGTGTTAAGCCAAATACGAAGTACTTGCAGGGAACGATCGACTTAGACCAACGTGGTTGGATTAAGACGGACCCATACTTGCGAACTTCTGCCAAGGATGTCTACGCAATTGGGGACGCCATCTTGCCACTCTTTGCGCCAGCTGGTCAACCAGCGCCAATTGCTTTGGCTTCAACTGCCCGTCGTGAAGCACGTTACGTGATTGAAACGATGACGATGGACAAGCCTGCGCGTTCATTTGCTGGTGTTAACGGTTCATCTGCTTTGCCAGTCTTCGATTACAACCTGGCAACAACCGGTGTGAACGCCAATAATGCAGCTAAGATGAACTTAGAAATTGCTTCCTCATTGTATGAAGCGACAATCCGACCTGAATTCGTGAAGGAAGGTAATCCAGAAATCAGCGTGAAACTGATTTTCAACCCCAAGACACATGCAATTTTGGGTGGCCAGGTCTTATCAAAGGCCGACGTCACTGCCCATGCCAATACGATTGCCTTGGCAATTAAGGGCAAGATGACCTTGGAAGACTTGGCCGAGGCCGACTTCTTCTTCCAACCTGGTTATGACCGTCAATGGTCTGTCTTGAATTTGGCAGCGCAAACTGCTTTGGGTCAAATTCCATCTGTTTAATTTTTAAAATTAGTTTTTTTCAACTTAAAAAGACCTCAAACTGTGAGGTCTTTTTGCTTGTAATTATGGCATAATAGGATTTATGAAAAAACGTTTTAAAAAAATCTGGGCCTATCTAGACCGCCGTTTCCGGGTCGATGCCCTGGTGACCTATTTTACCCGTGCACAGTTAACGTTAGTTGGGCCAACCTTTGCCTACTATGTGGTTCTGACACTAATTCCGCTGTTGATTATGTTCGTGTTGGCAATTGCGGCGTTGAATTTGAAGACGGAACATGTGGTGACCGTTTTGGCACAGATGCTGCCTTCTTCGATTGCTAACTTTTTAACACCAATTGTCAATTCGGTTGCCCATACCAATACAAAATCTTATCTTTCTTTTTCACTAATTTTTATTGTTTGGTCGCTATCACAGGTTTTGGCCGTTCTGCGCAGTACCTTTAATAAAATTGCTGATAAGGAAGAGGTGGGTTTGCCGATTCTCTCAAGGTTATGGGCTTTTTTATGGCTAATAGTCATGTTGGTAACCGTTGCAGCCATTATTTTGATTGGAAATATTACGGCCTTGCTGATTAACCATTGGACCGGGATTGTGATTGCCTCACCAACTCGCTGGCTTGTTATTATTGGCTTGTGGATTTTTCTGATTTGGGCCAATTATCGCTTGCCGGTGAAGGCTGCCCGGCCGTCCTTTTTAGCAGTCATTGTGGGGACCTTGATTGACCTATCATTATTAATGCTCCTAAACCGCGTTTTTGTTTGGTTTGCTGATATTCAGTTCCATCGATCCGGTGTTTACCAGTCCTTGGCGTCGATTGCTGTTTTCTTGATTTGGTTGGATCTTTTGGCAACGATTTTGGTCGTGGGTTTTGTCTTGATGACATGGCTAACGGAATTCCCGTTCTTTAGTAAGGACGATAAGGAGAAGGAGGAAGAAAATGTTTAATCAACAGGATTTTCTTGTTTTTGATGACCCGACTTTGGACGGACGGATGAACAAAATTCGAGCGATCATTGATCCGAAGTTTGTGGCCTTTGCTGATTTGGCATTGCCGATTTTAAAAGAAGATGGTCAAGATTGGTATGCACACGTCGCCAAACATAAGATGCGTAAGACCAATGCGCCGGATAATACTTGGGTGGCCTTTGCCCCCAATAAGCGTGGTTATAAGATGATGCCCCATTTCGAGTTGGGTTTGTGGGCGGATAACTTGTATTTTTACTTGGCAGTTGAGGAGAATATGAAGCCTAAGGACTTGGCTGAGATTGTACCCAAGATGCGGGCGGTAGCTAGCCAAGTTACTCAGCTACCAAGTGAGTACTGCCTGTCATTAAATCATATGGTCAATGAAAATCAGGAGTTGGCCAACTATGCCAATGCGGTGGAGCGGTATGAAAAGGTTAAAGCCGCTGAAGTTTTGGTTGGTTTGAAGATACCGGCTGAATCGTCCTTAATGGGCCAGGAGAAGCTAACAGAGACGTTAATTCAAGCTTTGCAAACACTTCTACCAATTTATGAAAAGTTGCGCTAAGGGCTAATTAGGGCTGTTAAAAGATTAAGAAAAAACCAGGTACTTTGTTTTGTAGCAAAGTACCTGGTTTTTTATGTGAAATACTTAGTCCGAAGTAGCAGTCAGGTCCATCAATTGGAGGGTCTGCGCTTGGTTGATTTCATGGTAGAGTTGGTCACCCAGAGCAGGTGAAATGGCCTTTTTCTCTAATTCAGTGGTAACAAAACGATACTCATGGCCGAATGCCTGAATGTAGGCTTCGGGAGGAACCGTTACGTCAACGTGCTGGTAATCGTGGGATACTAAATCAAAGAATCGGTCTAAGATTCTTCTAACCTGGTCGATATTGGCAGTTTCTTGGCCAGCAATCATCTGTTTTGCCAGGTGCTTGGCCAGCAGTTGGTCGGCGTAACTTTGAGTGTCAGCGTTTAAGGCCCAAACAGCGTGGCGATTATCGCGGAAGTTGGCGATAATTTGCTGCTGTTCAGGGTGTGTCTTAAGGTATTCTTGCTGGTAACGAGCACGTTGCTTATGGGTAAAGGTGCGAGTCTTGGTATGGAACTTGATTTCGCTTTGCAATCGCCGCAGTTTACGGAGCAGGTTCATCACCGGATGACGCTTGGTAGCCGGATTAATCAGGCCACGCTGGATAATCTTAGAATAGATGGCAATCGTGTTTTCATCGAAGTTTTGTTGGATATGATCGGAATCCATATACTCGTTTAATTCATCGAAGACCTCGTTAATGAGTGGCAGGACGGATGTCGTAAAATCAGCCTGAGCCAGCCGGCGACCATTAGTAAACTTTTGCGTTTGCAAGGTTTGGCTGAGGGCTTTTTTGACGGCATGTTTTGCTGATGACTGCTCGACGGCAATAATCGCCGTATCAATCATTTGCTTACGGACGCGATCAAGGTCCTCTGGACTAAAGTCCGCCGTTTCTTTTTTCAGCAAGAGTGGCAGCGCCACACTAGCAACGGCAAGAGAAATTAGGATTACGAGGGTGGCGACGATTTGAATTTCATCTAAGAAGGGCAAGGGACGACCATTAATTTTGGCTGGCAATGACATTGCTAAGGCCAAGGTGACGGCTCCGTGGACGCCTGAAAGACCAAAGAGGCGGGCGCGAACTCGGCGGTTTTTTGTATGTTTTTTACCGAAGAATTCGGTTAGGTTTTGATCGCTTTGGAGTGTCACCCAAAGAAAGCGGCCTAAAAACATTGCCAGGTAGATGGCGCCAGCCAGTGCGATTAAAATCAGGGAACCAACCCAGCCAAAGTGAGTCATCGTTTTAAAAATGGCTGGCAGCGCTAGACCTAAAATGACAAAGACAATCCCGTTCAAAACGGTGGTGGTGGTTTGCCAAATGGTAGCGGTCACGATTTGACTCTCGGTGGCAATTAGTTGTAGTTTTGAATGTTCCCAGTTATGTACTAAGCCCGCTGCAACCACGGCCAAAATACCGGAGGTGCCGAGGTGTTCGGCGACAATATAAATCACAAAGGGGGTTAAGAGGTTTAGGGGGATAGTTGTTGCTTTGGCAGAGGTTGCGTGGAAGTTTAAATACATCCGTAACCCAATTACTAGTAAAGAAAGGAGGGCACCGACTAAAAGGCCACCTAAGGAAACGAAGAGGAAATAGCCGATACCTGTCATGGGTGACAGCGACCCCTTAGTAAAAAATGAAAGGGCTAAGTCCAGTAACACAATTCCGGTTGCATCATTAAAAAGAGACTCTAGTTCCAATGACTGATTTAACCCCTTGGGCATGGTTAGGCCCTTTGTCATTGATTTAACGGCCACGGCATCCGTTGGGACCACAATGGCTGCCAGGGCGATTGTTAAGGCCAGCGGCCACTTGGTAGGGAAGTTGGCGTTGACTAAGGCAACTAAGACCATGGTAAAAAGCGCCAATACGACTGACAGCTGGATAATGGTTTTGGCGTGTTTACGAATAGTATTGTAGGGGTGGCTTTGTCCCTCTTGAAACATGATGGGCGCAATAATCAAGAATAAAAAGAACTCGGAGTTGATTTGAAAGCCGTGAAAGATTGGTAGGATGGAAAACAGGGCACCAATGACAATTAAAATCAGTGCTTCTGGAATACGCTTGACAAAGGGCTGAACGATGTTAGCCGCAACAACGGCACCCACGAGCAAGGCGATAATCAATAAAAGCGACATGTACTTCTCTTTCTCATAAATGGATTGACCATTGAAAGGTCTTCTTCCTAATAATTATAGGGCTTTCCAGATTATGAGGCAAGCGTTCGCCTTTTCACATCCCCTTACTATCTTTTATCTCATTTTTTAGTTATAATAGCATTATTGTTAATTCTATATTAATAAATTTTTAATAAAAGGTAGGTGCCTCATGGCTGCAATTCCACGTCTTTATGAAACATTCCAACCCGATCATTATGATTTGTTTTTGGATATCTCACGCGAAAATAAGTTGATTGTTGGAAAAACGACGATTACGGGTCACGTGACGACGACTGATCTAGCATTACACCAACACGACTTAGTGGTGGAAACATTGAAGGTTAACGGCCAAGCGGTTGACTTTACAATGGACAATGACCAAGATCAAGTGACTTTTAAGGCTGATCAGGCTGGTGAAATTGAAGTCGAGGTCACTTACCACGCGCCATTGACGGACAACATGAATGGGATTTACCCATCTTATTACAACGTCGATGGTCAAGCCAAGCAATTGGTTTCCACGCAATTTGAAACTTACTTTGCTCGTCAAGCTTTCCCAAGTATTGATGAACCAGAAGCAAAGGCAACGTTCTCTTTGGCCATTAAGTTTGATGAAAAGCCAGAGGAATCAGTCATCTCAAACATGCCAGAGCAAAAGGTCGAAGAGGGTGTGCATTACTTTGACAAGACAGTCAAGATGTCCACTTACCTCTTAGGCTTTGCCTTGGGTGACTTGCAAAGCAAGAAGACTAAGACGAACTCTGGTGTTGAAATTGGGGTTTTTGCTACAAAGGCACACCCTGCCGATAACTTGGACTTCTCACTTGATATCGCGAAGCGGTCAATCGAATTCTTTGAAGACTTTTATCAAACACCATATCCATTGCCACATTCTTGGCAAGTGGCTTTGCCTGATTTTTCAGCCGGCGCTATGGAAAACTGGGGTGTGGTAACCTACCGTGAAGCTTGCCTTCTCGTTGATCCAAAGAACTCTTCAACGGCAACCAAGCAATACGTGGCTACCATCGTGGCCCATGAATTGGCTCACCAATGGTTTGGTGACTTAGTCACCATGAAGTGGTGGGATGAGTTGTGGTTGAACGAATCCTTTGCCAACATGATGGAATACGTGGCAACGGACTTCTTGGAGCCTGACTGGCATATTTGGGAATCTTTCAACGCCGTTGAAGTTCAAAAGGCTTTGCAGCGAGACGCTATCTTAGGTGTTCAACCCGTCCACGTGGAAGTCGAGCATCCAGAAGAAATTGATGCACTCTTTGATCCCGCCATCGTTTATGCCAAGGGTGGCCACTTGTTGGTCATGGTTCGTGCCTTGATTGGCGACGATGCCTTGCGCAATGGTTTGAAGGAATACTTTGCCAAGAAGAAGTACAGCAATGCAACCGGGGATGACCTCTGGTCTGCCTTGGGTGAAGCCTCCGGCAAGAACATTGGCGAAATCATGCATTCTTGGTTGGAACAACCTGGTTACCCAGTTGTTTCTGTCAAGGTGGAGGACGGCCGCGTTAAGGTTAGCCAAAAGCCATTCTCAATTGGTGGTGACAAATCAGCTGTGCCAAATGCCGACAGTCGGATTTGGCAAGTGCCATTGGCCGCTTCTGCTGCCTCTGCCCCTGATTTGTTGACGACTGAAAGCATGGACTTGGGTGATTATGAAACATTGAAGCGTGAAAGCAATGGTGCCTTCACTTTGAATGTTGGTAATACTGGTCACTACATCGTGCAATACGATGACACATTGTTGGCCGAACAGGTGGCCAACTTGGAAAAGGCAAACGCCATTTCACAAGCTCAATTCTTGCAAAACAACTTGTTGTTGGCCCAAGCTGGTCAAGGATCATTTGCTGACTTGCTTTGGGTCTTGCCAAAGTTGGCAGACTCAACATCTGAATTGGTTCAGTCATTGATTTATCAAGTAATTGGCCAAGTTAAGGCCTTTGCGACAGATGGTTCTGATTTGGAAAAGAACTTGAAGACCTTTGTTGGCGACCTTTCAAAGCAACAGTTGGACCGTCTTGGCTTTGACAAACGCGCAGGCGAAAGCGTTGATGATGAAATGGTGCGAGCTCAGGTTTTGTTAGCAGCCCTCTTTGCTAAGAATGCTGACTTGGTTGCCCACGACCATGAAGTCTTTGAACAGGCTGGTGGGGATGTGACGAAGTTGCCTGCCAACGGTCGAGCAGTTGTGTTGAAGAACGAAATCCAAAACTTTAACACCCAAGAAAAGTTCAACCAATTCTTGACGGACTATCAAAAGACGGCGGAAGCAGCCTTGAAGTCTGATTTGGAAGCTGCTTTAGTAACGAGCCAGGATGAAAATCAGTTGGAGACACTGGTTGCTAACTACCAGAATGCCGATGTGATTAAGCCACAAGACCTTCGTGGTTGGTTCCAAGGCGTCTTGGGCAACGACAAGGGTCAAGCTCTGGCCTGGGACTGGGCAAAGAACAACTGGGACTGGTTGGAAGACCGTCTTGGTGGCGACATGTCCTTCTCATCTTACGTGACGGTGATTTCGCGCATCTTCAAGACGGCGGAAAACTTGGCCGAATTCAAGGCCTTCTTCACGCCTAAGTTGGACCAACCAGGTTTGGCCCGCGAAATCGTGATCGACCAAGCGGTGATTGAAAACCGGATGAAGACGATTGCCGACCAAACGGCTGACGTTGACCGCGCTTTGGCTTTGTTGGCACAGAAGTAAGCCTTTAAGTACAACTGCAAAATTTTAACGAGACAAAAACCGCTTTGACTGCTAGTAGTCAAAGCGGTTTTTATTGGGTGAAAAATCAGTTAATGGATACTGATTTCTTCGTTAGTAGTTTCTTTTTAGTGTTCGCCAGGGATAAAGGTATCATTTTTAATCAGTGACCGGAAATTCTGGTGAACCTGCGAGAAGAGGTCGTCTGGACCATTGTTCAGCATTTCTTTTGGGAAGAAGAAACGTTGGTCCAAGGAAGCGCGGCCCTTAATAGACGCAACCAGAGCTGATAGCTGTGATAACTCACGGTGGGAGTCATCGCTCAAGACGAGCTCGATTTGGGTTCGTGGCTTCTTCTCGCTTGGTTTATAATCATCGTAGGGGAGGTCGTAGGCGTCGTTTTGGGCCGTGTAATAGTCTGGGTCAAAGCCAGCATCCTTGACGATTTGCTCGAGCTCAGCCAGGTAGGGCGCCGATTGCTCGTTAATTTGGATAGACTTAAATGGGCGCCGGTTTAAGAACCGGGACGAAAGGTCCGCTAAGATTTGGTCAGGATAGTCCTGCCAACCGTTGATGGCCGTCATAAAGAGGTTGTCATCAAGGCGTAGGTACTCATCAATGGTCAAATCGTGGTCGGGTTGAAAAACGGGCGCCAGCAAGGGTCCAACCAAGTCACCAGTATTGTGTCCCTGTGAAAGGAGTTCCTTAACGCGACCCAGGAGGTGCTCCAAGATCACTTCCATTCCACGTGAAACTGGGTGGAAGTAGACCTGAAGGTACATCTGATAGCGGGAAACAATGTAGTCTTCAACCGCATGCATACCAGCGATATCGTAGGCAATCCCGGTTTTGCAAGGTTTCATCGTTCGCATAATTCGGTCGATATCGAATTCACCGTAAGTGGCGCCGGTATAAAAGGCATCGCGGAGAAGGTAATCCATCCGATCCACGTCTAATTGACTAGAAATCAGTTGGACGACTTGATGGTTTTCATAAGTCTTGGCAATGACTGAGGCGACCTTGTTGGGAAAATCAGGACTGTAAGATTGCAAAACTCGGTTGATTTCGGTATCGCCAGTAATAATATCCTGGGTCATTTGTTCATGATTGGTGTGGAAAAGGTGCTCAAAAGTGTGTGAAAAGGCACCATGGCCAACGTCATGTAAGAGGGCAGCAACAACCGTCAACATCTGTTCCTCTGGGTCCCAAAGACCATCGCCAGGTGTTTTGGTGCGATAGTATTCGTTAAAGTAATCGGTAATGCGCCGAGCTAATTCGTAGGCACCGACGGAGTGACCGAAGCGGTCATGAACGGCCCCGTGGAAAACAAAGGCGGTTACGCCAAGTTGTTCAACCCGACGGAGTCGTTGAAACTCGGGAGTATTAATCAGGTCTAAGACTAATTGATCTTGGATATGAATGAATTTGTGAATTGGATCGCGGAGGACTTTTTCGTGTGCTAATTTTTCCGACATATTTGACCTTTCCCTTCGTGCTTTTTCTTATTATAATAGACTTTAGCTATTTGTGAAAATATTAGGAGCAATTTTAACTAAATGAGCCAAAAAGAAGTACAAGTGAAAATCAGTCACCAGGTCTTTCAAGATGCCGGTGATGAACATTATGAGGTTGAAACGACCGGTTTATTGACCATCAAGGGTGATAGTGTTTATTTGGCCTACACCGAAAAAATTGATGATGAAGGTGAGACCAAGGTCATCTTTAAGCTCACTGAAAAGCAAATCAGCCTTAGTCGTCATAATGTGACGAAGACGCGAATGGTCTTTCAACTTGGATTGGTGGAACACCAACCCTATCAAACGGTAGCGGGCATGATGTTGCTTTCAACCAATACCAACCAGCTTGACTTTACCTTTGATGAAAGCAAGCAGGCGGGGGCGTTGGATTTGGCTTATGCCTTGTCTGCCAACGACCAGGTGGTTGGCCAATACCAGGTTGCCTTGCAATTTGGGCCAAAATCCAGTATACTCTACTAGTTAGAAGCGCGAAAGGACGAGAGCCATGTTAAATTTAGAAAACGGTCAACTCAAGGAAGAGATGTCCTTGGTGGAAATCGCTACGGCCATCTTAGCAGAACAAAAGAAGGCCATGGCCTTTACTGATTTAGTGACGGCCATCCAAAACTTTTTGGAAATCGATGCGGATGCTTTCCAAAGTCGATTGTCACAATTTTATACGGACTTGAACACCGACGGTTCGTTTATTTCCTTGGGAAATAACGAATGGGCTCTGCGTTCATGGTATCCAGTCGATGCAATCGACGAATCAATTCACGAAATTGATGACGAAGAAGAAAAGCCAAAGAAGAAGAAGGCCTCAAAGAAGGTGAACGTCTTTGCCGATTCTGCATCAGCCGATGACGACGTGATTGACTATAACGATGATGATCCAGAAGACGATGACTTTGATGACCTTGAAGGTCACAATGCCGAGACTGGTGACGGCAATGATGCCGAAGATGATGACGATGCTGAAAAAGACGAAGCCATCGAAGATAACCTCACGGAATTAGCCGGTTCAGATGACCTGGATGACTTGTCTAATGGGGATGAAGAGCAATAAAAAAGTAAAAATATTTTTTAAAAAGTATTGCTTTTTTGCTCTTGCTTCGGTAATATATATAAATGTGCTAAGGCACAGGATTGCTTCCGTAACTCAGTTGGTTAGAGTAGGGGATTTTTAATCCCAAGGTCCTCGGTTCGAATCCGAGCGGGAGCACTGAGTTAATCAGGCGACCTTGGGAGATTCCAAAGAAAAAGCAGAACTTGAAAAAGTTCTGCTTTTTCTTTGCCCCCAAAAAAACAGTTAAAAAGGACTCCGGGTTTTACCTTAAGGTAAAACCCGGAGTCCTTTTTGTGTTTTGAATGATTAATAAAACCAAGTGTCGTAAATCGTAATTGGTTCGTTCCTTTTTTGCTGGCTATTTAAGTAGAGTGATTCAATTTTTTCGGCGTCGCTAGTAGAAACCTGCTTGCCTTCTAAATAGTCGTCTATGGTCTTGTAAGAGACTCCTAGGGCTACTTCATCTGGCAGCTGTGGTCGGTCGTCTTCCAAATCAGCTGTCGGGGTCTTTTCATACAGGTGAGCGGGGGCTGACAAAGCTTCAAGCAACGCCCGTCCTTGGCGCTTGTTTAGTCGCCAGAGGGGGTTGATATCCGTGCCGCCGTCACCGTACTTGGTAAAGAACCCAGCGACGGCTTCGGCCGCATGGTCAGTGCCAATCACAACTGCCTGGTGCTCTCTGGCCACTGCATACTGGGCGATCATGCGCATCTTGGGCTTAATCGAGCCCCGGCTTAAGTCGTCAACGACCAAACCAGCCTCACGCAAAGAGCTAACCATGGCGTCCGTAGCTGATTTGATATTGGTTGTCACTGTTTGATCAGGGTTAATGAAGTCAAGCGCTGCCTGGGCATCGTCTTCATCTTGCTGTTGACCATAAGGCTGGCGGATGGTGATAAACTGATAGTCTTCTTGCGTTTCTTCTCTGAGCTCATCAATGGCCATCTGACCTAATTTACCGGCCAGCGTTGAATCCTGACCACCAGAAACGGCGATGACCAATCCCTGGTAGGCGCTATGGGTCAAGTACTGCTTTAAGAAGTCAATCGACCGCCGAATTTCGGCTCGGGGGTCAATAACAGGTTGCACGTGTAGTTCGGCGATAATTTTGGCTTGAAGGGCTCTCATGCTTTCATCTCCTTGATTTGTTGACGGATGGTTTGAATTAAGTCGTTTTTGGCATCGTAGAGGTCTTGTGCCAAATCAACGGGGTAGGTTTCTGGATTTAAGATGCGCTTGTATTCATCCCAGAGATTATCCAGCGAGTTTTTGGCGTAGGCCTTAATTTCTTTGATGTCAGGCAGGTCGTAGACTAATTTTCCATCGACGAAAATGTCATGGAGAATTGGGGTTGCCTGAAAATCAGTGACCTCCTTGGAAAGAAGGGGATGGTTCGGGTCAAACATGTGGAGAGTTTCCACTTGATTTGGATCCAGGCCAAAGAAGGTCAAATAGTCACCTTCTGATTTGCCGTCCTTCTTATCGGTAATCCGCCAAATTTGCTTTTTACCGGGCGTAGAAATTTTTTCGACGTTATTGGACAGCTTAATGGTGTTTTGTCCATCGATGCTGACCATTTTGTAGACGGCACCGAGGGCCGGTTGGTCGTAGGCGGTAATCAGCTTAGTACCAATGCCCCAAACGTCAATCTTTGCTCCTTGGCTTTTCAAATTCAAGATGGTATTTTCATCCAGGTCATTGGAGGCGTAAATTTTTGCATCTTGGAAGCCGGCTTCATCGAGCATTGACCGAACCTTCTTTGATAGGTAAGCCATATCACCTGAATCAATCCGGACCCCTTGGAAGTTGATTTTATCGCCAAACTCCTTTGCTACTTTGATGGCGTTGGGGACACCTGATTTTAGGGTGTCAAAGGTATCAACTAAGAAAACAACATCATGGTGGGTTTTGGCATAAGCCCGAAAACCTTCATAGTCGCTTTGGTAGGCCTGAATCAAGGCGTGGGCATGCGTTCCTGAGATTGGAATATGGAAGAGCTTACCTGCTCGAACGTTTGAACTGGCATCAAAACCACCGATGTAGGCGGCTCGGGTCCCCCAAAGGGCGGCATCAAGTTCCTGGGCTCGTCTTGTTCCAAATTCAAGCAACGGCTGGCCATCGGTGACTGAAGCAATCCGAGCTGCCTTTGTTGAAATCAGCGTCTGGAAGTTGATGATGTTCAATAAGAGAGTCTCTAACAGTTGGGCATCAATCAAGGGACCATCGACTTGAATCAATGGTTCGTGGTTGAACATGACTTCGCCCTCTAAAGCCGAGCGGATAGTTGCCGTTAAGCGCCAATTCTTCAGATAGAGTAAAAAATCCTCTTCGTAGAGGTCTAATGACCGTAAGTAGTCGATGTCGTCATCGCTAAAGCGAAGATTTGTTAGGGCCTTAACGAGTCGTTCCAGCCCTGTGAAAATAACGTAGCCGTTGTCAAAGGGCATCTTGCGGAAATAGGCTTCAAAGACCACTGGCTTTTGATCAATTTTGTCTTTCCAATAGGTATAAATCATATTGATTTGGTATGCATCAGTGTGCAATACCAGTGAATCGTCTGTGTACATAGTTCCGTCCTTTTTTCTCCTATTATACGCAGAATTGGTTCATTGTTAAAAAGGTTTTGTGAAGAATTTCAATAACAAATAGTTATTTTTTTGTTGCTAATTTTTTCTGATTGTAAACAAATGGTAATTATCATTCTAATCCCCTTTTCCCTTAAGACTAAGAGCACTTGAAGGCGCTTTTTTCACAAGCGAACATCTGTTCTAAAAAACAAAATCGTTGTAGTATTTGAGGTACCCCACAAAAACAAAAAACAGGAGGAAGTAATTTAGAATGGTACAGGCAATCGAAAATAATCAATTGAAACAGCTAACCGTGATCAAGCAAAGTGGCGAAGCAATAGCCTTTTATGCTTATAAGATCGACTTTATCCTGGAACACCTGAATTTATCGACAGAAACCGCTCAAGCCATAATGGCAGAATTGACCGAAACTTTGGCGAAAGCCAAGAAGGTCACGACTTCAGAAATTCGGACACTCTTGAATGCTTGTTTAGAAAAACATGGCGAAGAAGAAGCCATCAACCAATACCAAACGTATTGGGAAAAAGACAAACAAAAGTTCGCCGATGCTTCCAATGTTCAGAAGCGAATTGAAAAACTATTCGATAAGGACGCATCTGTCGTCCATGAAAATGCTAATAAGGATAGTCGGGTCTTTAATACCCAACGCGATTTGGAGGCTGGGGCTGCTAGCCGCGCACTCGGGATGCAAATGCTACCAAAGATGGTGGCTAAGGGACACATGCGTGGCGACATTCACTGGCACGACTTGGATTATTCACCGGTGACACCTGCTACTAATTGTTGCTTGATTGATTTTGATAACCTCTTGAACAACGGTTACAAGATTGGTAACGCTTGGGTGGATTCGCCAAAGTCAATCCAAACGGCAACGGCACAGATGTCACAAATTATCGCTAATGTGGCGTCATCTCAATATGGTGGTTGCTCGGCTAACCGGATTGACCAATTATTGGCCCCCTTTGCTAAGAAGAATTATGACAAGCATTTAGTTGATGCTCAGAATTGGGTTTCCGAGGAAAAGGAAGTTGAATATGCCAAGGAAAAAACTCAAAAAGACATCTATGATGCCATGCAAGCTTTGGAATATGAAATCAATACCTTGTATTCCTCTCAAGGGCAAACACCTTTTACAACGATTAACTTTGGATTAGGAACGAACTGGATTGAAAGAGAAATTCAAAAGGCCATCCTGCAAATTCGCATCAAGGGTCTGGGTAAGGAACAGCGGACAGCCATCTTCCCAAAGCTGACTTTTACGGTCAAGCGTGGCTTGAACTTCAGCCCAAAAGATCCAAACTATGATATTAAGCAATTGGCACTCGAATGCTCAACAAAGCGGATGTACCCTGATTTGCTGATGTATGACAAGATTATCGACATTACTGGTTCCTTTAAGACGCCAATGGGTTGCCGGTCCTTTTTGCAAGGTTGGGAAGACGAAAATGGTCAAGAGGTTAATTCCGGTCGCATGAACCTGGGCGTTGTCACAGTGAACCTACCCCGAATTTCGCTCTTTGCTAAGCAAGACAAGGAACTTTTCTGGCAAATTTTTGATGAAAAGATTGCCTTAACCCATCAGGCCTTGGCTTATCGAATTGAAAGGACCAAGGAGGCCGTGCCGGAGAATGCGCCACTCCTGTATATGTATGGTGCCTTTGGTAAGCGCTTGAAGAAGACTGATAGTGTTGATGAAGTCTTCAAAGATGGTCGGGCCACGGTTTCGCTCGGTTATATTGGCTTGTACGAAACGGTTGCTGCCTTTTATGGGTCAAACTGGGAAGGGAACCAAGAGGCCCATGACTTCGCCGAAGAAATCATTAAACGGATGCATGACTACTGCGTTGAGTGGGAAAAGGAGAGTAGCTACCATTACAGCCTTTATTCCACGCCAGCAGAATCGCTGACGGATACCTTCTGCGAGGCTGATATTGAAAAGTTCGGTAAGGTTGAAGACATTACTGAAAAGGAATACTACACGAATAGTTTTCACTATGATGTCCGTAAACATCCAACCCCCTTTGACAAAATTAGTTTTGAAGAGGCCTTTCCAAAGTATGCTGCCGGTGGTTTTATTCACTACTGTGAGTATCCAAATTTGCGTCAAAACCCACAAGCCTTAGAGGCTGTTTGGGATTGGGCCTATGACCACGTTGGCTACTTGGGAACCAATACGTCAATTGATAAGTGTTTTAAGTGTGGTTTCTCTGGTGACTTTAAGGCAACAGCCAAAGGCTTTGAATGTCCACAGTGTGGCAACCACGATCCGCAGATGTGTGATGTGGTTAAGCGAACTTGTGGTTACCTTGGGAATCCACAACAACGCCCGATGGTCCATGGCCGTCACGTCGAAATTGCAGCACGAGCCAAGCATTTAACGCAGGAGATGATTACAGATGTCGCGAGCTATCAGAAAACCAAACAATCCGATGCCCAAAGAATGGACTGCAGAAGAGCTTAGTCAGGGGTTCATTGCTGACTACAAACCATTCAACTTTGTTGATGGTGAGGGGGTCCGGTGTTCTTTGTATGTTTCTGGCTGCAAGTTTATGTGCCCGGGTTGTTATAACGTGGTTGCGCAAAATTTCCACTATGGCCAGCCCTATTCAATGGCACTTGAAGACCAAATTATTAAAGACTTATCAAAGGATTATGTTCAGGGCTTGACGTTATTAGGTGGTGAACCCTTCTTGAATACCCAAGTTTGCATACAGTTGGCCAAGCGGATCCGCCAGGAATTTGGCCATAAAAAGGATATTTGGTCTTGGACCGGTTATACCTGGGATGAGTTGATGAAAGAAACGGATGACAAGTTGGAATTATTGTCACTAATCGATATCGTGGTTGACGGTCGGTTCTTGGAGGAAGAAAAGGATTTGACGCTCCAATTCCGTGGTAGTGCCAACCAGCGGATTATTGATGTGCCAAAATCTCTTAAATCGAAAGAAGTGGTTATCTGGGATAGATTAGTACACTGATTTAGGGGTCGGCCCGTTTTCGATCGCTGGCTAGGAGGTATTGGCAGACCTAGCATCTTTAAAAAATGTGTGGCTAAAAAGTTTTTAATTTTTGGAATAAAATACTGACAATTAGGGGCCGCAAAGACCTGCCGGAGAAAAATACCGCCAGGGAGTTGTGGCTCTTGTCATCTCTACTTGCATTTTAATTTAAACAAATTGGTGACTATTGGCAAATATTGGTACTGATAAGGAGAGGATGATAAATGAAGACGTTAAAAATTGAAGACCTCCACGTTCAAATTGATGGTAAAGAAATTTTAAGGGGCGTTAACTTAACGATTAATACGGGTGAAATTCACGCCATCATGGGACCCAATGGGACTGGGAAATCAACCTTGTCGCAGACGATTATGGGACACCCGGCCTATCAAATTACACAGGGAACAATCAAGTTGGACGGTCAGGATTTAAGTAAAATGAGCGTCGATGAGCGCGCTCGAGCTGGTTTATTTTTGGCCATGCAATATCCGGCTGAAATTCAAGGCATTACGAACTTTGAGTTTATGCGCTCAGCCGTGAATGCCAGGCGTGCTGATGATGACCATGTTGGTGTCATGACTTTTATGAAGGAACTGGAAGAAAAGCGGAACTTTTTGTCGATGAACGCTGAGATGGCCAGCCGCTATTTGAATGAAGGATTTTCTGGTGGAGAAAAAAAGCGCAATGAAATTCTCCAAATGTTGGTGATTAAACCAGCCATTGCCATTCTAGATGAAATCGACTCAGGTTTAGATATTGATGCCCTAAAAGTCGTTTCCAAGGGTGTTAATAGCATGCGGTCAGCTGACTTTGGCACATTGATGATTACCCATTACCAACGCTTGCTCGATTATATTGTGCCAGATTATGTGCATGTGATGATGGGGGGCAAAATCGTGAAGACCGCTGGTCCTGATTTGGCTAAGCGCTTGGAGGGTGAGGGTTATGCGGCCCTGCGTGACGAATTGGGTCTTGAAATTACGCTCACAGACGAAGATGTACCGGTGGTGTGAGATGAAAGAGCTAACAAGACAAATAACTGAAGAATTGCCCCTACCAGACTTTCCTAAGGTCCGTTTCCAACATTGGGGTCTGACGGATTTAGTGCCCGGTCAAGGACAGGCAGAACAGCCGCTGATGGCGCAACCAGGGGATGCCGGAGTCGAGTTAGCGGGTCTGAATCAAACGTATTATGATTTGCCGGAGGACTTGGTTGAGGCCGGCGTCTTGCTATTGCCACTGAAGCAGGCCAAGCAGGACTATCCGGATTTGGTTGAACAAGTTTATGACCGGGTGGCCGAAACAAAGGACCGCTTGACGGCAGAAAATTTGCAAAGTGCTAATACGGGTCTTTTTGTCTACTTACCAGCTGGGGTAACGGTTACCGAGAATTTGAACCTCTTTTTGGTTCATTTGGGTGCAGACGGTGACTTGGTTGGCCGGCTAGTAATTTATGCCGATCAGAATAGTCAGGCACGCATCGTCAGTCAATTAGAGACGGCAACAGCTGGTATCAGCAATGTCTCCTTGGTGATTGAGGTTTTGGCGGCTGCTGGTGCCAAACTGACGATGGTTAACTTCGACCACTTAGACCAAGAGACGACTGGTTTTATTAACCGTCAGGCCGTTGTTGGCAACCAGGCGGAAGTGAATTGGGTCAATGCTGCCTTTAATGATGGCAACGTCATTAGCCAATTGACGACTAAGCTGGTTGGTGAGGGTGCCAAATCAGAAACCGAGGTGGCCGCGTTTACTTCGGGTAAGCAGGTCCAAGGTTTTAACACCGAAATCCAAAATATTGGTCGGCACACGGTTGGGCATATCTTCCAACGCGGGGTGATTTTGAATAGTTCAAGCCTGATTTTTAATGGGATGGGGCGGATTATCAAGGGCGCCAAGGGATCCGATGCCCAGCAGGAATCACGGGTCTTGATGCTGTCCAAGTGTGCTCGTGGTGAGGCCAATCCGTTGCTTTTGATTGACGAAAGTGATGTTACGGCCGGGCATGCGGCCTCGGTTGGCCAGGTCGATGACCAGCAACTCTACTATTTGATGAGTCGCGGACTGACGGAACAAGTCGCTAGAAGGCTCGTTGTTCGTGGCTTTGTTGGTGAAATCCTCGCGAAAATCCATGATCAAAAGGTCGAAAATCAGGTCGTTGCGGCCATTGAAAGAAAGTTAAACAATGAAAACGGTACGAGATGATTTTACAATTTTAAATCGGCAGGTCAACGGCCATCCCTTAACTTACCTCGATGGGGCGGCGACGAGTCAAAAACCAGACCAGGTCTTAGACCAGATTCGGGCCTATTATGACCAAAAAAATGCCAATGTTCATCGCGGCGTTTATACGCTCTCACAAGAAGCAACGACTAGCTATGAAGGGGCACGGGCGAAGGTTGCAGCCATGATTGGTGCGGCGGCTGCTAAAAACATTGTCTTTACCAGGTCGACGACCGAAAGCCTGAATTGGCTGGCTCAGGGCTATGGACCGAACCATCTGGAGGCTGGGGATGAAATCTTGTTAACCCAACTGGAACACCACTCCAACATTGTTCCTTGGCAGGTGTTGGGCAAGGCGACGGGGGCTCGGTTGCGGTACGTTTCCCTGACGGACAAAGGCGAAATTGATTTGGCTGATTTTAAGAACAAGCTCAGTCAGAAAACGAAAATCGTCTCCTTTGCCCACGTTTCCAACGTTCTTGGTAGCCTGGCACCCGTCAAGGAAATGACGACACTGGCCCATGAGGTTGGGGCCACGGTCATTGTTGATGGGGCCCAGGGTGTCGGCCATTTCCCCATCGATGTTTTGGACTTAAATGTTGATTTCTATGCCTTTTCTGGTCACAAAATGCTCGGGCCAACCGGAATTGGGGTGCTATACGGAAAAACTGATTTCTTAGAAGCCATGACACCAGTGCAATACGGTGGGGAAATGATTGAACGGGTGACACTAGAGGAAGCGACCTTTCAAGAGCTGCCCTGGCGCTTTGAAGCTGGAACGCCCAATATTGCCGGCGCCATCGGTCTTGGGGCGGCTGTTGATTACTTGAACGAGGTTGGCTTAGAGACAATCGCCGACAAAGAGGAAGAGTTGATGGCAGCCGCTCTGTCCGCTCTGGCAGAAATCCCTGATTTAACCGTGTATGGGCCAAAGGACGCCAAAAACCACCATGGTGTTTTGTCCTTTAACCTAGCGGGTGTTCATCCGCATGATGTCGCCACCGTTTTGGATATGGCGGGCGTTGAGGTGCGGGCGGGTCACCATTGCGCCCAGCCGTTAATGGATTATTTGGGCATTCAATCGGCCGTCCGTGCCACCTTTGCCTTTTACAATAACCAAGAAGACCTTGACCGCTTTGTTTCGGCTCTGCGGCAGGCTCGGGAGTACTTTGTATGAATCAAGCAGACTTAGGAATTTTATACCGGCAGGTCATCTTAGACCATGCTAAAAATCCTCATCATTTTCGGACGTTGCCAGCCTCGGTTGGCCAACAGGTTGAAAAGTTTAATCCAAGCTGTGGAGATGTCTTACAAGTGCGAATGGTTGTGTTGAGAAATCAGATTCAAGACATGTCCTTTGACGGGGCGGGTTGTGCCATTTCGATGGCTGCGGCTTCGATGCTGACTGAACAGTTAATTGGCCAAAGTTTGCCAGCGGCTCGGGAAAAATTAGCGGCATTTTCTGAATTATTAATGGCTGATCAGGTCCAAGGTCAGAACCAGGATGGCTTGTTCACCGATGAAAGCCAATCAGTTGAGGACAAAGGCTGGCAAGATGGGGATGTTGACCTTGGCGAATTGTCGGCTTTGGCCGGCGTTCGTCAGTTTCCAACACGACTCAAGTGTGCCACTCTCGCCAGCCATGCAGTGACTGCTTTAATTGCCAAGATTGAGGGGGAGTAAGAATGGAAATTGATCGACAAGAAGACCTGCAGCGAACACGGGCAGCCATCGGGGCTGACGAGGAGTACGCTCATGGCTTTCATGATGACTACCAGGCAGTCTATTCGACAGGGCAGGGATTGAATGAAGAGGTTATTCGTAAAATTTCGGCTAAGAAGAATGAACCCGGTTGGATGCTTGATTTTCGACTCCAGTCTTACCAGGCTTATTTGAAGATGCCAATGCAGGACTGGGGTCCAGACCTATCCGACCTGAATTTTGATGAAATCTATTACTATAACAAGCCAACCAACGGTAAATACCGCGATTGGAACGATGTTCCCCAAGAGTTGAAGGATACATTTGAACGGTTGGGAGTGCCAGAAGCTGAACGCAAGTGGCTAGCCGGCTCCTCCGCCCAGTATGAGTCCGAAGTGATTTACCACCGGATGAAAGAGGAGTTCGAGAAGACGGGAATCGTTTTCACGGACACCGACACGGCTGTTCAGGAATATCCAGAACTGGTTCGAGAATATTTAGGTTCATTGGTGAAGCCGACTAATAATAAATTAGCTGCCTTGAACTCGGCCGTCTGGTCCGGGGGAACCTTTATCTATGTGCCAAAGGGTGTTCACGTCACGACACCTATCCAGTCTTATTTCCGGATCAATACGGCACAGGAAGGGCAATTTGAACGCACGCTGATTATTGTTGATGAAGGCGCCCATGTTGACTACGTTGAGGGCTGCTCTGCGCCAATGTATTCGCAAGACTCCCTTCATGCAGCTGTGGTGGAAGTCATCGTCAAAAAGGATGGCTATTGCCGCTATACGACCATTCAAAACTGGTCGAACAATGTCTACTCACTTGAAACGAAGCGATCAGCAGCTGCAGAAAACGCCACGATGGAATGGGTCGATGGAAACTTTGGGTCAAAGACAACGATGAAGTACCCTTCGGTTTATTTGAATGGCCAGGGAGCCAGAGGGACCATGCTCTCAATTGCAGTTGCCGGTAAGGGCGTTAACTTAGATTCTGGTGCCAAGATGATCCATAATGCGCCCAATACGTCCTCTTCGATTGTTTCAAAGTCAATTGCCCATGATGGTGGATCAACTGACTACCGGGGAACAGTGAAGTTTGGTCGCGATTCGGCGGGTTCTTTTGCCCACGTCGAATGTGACACCATCTTGGTTGATGACCAGTCGTCAGCAGATACCATTCCTTATAACACTGTCTTGAACGGCAATGTTTCGATGGAACATGAGGCTAAGGTTTCCAAAGTTTCTGAAGACCAGCTTTATTATTTGATGAGCCGGGGTATTTCGGCTGAAAAAGCGACCGAAATGATTGTCATGGGCTTTGTGGAGCCATTTACCAAAGAACTGCCGATGGAATATGCGGTTGAATTGAACCGTTTAATGAAGTTTGAAATGAATGGATCGGTAGGATAAAAATGGATGCAGGGAAAAAAGAAGAAATTATGCTGGCCTTAAGCCAGGTGGTTGATCCGGACTTTCGTGTAGATATCGTCAATTTGGGTTTTATTAATGAAATTGACTTAAATGACCAAGGGTTATGCATAGTTAACATGACCTTAACAGTGATTGGCTGTCCGATTATGGGGACATTAGATGAAATGATTGCCACTGCCTTAAAAATTATTGATGGTGTCGAGGAGGTTAAGATTGAATATTGTTGGGAACCGGCTTGGTCGGTTGAAAGGATGTCACCATATGCCAAGGCGATGTTGGGGCTAAGTTAGAAAATGATATTAGAATTCAATAATGTAATTGACAGAAAAGGTATAAAACACCATTTCAAATTGAAACAAATATAATATAGATGAAATTATGAAGTACAAAGCTTAGATAGGCACAACTCCGGCATATTTGTCCCCTAACAAGGTCAGGTGATTAATCTTTTTCCTTTGCGGACTAGTCATTGAAATTAGTTCGTTTTTATTCACGAAATGCGGAAGGGGCCTAAAAAGTAGGTTTGACTTGATGAAAGAGCATCCGTGATGGTGAATAAAACTCGGACTTATTTTTTCATCGGGCCAAGGTTGCTTTTCTCAAAAGCTTTAGGATTGATGCGATTTCAGTCAGTGTACCGACGGCTTTTTTAAAAAACTGCCAAGCAGTCAAAGCCGATAGTGAATTAGTCCAAGATGCAGAAACTGTTGGCCTAGGCTGAATGGTGAACAAGAATATCGCTGTCGCCAATTGCAGCCACCGATAAGTGGGCATCCAGTCATGTCCAACCGTCATTCGGAAGGGACTTGATATTGACAAAATTATGGCTAACATGGCGATGATCTTTACGAATTTTGATTATCGCCATGGTTTTTATTACTGAAGTGGGTTTTAGGCACTAGAAAAGAGGAGCAGTATTTATGACAGACAGTCACAGTTGGAAATTCGACATTAGCCGTTATGGGGTCTTTATCCTTAGTATCCTGGCTTTAGGCACCGTGTTTTTGAGCACGGGACTTGGAAAATATCCCCAGTTGCTTGGGATGGCCGGTATTTCGTTTACATTTGGCCTGCGCCACGCCTTTGATGTTGATCACATTGCCGCAATCGACAATATGACCCGTAAAATGTTGAATGACCACAAAAATACGAGAGGGGTTGGCTTTTCTTTCTCCTTCGGGCATTCTGTGGTCGTGGTATTGCTCACCTTACTGACGGTGCTTTTTGTCGAGTGGACTGACCATTCCTTGCCAATTTTAGAGTCTGTTGGTGGGATGTTTGGGACCATGATTGCAGCTGTGATGCTGTTACTGCTGGCCTGCTTCAATACTTTTATCCTTCGTGGTATTTGGCAAAATTTCCGGCAAATGAAAAAGGTCGCTTTGGACTCTGATAATGAACAGTTGGCTTCCCAGTCCCGAATCTACCGCCTGTTTATGAAAATGCTGAACTTAGTTAACCATAACTGGCAGGTAGCCGTTGTTGGTTTCTTGTTCGGCTTGGGCTTTGATACGGCAACGCAGGTGGCGGTCTTAGCCACATCGGCAACGGCAACGACTGCCGGTGTTCCTTGGTATGCTATCTTATCTGTGCCTCTATTCTTTACCGCAGGAATGTGCTTGATGGATACTCTGGATGGCTTCTTTATGTCAACGACCTATAACTGGATTATTTCAACTTCTTATCGCAAGGTTTACTTTAACCTGATTTTAACGAGTATCTCGATTATTGCTGCCGGCTTTATTGGTGTTGTCGACTTGATCCAATCGATGTCAGCGATGTTCCACTGGGATAACTTCTTAACCCAGTGGGCGGGGGCGCTTGATTTCAACGAATTGGGCATTATTTTGGTAGCGATTTTCGTTGTTGCCTGGGTAGTAGCTTTGCTGATTTGGAAGGTGATGAACCTGTCAAAATATAACCAGGTCGAATCATAATATTTTAAAAAATCAACGTACCAATGGCTGCCGCTCGATTGTCTTCGATAAAAGTACTTGCAATTTTTTTCAGATGCGCTTACAATTATCACATTCATGAGGACGAGTAATCGGTACCAGTCTGCTAGAGACGTCATGGTTGGTGAAAGTGACGGGCGAAGCCGGTGAAAACTCCCTCAGTAGTGGCCTTTGAGTAATGCGTGAAATGAAGCCCGGTTGTCAGCCGTTATCTTGGCAAAAGAGTGTTGTCTAGGTCTTTTTACTTAGGCAAAACACGGGTGGTACCACGCAACAAGCGTCCCTAGAGATTTCTAGGGGCGCTTTTTTTGTTTGACCAGCCGCGTCAAGGAGAGACAGATGGAAAATGGAAAAGAATTAAAGCGGTCATTGTCATCATTCCAGATGGAGATGATTGCCCTTGGTGGAACAATTGGTGTTGGGCTCTTTTTGGGGTCATCATCGACCATCAAGTGGACGGGAACGTCCGTCTTGCTGGCCTACCTATTGGCCGGCTTGGTCTTATATATTGTCATGCGGGCATTGGGTGAAATGCTTTACGTGAAGCCAATTGTTGGATCATTTGCTAATTATGCAACGAAGTATATTCATCCGGTTGCCGGTTACCTAACCGTGTGGGCGAATGTCTTCCAGTGGCTAACGGTTGGAATTTCGGAAACAATCGCCGTTGGTGATTATATGCACTACTGGTGGCCGGGCGTGCCAACTTGGGTAACGGGTGTGATTGTCTTAATCCTGTTGACCTTAACGAACTTGGTGACGGTTAAGGCCTATGGTCGATTGGAAGCCTGGTTCTCAATCATTAAGGTTTTGACGATTGTCTTTATGATTATCTTGGGACTGTTGATGATTGTCTTTGGCTTTGGTAATCACGGTCATGCCATTGGCTTTTCAAATCTTTGGTCACACGGACCATTCTTTGCTCACGGCTTGAAGGGCTTCATGTTTGCCTTGTCAATCGTGGTCACTTCTTACCAAGCTATCGAAATTATTGGGATTACGGCCGGTGAAGCGGCCCACCCTCAAGAAGCCATTGTGAAGTCGATTAAGTCGATTGTTGCGCGAATCCTGATTTTCTACGTTGGGGCAATCTTTGTGATTGTGACGATTTATCCTTGGGATAAATTAGACACGGTCGGCTCACCATTCGTTGAAACGTTTGCCAAGGTTGGCATTACGGCTGCTGCCGGAATCATCAATTTCGTGATGTTGACAGCTGCCGCATCGGCTTTGAATTCCGGTCTGTTCTCATCATCACGGATGTTGTACACATTGGCACAGCAAAAGGAATTGCCGCCAGTCTTCTTGAAGTTGTCAAAGAACCGCGTGCCAGATGTTTCTGTGATGGCTATGTCATTGGGGATTTTGTTGGGTATCGTCTTAAATGCCGTCTTACCGCTTTTCTGGAAGGGGTCTGCGAACATCTTCGTCTTGGTTTACTCGGCTTCAACCTTACCGGGAATGGTGCCATGGTTTGTGATCTTGATTTCCCAAATTAAGTTCCGCAAGGAAAACCCAGATTTGATGAAGGGCCACCCCTTCATGTTGGCCTTGTCACCATGGTCGAACTACTTTGCAATTTTCTTCCTATTAATTACTTTGGTCTTCATGGTGATTAACCCAACGACTCGGGTACCATTAGCCATTGGCTTTGGCTTCTTGCTCTTCATGGGACTCTTGTACTTCTGGACGCACCGTAACCAGCAAGAAGTGAAGTAAAAATCAGCTTTGCTGACAAGGGTGCTTCGATTACTTGATTGTCAGTATTGTTGTCGAAGAAATCTTTGCTAATGTTTGGTTAACACTGGTCCCTAAGACTGAAAGTGTTTGGTCTAGATAATTATTTTAGTAAGTGTTGACATTCAGGGGGGCAGTCTGTAATATATATTAGGGCTCACATTTAATGTGAAAATCTTTTATGGCTCCCAAGCTACTGCTTGGGAGCCTTTCTATTTTATTTAATGAATTTTGGCTAAAACCATAGCAAAATTCAGTGTGTCAGGCAAAACATAGGAGGCATTATGGCAAAGAAGCAAACCAAGTATATTTTCGTTACCGGTGGGGTCGTTTCATCCCTTGGAAAGGGAATCGTAGCAGCTTCTTTGGGTCGTTTGTTGAAAAACCGCGGCTTGAAGATGGCAATTCAGAAGTTGGATCCTTACATCAACGTTGACCCAGGTACCATGTCTCCATACCAACACGGGGAAACGTATGTGACAGGCGATGGTCTTGAAACTGATTTGGACATGGGCCACTACGAGCGTTTCATGGACATCAACACCAACATGTACTCAAACGTGACGACTGGTCGAATTTATTCAGAAGTTTTGGCCAAGGAACGTAAGGGTGATTACCATGGTGCCACTGTCCAGGTAATTCCACATATCACGAACGCCATCAAGGACAAGATTGTGAAGGCTGGTGAATCAACTGATGCCGATGTTGTTATCGTCGAAGTTGGTGGAACGGTTGGTGATATCGAATCATTGCCATTTATCGAAGCCTTGCGTCAGATGAAATCAGACTTTGGTAACGAAAACGTCTTCTACCTGCACACATCATTGATTGTTTACTTACAAGCTGCCGGTGAGGCAAAAACAAAGCCAACGCAACACTCTGTTTCACAGCTGCGTTCATTGGGTATCCAACCAGACATGTTGGTCTTGCGAACACAACATCCATTGACAGATGAAATGAAGGAAAAGTTGGCAACCTTTACGGATGTTAACCCACAAGCCGTGATTGAATCACGTGATGTGGACACTTTGTACGAAATTCCTTTGAATTTGCAAGCACAAAAGATGGACCAAGTGGTTGTTGATAAGTTGAAGTTGGACGTGCCAGAAGCCGACATGACGGAATGGAAGGCCATGGTTGATGCCATCGAGCACCCAAAGAAGACTATCCATGTTGCCGTTGTTGGTAAGTATACTGATTTGCAGGATGCTTATATCTCAGTGAATGAAGCCTTGAAGCATGGTGGTTACTCACAAGACACTGATGTTGAAATTGCTCACATTAATTCTGAAACAGTGACGGAAGAAAACGTTGCTTCCTTGTTGAAGGATATGGATGGCATCATGGTTCCCGGTGGCTTCGGTCCTCGTGGAACAGAAGGTAAGATTCAGGCAATCCGTTATGCCCGTGAAAACAACATTCCATTCTTGGGTGTCTGCTTGGGTATGCAATTGGCCTCTGTTGAATTTGCCCGTGATGTCTTGGGTTATGAGGATGCCAACTCAATTGAGTTGAACCCTGAAACAACGCACCCAATCATCGCCTTGATGGATGACCAGAACCAAGTGACTGACTTGGGTGGTACACAACGTCTTGGCTTCTACCCAACTTGCCTGTTGGAGGGCACAAAGACTGCTGCCGCTTATGGTAACAAGCCCGAAGTTGATGAACGTCACCGTCACCGCTACGAATTTAACATTAAGTTCCGGGACGAATTTGAAAAGGCTGGTATGGTCTTCTCAGCAACATCACCTGATAACAAGTTGATGGAAGTCATCGAATATCCAAAGAACGACTTCTTTATTGCTGCTCAATACCACCCAGAATTTATTTCACGGCCAAACAAGCCAGAAGGTTTGTACAACAGCTTTATTACTGCTGCTGTGGCCTATAACGGAAAGTAAGCACCAAGCTGATTTTTTAATGAATGCTTTGTTTTGAAGACAAAAAGGTCGCCATATTATTTGGCGGCCTTTTCGTACATAGAAGTCGTGGGGGTATAATAAAGTTATGTTAGCCAATATCTCAAAACACCTTGAACAAAAACTGCTCCTCTTACCAGATGAACCAGGTTCTTACCAAATGAAGGACCGTTTGGGCAAAATTATTTATGTCGGTAAAGCCAAAAACTTGAAGAACCGGGTGCGGTCATATTTTAAGCAGGACCATACTGGCAAGACGGCCGAACTGGTTGCCAACATTGTTGACTTTGACTTTATCGTGACTAATTCCGATAAAGAAGCTTTCTTGTTGGAAAATGAATTAATTAAGAAGTATAAGCCTTATTACAACATTCGCTTGAAGTATGGAACGGGCTATCCATACATCAAGATTACTCGCGAAACCGATCCGCGAATGGCCTTGGTTTCAGAAGTTAAGAAGGATGGCGCTTTTTACTTTGGGCCTTATCCCAACGTTTATGCTGCCCAGGAAACGCTCCATTTCTTGGAAAAAAATTACCCACTAAGACGGTGCAAGGGCCGCCAAGGTCGTCCTTGCCTCTATTATTCGATGGGGCAGTGCCTCGGTGCCTGTTTTCGGGATGTGCCTAAGTCGGAATACACGGCTCAGGTTGACCGAATTAAGCGCTTTTTGTCCGGTGATACCAAGGTCGTTAAGCGGCAAATCGAAAAACAAATGGGCCAAGCTGCTGAAAATTTGGAGTTTGAGCGGGCAGCTGATTTACGTGACCAACTGAAGTATATTGATGAAACGGTTGAAAGCCAACGAATCTTGTCGAATGATTCAACGCCACGTGATATCTTTAATTTTTACCTAGATAAGGGATGGATTACGGTTTCCGTGATGTTTGTTCGGCAGGCTCGCTTGATTCGGCAAAGTAAGCAGACCTTTGCCGTTGTTGGTGACGGGATTGATGAATTTACGACCTTTATCCAGCAATTCTACCTACAAAAGAACATCCAAAAGCCTAAGGAAATTTTAGTGCCAAAGGGCGTTGACCATGACCTGCTAGCCGCTGCCTTGGATATTCCGGTGCGCACGCCCGTCCGCGGTGAAAAGAAGGACTTGCTGGACTTGGCAGAAAAGAACGCCAGGATTGCCCTGGAAGAAAAGTTCCGCCTGATGGAATTGAATGAGCAAAAGACTTCTGGAGCCATGAAGGAAGTTACTGATGCTCTTGGAATTTCAATGGGCCATCGCATAGAAGCCTTT
Source organism: Fructobacillus sp. EFB-N1 (assembly GCF_001038455.1). GTDB lineage: Bacteria > Bacillota > Bacilli > Lactobacillales > Lactobacillaceae > Fructobacillus > Fructobacillus cardui. Next base: position 84,387 of record NZ_LDUY01000022.1, on the reverse strand, counting down.
GATCATTCCCATACCCAAGGGGAAGAAATTGTGTCGGCGATGGTGGTCTTTGAAGATGGACGACCAAACAAGGATATGTACCGGAAATACAAGATTAAGTCGACAGACCATGCCGATGAGTGGCTAGAAACGCAGGAAGTCATTCGGCGCCGCTATTCCCGCCTTCTGAAGGAAGGCGCTGAGATGCCGGACCTGATTTTAATGGATGGGGGCATCATCCAGCTTCATGCGGCCAAGGAAGTTTTGGAAGATGAGCTGGGCCTTGATGTACCGATTGCGGCCATGGTTAAAAACGATAAGCACAAGACTGCCGATTTGATTAACGGTAAGACCGAGCAGGTTGTGCGCTTAGACCACCAGTCCCAGGGCTTTTTCTTGGTTCAACGAATCCAAGATGAGGTTCACCGCTTTGCTATTACTTTCCACCGCCAGTCGCGGTCGAAGAAATCCTTGTCTTCGCGTCTGGATGCGATTGCGGGTGTTGGTCCAAAAACCAGGCAAAAGCTGTTGACGAACTTTGGTTCCATCACCAAGATTGAGGCAGCCAGCATCGAAGAGCTTGAAGCCTTGGGATTGTCGTCCAAGGTTGCTCAGCTAGTCCATTGGTCACTGTCGGAGCAAAAGTCTTAAGGAAAAGCAGCTTAATTAGCTATTCATATTAGAATGGTTTTATATGATGCAGGCAACCATTGGCGTTTTACCCTTGGTTTGCAGTATATTGGTAGTGTTCACACAATTGATGGGGGATGTCAAAATTTTTGCTATGGTAAAAAATCAAGTCATTTTTGTCCTGATTTGGCGTCTTCAGGGCAGAAGTGTAGGCAAAGAGAACTTTCTGTGATAGACTTAACTGTCTAGATTCATTGGATTAAAAAAGGAGTAGCGCATTGCGCGCGAATACAAATGGCATTTGTTGATCAAGCACAAGTTGAGCTAAAAGCAGGTAAGGGTGGCGATGGAATCGTTTCTTTCCGTCATGAAAAGTTTGTGGCCATGGGTGGTCCCTTCGGTGGGGACGGTGGCCATGGTGGTTCCATCATCTTAAAGGTGGATGAAGGACTACGAACTTTGATGGATTTCCGTTATAATCGTCACTTTAAGGCCCAGTCTGGTGGTAATGGTGGGACCAAGGGGATGACCGGTGCGTCTGCAGACGACCGCGTGATTAAAGTTCCCCAAGGGACCATCGTGACCGATGCTGATACCGGTGAGGTATTGGGTGATTTAGTGCGCCCTGATCAGACATTATTGGTTGCTCGTGGTGGTCGTGGTGGTCGTGGTAACATTCGTTTTGCCACGCCAGCTAACCCAGCTCCTGAATTATCTGAAAACGGTGAGCCAGGTCAAACACGACAAATTAAGTTGGAATTGCGAGTTTTGGCTGATGTTGGTTTGGTTGGTTTCCCCTCTGCTGGAAAATCAACTTTGTTGTCGGTGGTGTCAAATGCGAAGCCAAAGATTGCGGCTTACCACTTTACAACGATTGACCCGAACATCGGGATGGTCCGCTTGGGCGATAACCGTGACTTTGTCATGGCTGATTTGCCAGGGTTGATTGAAGGGGCTTCACAAGGTGTTGGATTAGGATTCCAATTCTTGCGTCACGTTGAGCGGACCCGCGTTATCTTGCACTTGGTGGATATGTCTGGCATTGAAGGACAGGACCCCTATGTTCAGTATAAGAAAATTTTGACTGAATTGAAGGAATATGATCCAACGATTTTGGAGCGACCACAAATCGTGGTTGCTACTAAGATGGACATGCCAGATTCAGAGGAATTGTTTGCGAAGTTCCAAGAACAGGTGCAAGCAGATTCTGGTTTGGCTAAAACACCTGAAATTGTTTCAATTTCAGCTGTGACCCATGATGGCGTTGGTGCGCTTTTGCGCAAGACGGCCGACTTGTTGGATCAAGCGCCAGTACCAACGGCTTACCAACAGGAAGAAGAAACAACGGAAGAGAAGATTTACCAATACAAGAAGCAAGCTCCTGTCGTTTCCGTTGATTGGGATGATGAACTTTCTTGCTGGTTGATTTCTGGACCGGAAGTCGAAAAGCTGGCTGCCATGACGAACATGCAACGTGAAGCAACCATTATGCGCTTTGCCCGTCAACTCCGCCATATGGGTGTTGATGATAAGTTGCGCGAAGCTGGTGCCGAAGACGGCGACGATGTTCGAATTAATAATACAAACTTTGTCTTTGAATATTCTGAATAAGCCAAAAACCATTGGCTACCTTTCAGTCGAAAAAGCCCACCTACAAAAATCGTAAGGCGGGCTTTTGTTATAATAGAAGTGAATTTTAAAAACGGGCGGATTGCCGTCAAAAAGACAGTCGCCAAAAATAAGGAAAATAAAGAATGATTTTACCGGAACTTGCCAATTTATTTCATGAACAATTTCAAGAAGAAACGCCGATTCAAAATGCCCTTTTTGACCGAATGACCGCCGGTGAATCAGTCTTCGGCCTGGCACCGACTGGTTCTGGGAAGACGTTAGCCTTTGCTTTGCCGGTGTTGTCACGGATTGATTTGACGGCCAAGCAGAGTCAGGTTCTGATTTTAGCACCCTCACAGGAACTAGGGGCACAGTTGGCTCAGGTTATTCGCCCGTATGCGAGCGAGGTTGGTGTCAAGGTTGCCGCCTTAATTGGTGGGGCGAACGGGAAACGCCAGGCTGATAAGTTGAAGAAGGAGAAGCCGGCTATCGTGGTCGGGACTCTTGGCCGGATTTTAACGATGATTGATGGTGGGGCGTTGAAAACCAAGCACCTGAAGACGTTAATTGTCGATGAGGCCGATGCCACCTTGAACGAAGAACACCAGGAAGACTTAAACGCCTTAGCGGATGCGCTTCCACCACTTGACCAGGTTGCTCTTTTTTCGGCAACCTCAGGTGTCGATTTGGCCTGGGTCAAGGAACTTTTTGGCCACTCTGTGAAGCCGGTTTCCGTGGAAAATCAGGCACCAAAAACCATTGACCATACCTACTTGCACGTTGATGCCAAGGCAAAGCACAAGGTCTTGATTGAATTAGCTCGCCGACACCAGCAAGCCTTGGTTTTCTTTAACACCATTGGGACCTTGGTTGCCGCACAAGCAGCCTTGCGCCACGAACATGCTTCCGTCATGTCCGTTGGGAACAACGAAAAGTCGCACTTAAAGCGGGCCGATGCCCTCCAATCGTTTAAGAAGGGCAAACTTGACTTGTTGCTGGCAACGGATGTGGCTGCCCGTGGTCTTGATATTCAGGGCTTGCCATTAGTGGTCAATGCGCAAATTCCGCATAACTTGACGACCTACCTTCACCGAACAGGTCGAACAGGGCGTGCTGGTCTTTCCGGTCAAGTGTTGAACCTGGGTAACGACCACGATATCCGCAAGTTGAAGCAGTACTTGCCAGAAGAAATCAACCTGGAAAAGTTCAACTGGGCCGCAGCCGATGAAAAGCAACAGGAAGCCAAGAAGTTGCAAAAGGCGATGGCGACAGTGACAGATGATGGCGATGATTTGGCCGAAGAAAAACAGCCACGTGCTGAAAAGAAGCGGGCTGCCAATCCTCAGGATGGCAAAAACCGCAAAGCCGATAAGAAGAACCGTCAAAAGCAGTCCGAAGAGAAACGCGAACTGACTTCCAAGGAAGCTGCCAAGGCGAAGAAAAAGCACCAAGCACGGAAGAAGAAGGATAAAGGTAAGCCAAAGTGGGCTAGCCGACCTCAGGATTCGAAGTGATTTAATCGAGTTGCCATTTTTTCAAGTGTGGCCAACTGGTAGTTGGTTGACGACAGCAAGCCGAATTATTGGCCATTATCCCTGTGCTATAATGAAAACAATATGAACTTATTGACAGATTATCCAAAAGATAGTCGGGCAATCGTGCCTGGCTATTTTTTGTTATAATATTTCTTGAAAATATTAATGAAATTTGTTGATTTAACCAGTAATCGTCAAGGTTAGGCCAAAAGTTAACCAAAAACTAAGCCACAAATATTTAAAACGTTGATATGAAGGGGGTTATCGACCCAAATGCCAGAATTGCCTGAAGTTGAAACTGTCCGCCGCGGGCTGACTGCCCTGGTACAGGGGGCAAAAATTAACAGCGTGGCTGTTCCTTATCCAAAAGCAATCGTTTCTGATTTAACGAATTTTCAGACGGACTTAGCCGGGGCAACTATCGATAAAATTGACCGGCGGGGCAAGTTTTTGCTTTTCCGGCTCTCAAATCAAAAGACCCTGGTTTCCCACCTACGGATGGAGGGCCAGTACTCGGTTGAGCCTGTGGGAGAGACCCCACATAAGCACACGGAAGTGATCTTTACCCTAGATGACGACCGCGATTTAATGTACAACGACACCCGCCGCTTCGGCCGGATGCAACTGGTACCGACCGGTAAAGAATACCAAGAGGTTTCCGGTTTAGCGAAAATGGGGCCGGAACCCACCGAAGCTGATTTAGATATCACCTATTTAACATCAATTTTAGCCAAGTCCCACCGAAAGATTAAGCCGTTTTTGCTTGACCAGTCTAATGTGGCTGGCCTTGGTAATATCTATACGGATGAGGTGCTTTGGCAGACCAAGGTCCATCCGGAGACCTTAACGGACCATTTATCGGCGGAAGAGGTGTCCAACCTGCGCCAAAATATTATTCAAGAGATTAACCGGGCGACCGTTCATCATGGGACGACCGTCCATTCCTTTTCCAATGTTTTTGGTGAGGTTGGTCAATTTCAAAACGAACTTGATGTCTATGGCCGTGCTGGTGAACCCTGCCGGCGCTGTGGTACGACACTTGTCAAGATTAAAGTCACCCAACGCGGAACCACCTACTGTCCAAACTGCCAGGTACAAAAGTAAGTGAGACCTCGGCTTGTCTGGTAGCTGTAATTAGACCATGAAAAATCAGTGCTATTAACCGCTATTTCATTTTATTTATCTTTAAAAACCCAGCAGAAGGTAATTGTGCCTTTTCGCGAAAGGAACTCATGACAGAAATCACACCAATCTCGCGCAATCGTGTTAAGCTGACCGCCAGAAAACATCTACAAAAAAGTTTTGTTGCTGCCATCAAGGCTAACTGGATTGTTATTTTATTTAATCTTTTTCAAACCGCTTTGGTACTGACAACAACCTATCTGGTGTTATTGAACTATCACCAAACGGGTCAGCTGGTGTACTTCAACCAACGAAGTGCTTACTTTAGCCAAACGGTTGCCAGTACCATTGCTCTGGTCTTCTCTTGGTCTGCTAAATGGGCCATTGTGGATCAGTTTCAGGAACCAAAGGCTAAGGTCACATGGCGCCAAAGCATTCAGGCTTTTCGCTTTGGGCGGTTCTTTGCGACCTTTATGCTGGCTTTCGTACAAAACATCCTGCTCTTCTTATGGTCGGTACTGGTGATTCCGGGCTTCGTTAAGGCCTTCTCCTACTCACAGACTTACTATGCCTTTAAGATGGATAGCCTGCTTGGTCGCCAGCAGAAATCCTTGACCGACTATATTTCGATTTCTCGGCGGGTAATGTCTGGACGAAAAATGGAACTTTTCCAACTTGAACTTTCCTTTTTGGGCTGGCACCTACTAGGGTTTTTGACCTTTGGCTTAGCCTATATCTACGTGACGCCATACTTGAATACGGCGCGAGTTGTCTACTCAAGCCAAGTCTTTGCACAAGCTTTGCAGAAGGGGGCAGCATGAAAATCATCGGTTTAACAGGGAGTATTGCTACTGGAAAATCAGCAGTCACCAAGATTGTGGCAGCTGCCGGTTATCGGGTAATTGATGCCGACCTGGTTGCCCGCGAGGTAGTGGAACCGGGGACCTTTACTCTTGAAAAAATCAAGGATATTTTTGGTTTAGATATTGTTGAAAACGGAGTCTTGAACCGAAAAAAGCTTGGGCAAATGGTCTTTCAAGACCCAGCTAAATTAAAGGAACTCACAGCGATTACGAGTCCAGCAATTTACTCAGCGATTGAGGACAAGCTCAACTTTTTTAAAAACCGTGGTGAAAAGGTGATTTTTATCGCCATTCCACTCCTTTTTGAACAAAAGTACGATGAATCTGGCTGGCTCGACCAAATTTTGGTGGTCGCTACGAACCCGCGGATCGAACTTGACCGATTAATGGCCCGAGATCACTTAGACGAATATGCGGCTCAAAGCCGAATTAAGGCCCAAATTTCAATCGAAAAGAAGGTCGAGATGGCTGACGTCGTCTTTGACAATAATGGCAGTGAAGAAGAACTAAAGCAGCAAGTTGAAAAGTATCTAGTTGATTTAAAGAAGGAAGAATAATGGCTGTTTCCAAGCAGACAATTGAATTTCAGGCGAAAGAGCCGGCCTATTTGAGCTTGCAGGCGCCAATTAGCCTTGCTGATTTGGACCGTGTTTTTAGCTTGTACTTGCCTTTTCTGGGTGCCAAAGCTTATGCCCTCTACCATTTCATGGTTCAAGAGAGCCAGGCCGGTACGACAAAATGGTCCGATCACTATTTGCTGCTTGATACGTTAACCTTGTCATTGCCCGACCTTGTCCATGCCCGCAAGGCGCTGGAGGCGGTGGGGTTGTTGAAAACCTTCTACCAGGAAGCCGGTGGCTTTGCTGGCTATACATATCAAATTCAGCCTCCAATGACGGCACAAGACTTCTTTAACGAAGACTTGCTGTCTGGCTTACTCTTTTACTTTGCCGGTGAGGACCGCTTTCAGGTTTTGGCTGACCGCTTTGCGGGTCAACCGGCCGGTCAAGTCACTGGTGCCAACGTTGTCAACCTCTCGGCTAGCTTCTTGGAATTCTTTGATAATCCGGTTGCCGGCCGCCAGCCAAGTGTCGAATTGGCAGGGCCAGGGTCGCTGGACGATTTGGACTTTAGTACGCAGAGCTTTGACTACGATGCGATGGTCGCCCTTATCCATGGCACAACGGCTGCTAATTTAGCGTCCGACCGGCAATTGATTATGACCCAGCAGGTCCTTTACGGGCTGAACGAGGCCGAGTTAGCAACGGCCATTACGCGCAACATTAACCTTGATGATCACCGCTTAAACCGTCCTGCTTTTATGGCCTACTTGCAAAATCAGTGGGGAAACAATGCTGAAAAGACCAAGTTAGCCAACCGGGGAAATCAAGTTGAAACATCTTCAGCTGGTCCAGGGCAGAGCTATCAAGCAGTTGGTTCAGTTGGCCAGCAGCTGACTGGCGGCCAGGGTCAACCAACGGCTCAGGCGTCAAACAGTCAGAGTCAGCTTAAACAAGGCACGTCAAAACAATCAAGGGTCCTGCAATCGCTTTATCAGGCAGCTGATTTATTGAGTCCAATTGACTTTCTACGGCAAATTAAAGAAAATAATCATGGTTACGTGACAAAGTCCGAGAGCCAGTTACTAACCAATCTGGTTCAACAAAATATTTTGCCGGTACCAGTGATCAATATCCTGATTTACCAGGTTTTGGTGAATATGGATAATTCTGATTTGAAGCGGAACTTGGTCGATTCGATTGTCAATGATTGGGCGAAAAATCAGGTCGATACCGCACCGAAGGCAGTCGCTGCGATTAAGAACCACCAAAACCAGCAGAAGGCCCGCACGAGCACGAATCAAAGTCGCTACCAGGGTTGGTATAATCGATCCGGCCAGAAGGTGGAACCGAAGATGGCTCAAAATGACCAGTTGACTAGCCGGGCCAGTCAGGGTGATGATGCAGCTGCCATGATGGCGTTGTTGAAGGATCGCAAAACTAAGAATTGAGGTTTGTAATGAAAGATTTAGGGTCAGCCTTAAAAGATTTTCAAAAAAAATATCCCCAAGTTTCCAATGCCCGTTTGGCGCAAACCCTGGAAGTGATCAAGAACAATCAAGACGTTCAAGATTTCTGGCAGGCACATCAAAAAGAGTTAAAACCCGATGCCTTCGCGGTGTCGATGATGGACTTGTTCGAGTATGTTAACCAAAAGCATCAGAGTAAAAATCCTGATAGTGGCCTTTTTCCCGGTTACCATCCCATTCTAACGATTGAAAAGGGTTACCCACACGTGACCTACCAGGCCAGCCAGAAAACCCAGGAATCTTTGATGCAAAAAAAGATGCTGAAGATGTTTTCGGTGCCAAAGGACGTTCGCCAGGCTGATTTGAAACAATTAGTTGCAGAAGTCGGCCAACACCCTGGTCGCCAGGCTGCTGTTTCAGCGGCCGTTCGACTTTTTGACGCCTTGGTTTCAAAAGATGAAGGCCGCCAGGACGACTTTGTTCAAGGCCTTTATCTTTACGGCGATTTTGGTGTCGGGAAGACCTACCTAATGGGAGCCTTGGCCAATGCCTTGTCTGCTAATGGGATTTCGGTCATGATGGTCCACTGGACAACGATGATTGAGGACTTGAAGGCCGGTTTCAATAAAAATAGTACTGAACAAAAAACGGATGATATTATCGCGCAGGCTAAACAGGCCGAAGTCCTGATTTTAGACGATATGGGGACGGATAATTTGACTGCTTGGGCGAGAGATTCGATCCTGTCGGTTATCTTGGAATACCGAATGCAAAATCAGTTGACCACTTGCTTTACTTCTAATTTTGATTTAACCTCATTAGAGGAGTATTTGAGTCAAACGAGAGAGGCAAAAGAGCCGGGCAAGGCTGCCCGGTTGATGCAGCGAATCTTATTCTTGGCCCAGCCAGTGGCTGTAGCCGGCGAAAATCTGCGTTTACGTCGTTAAAAAAATTCTGTTGGGGCTGGACAGTGACTGTGACAGCTCTTTTCTTTTGTAAGTTTTAACTTTGCCCTTTTTAGGAGGGTAAGAGGGGATGTTGATCATGAAAAAACAGCTTGGCCGCTTGGCCATTATTGCCGTTGTGACCATCCTGGCCTTTTTCTTTGCCCGCTTTGATAGTTTTTTGTACTCCGCCCCTGTTGGCCAGGTTACGGCCGTTAAGCAGACCAGTCAAGAATCAACCACGGACGAATTTGGTAACCAGGACGGTCAATATACCCAGAACTTGTCGGTGAAACTACTCAACCGATCTGGCCAAACGGTTAAGATTCAAAATCAGGTGATGGCCTCACAGACGATGACGACTAATTACGAGGTTGGTGACCAAATTCTACTCAAGGAGTATTCTGGTTCCTATCAGATCGACACCATCAAGCGCGATTCGACGCTCTTGGCGTTGGTGGCCTTATTGGTAACGGCGACAATCATTTATGTTCGCTTTAAAAAGACTAGTTTCTTGTTGCTATCGGTTGTCTTGAATGCTGCCGTTTTTGTGGTGGCACTGGTTGTTGATGTTCACGTTAAGAGTTTGCCGGTTGTTCTCTGGTTTTCTTTGGTAGCGGTGGCTTTAGCAGCTCTTTCGCTCTACCTTGTCTTAGGACGCAGTCGGCAGGCCCATATTACGTTAGTGGCGACGGCCATTACGACTGCTTTGGCGGTTTTTGTTATGTGGTTTGTGTTACTAGTGACGGGTGGTATTGGTGTGCACTTTGAAACGATGTCCTTTGTGACCCAGGTTCCAGCCCCAATTTTCTATGCGCAAACTATTATTGGTGTTTTGGGAGCGGTGATGGATGAGTCCGCTGATATTGTTGCTGGTCTCTTTGGCCTTTACCGGGAATCACCGCATCGACCCTTTAAGGATTATTGGCAGGCGGGATTGTCGGTTGGCCGTGAGATTTTGGGTACCTTGACCAACGTCTTGTTTATGATTTTTATTGCCGAGACGATTCCAATGGTGATTTTGATGCTACGCAATGGCAATAATTGGTCCTACATTTTGGACCAAGTCATGAACCTTGGTATCTTGCAGACGGTTGTTTCTGCTCTTGGAATTGTTTGGGCAGTACCAGTCACGGCCGGCCTGACGGCCTGGAAATTACGTCATCAAGAAGAGGAGGCGGCAAAATGAATTCGATTTGTGTGCTGATTATTATCCTTCTTCTTTCATTGATGATTGTTGGTGGTCAGCAAGGGTTGAAGACTTTTTTGGGACTGGTCTTGAACTTTTTCCTGATTTTTACGTTGATTATCCTTGTTAATTGGGGCTTTAATCCTTATATCGTGATGGCCATCATTTCCTTGATGATTCTTTCGGTCGCTATCTACCTTTCGGCCGGTCGAGCTAAGGTCATGGCAATTGCTTGGCAGAGCTCTTTGGTGGTCACCACCGTTGTTGGCTGCTTGTCTTTTTTGACCCAACACTTTGCTCAGGTCCAAGGCTATACTCTGGAAAATTCGGATGAATTAGAGGGCTTGTCGCTCAATATCGGCATCAACTTTAGCCATTTAGTCGTGATTGTGATGGTCATTTCGGCTTTGGGGGCGATTGCTGAAGCTTCGATGGCGATTACTGCTGATTTATTTGAAGTAATTGAACGTTCGCCCGATATTACGAAGGAATCGTTAAGTGAGCATGCGGAAACCATTGGCAGCCAAATTCTGGGGACGGCGGTTAACACACTCTTCTTCGGGATGTTGGGAGCTAATATTCCACTCTTGATTTGGTACCTGCGCCTGCACTACACGTTGGCGGAATTTATCAATGCCAAGCTCTTGGTGATGGAAGTGGCCACGATGCTGTTGGGCATGATTGGTATTTTGCTATCGATTTGGCTGTCGACTTACATGGTCGAGCGCCGTTACCAAAAGGAAGGACGGAACTTGTTAGATGAATCAGACGTTTAATTTGATTGAAGAAATCACCCGCAACGATGGCACAATTTACTACGAGCTGGGCAATATTTCCGAAAACTCTCGAGCAGAGTATGCTGCTGAGCATGGGATGATTAAAGAAGTTCGGATTTTGAAGATGAATATTCCGCGGTCTTCTCACGTGGAAAAGGTAGAGGACTTTATTAACCATCACTATGACTTTTTACCACTGGAAGCTGACCACTTTGACGAGTGGGTTAAGCCGGATGATATTCAGGCTGAAATGAAGCAGATTCTCTTAGATAATAAATTGGGTTAAATCAGCTTGTGCAATAACTTTCATAAAGGTATTGTAATTTAGACCAATTTTCTTTATAATTATAAGCGTTGTTCAAACGCTTTTTGGTGGCATAGCCAAGTGGTAAGGCATGGGTCTGCAACACCCTGATCGCCGGTTCGACTCCGGTTGCCACCTTGAAAGTAAAGTCCCTGACGGGTTATCCTGTCGGGGACTTTTTTTATTTATTTTGAACTGCGTTATTTTATCTTGATTTCGTATGATTATTTGTGGTCGATTGGCGCACACAAGTAATTACTTTTCTGATTTTAAAATAGATAGTTGGTGCTAACACCCATATTGGCACATGTTACAATGTTGATTGAAAAAAGAGGCTAGCCCAGCGAATACTGAAAGCATTGGGCTATTAGGCTGATTTTGCACGTTGAGATCGAAAAGGTGAGCAATATGAAATATATGTATTACGCAACTTTATATCTAGATTGCGACTGCATTGGTGTTAACTTCCACGATTTTCCAAATGTGAATACCCTTGGAAAGGATAAAATTGAAGCGACTAAAATGGCCAAGGATGTACTGGAAGGGGATCTGCTCGCTGCTGAAGACAATTGGATTCAATTGCCTGAGAGGACAAGCGCCACTGATGTTCAAACAAAAAACGGTGAGTCTTTGCTTGCGGTTGTGGCCGATACTTCCCTTGTACTGGTAAACAAAAAAGAAGGCTGTTAAGCCTTCAAATTGCTGCCTCTTATAGGCACAAAATATATTTTTTCCGTTGATTGGATTGCAGTCAAATTTTGTTTAATAGGCGGGCAGACCACAGCCATCAGTACAACGGTAAATTTCTCACAGTATCGCCCAGGTTAATGGTCTGACGACTAACGTATTCAAACGGGAGAATATTGTCGTCATCAACATTTAAAATCAGCGCTTCTGTGCTAGTTAATGGATAGTTAACATGTGTAGTTGATGGTACAGCGAAGTGACGTTTGTATAAAATCGAGTAGTTTTCGTCGATTTTTAATGGTGTCAGTGTTTCAATTAGTGATTCACAGCGGCCTAAGAATTTGTCATCATTATAGGGAGCGGTGACCTCGCCCAACCGCTTATAGACGCCTAGCTTTTGTCCGTAGTAGATGTCATCTTTTTTACCAACGTTGACGATGACTTCATACTCATTTAAAATACTGATACTTTACCGCTATTTGAATGATTTGACTCTAATAATATGGGCCTTCTCCTAATACCTAAGTTAATCAGCTTTTATCGTGATTCCGGCTCTGCACGTAATGCTTTCATTCAATTGTTCGAACTACCTATTTGTTTTTACTTCAACTAAAATACCTAAGCATGTGTTGGTGTATCGACAAATCTTTTCTACATTTTAAGATACAAAATCTGCAATTAGCCTTCTATACGATTCTATAAAAGGCTATTAATTGTATAGAATGTCATCTTCGATGAACGATATACTTTATTCTATCAAAAATGAGATAAAAACTAACAAAAAGTAATAAAATTTCGTTTAAATTGATGAAGCAAGTTTTAGTTTGTTTAAAGTTCTGGAATGTTGATTAAATTCCAATGATTTGTTTTTGATTTTTCGGCCATTTAGTGATAAAACTGGCTCTGATAGGATTGACGGATAATGGCGCTTTTTAATCAAAAATAAATTATTTTTGATTATCCAACACTTCGCTTCGATTGTCCTTGCATTTTTTCTGATTGTGTTATAATTGACACAATCATTCGAGCGAATGATGGAATAGGAGATACAAAATCATGGGCATGCGTGTTGATAATTATGTTTCACCAGAAGAAAAAAAACAGGTAGATGAGAAGCGGATTAAGATGCTGAAGATCTTTTCTAAGGTCGCAACCGTGATGAATATCTTGATGTACGTTTCATACTTTCCACAGATTATTTCTAACTTTAGTGGGGAGCCGGTTAACTGGCTCCAACCAGCCGTTGCGATGATCAACGCTACGCTATGGACTGGCTATGGTTGGTTGAAGACTTATAAGGATTGGCCAATCATCATTTCCAACGTTCCTGGAATTTTCTTTGGAGCGATTACTTTCATCACAGTATTTATTCATTAAAGAACAAAAGTCGCCGTTGGCGTCTTTTTTTATGGTTAAAAAATGAGAAATCAGTGCTTGAATGACTGGGATGGATGAAAAATCCATGTCAAAAGAATACTGGCTGGTTAACTTCTGATTTTGGTGGCGAACGTGACAAAATTGTTGCAAAGGTGGTGCTGACAGGCTTGCTGGCGTGGCCGATATTTCATTTCGTTCTTGAAAATGGTAAAATATTGCTTATCAAAAAGAGGGGATACACTCATGTCATTGGCTTTAGAAGACCCGGTTTCAGCACTGTCTGGTGTCGGGGAAAAGAGACAAGCTGCGCTACGCGACTTGGGTATTTTTACAATTGAAGACTTGTTGACTTATTATCCCTTCCGCTACGAGGACTTGGGCGCAAGACGGCCATCGGAAACGCTTGATGGGGAAAAGGTGACGTTTAAAGGGATTGTTTCCACACCCACCGTGGTGCGGCGCTTTGGCAAGCGGTCGCAGACGGTTTTAGGATTGTTGATTGATCGTGAAAATATCCGGGTAACCTTCTTTAACCAGCCCTGGGTTGCTAAAAACATCGAGGTTGGCCAGGAGGTCGCCGTTTATGGGACCTTTAATGCAGCTAAGGCGGCCCTGTCCGCTATCAAATTAGTTCCAGCCACGGCCGATGCCCTCGATCCAATTTATCCGGCCTCCAAGGGCGTTAAGGCCAAGACGATTGCTGATTTGGTTGAGCAAGCATGGGGACAACTGCGTGGGCAGATGCCAAACTTGGTGCCACAACACTTGCGTGATAAGTACCGCCTCCTCGATAAAAATCAGCAAATCGAGTGGGCCCATTTTCCTAAGGACTCAGCGGAAGCCAAGGCCGGTCGGCGGTCGGCGGCCTTCGAAGAGTTCTTTATCTTTCAAATGCGCCTACAATTGATCAAACAGGCAGACCAGTCTTTTGGTGGTCAACCACTGGATTATGACAAGGCGGCGGTTGCCAAACTGATTGACCGCCTTCCTTATGACTTAACCGCTGCCCAAAAGCGAGTGGTCGGCGAAATTTTGGCCGACCAACACGATGCACGGCACATGAACCGCCTCCTACAAGGTGATGTTGGTTCCGGAAAAACGGTGGTGGCAGCCATCGCCATGTATGCAACGGTGACTGCCGGCTGTCAGGCAGCCTTAATGGCACCAACCGAAATTCTGGCCCAGCAACACGCCAAGAGCCTGGCAAAGCTCTTTGATCAAGCGGGGATTGACCTGCGGGTGGAACTGTTGACTTCCGGACTGAAGGCTGCGCAGCGTCGCCAAATCTTAGCTGATTTAACCAATGGTGAAATTGATATTGTTGTCGGCACCCATGCTCTGGTGCAAGACGACGTTTACTTCCATCATCTTGGGTTAGCAGTCATTGATGAGCAACACCGTTTTGGTGTGAAACAGCGGTCAAAGTTACGTGAGGGGGGGATGAACCCTGATATCCTGGCCATGACGGCGACACCAATTCCAAGAACCTTGTCCATCACAGCCTATGGTGAGATGGAAGTTTCTGTGATTGACGAGTTACCAGCAGGACGGAAACAGATTATTACGAGTCAGCTTTCTCAAAGACAGTTTGACCAGGCGCTGGCTTTGATGAAGGCAGAGCTGGCCAAGGGGGCGCAGGCGTATGTTGTGACTCCCTTGATTGAAGAATCCGAGACGCTGGATGTCCGGAATGTCACCGAAGTTTACCAGACCTTGCAGGCGGCCTTGCCGGACTATACGGTTGGTCTTTTACATGGCCGGTTGAAAAAGGACGACAAAGATACCTTGATGCAGGGCTTCAAGGACAATCAGGTTCAGGTCTTGGTCGCAACGACCGTCGTTGAAGTTGGGGTCGATGTGCCGAATGCTTCCATTATGTTAATATTAGATGCTGACCGTTTCGGCTTGGCTCAGCTTCATCAATTGCGGGGGCGGGTTGGCCGAGGTGACCGCCAATCCTACACGGTTTTGGTGGCCGACCCTAAGACCGACTATGGTAAGGAACGGCTCAAGGCATTGGTTGATACAACCGATGGCTTTGAATTAGCCCAGCGTGACTTGGAATTACGGGGCGCAGGTGATATCTTAGGGACAAAGCAGTCCGGGATGCCTGAATTTCAGGTGGGTGATCCAGTTAAGGATTTGACGATGCTGACCATTGCCCAGCAAGAAGCCCTAAGTCTTGTGCGTGAGTCAGATTGGGACAACCAGGTGGAAAATCAGCCCCTAGTAACTTACTTATCCAAAACCATGGCGCAGTTCCGCCATTTTGATTAATGAATTTAAAACGAAAACGATAATTTTAGGAGAAAAATTGTGATTAAGATTGCCATTGATGCGATGGGTGGGGACTTTGCCCCAGATGAAATTGTCAAGGGAGTTGAATTGGCCCGTGACCGTTACGCAGGCTTGGAATTCCAATTGTTTGGAACTGAAGCTAGGGTCCGCCCATTGATTCAAAATAATGACCGAATTACATTGATTCCAACGACAGAGGAAATCGAGATGGGCGAAGAACCTGTTAAGGCAATGAAAAATAAGTCAGACTCTTCTTTGGTGCGCGCTGCAACGGCCGTGAAGGAAGGGACAGCGGATGCGTTGTTCTCTGCCGGTAATACTGGTGCCATCCTGTCTTCTGCTATCTTTATCGTTGGTCGGATTAAGGGTGTTGACCGCCCTGCTTTGGCATCTGCTATTCCATCATTTGGTGGCCCTCACGATTCATTTGTTTTCATGGACTTGGGAGCTAATGCCGAAAATAAGCCAGCGCATCTTTACCAATATGGGATTTTGGGTAGCTTCTATGCGCAGTCTGTTATGGGCATTCAAAACCCTCGTGTTCGTCTATTAAATAATGGAGGCGAAGAAGACAAGGGGGATGAGACTCACAAGGCAGCCCACCAATTGATGAAACAGGCAACTGCTTTTAATTTCTTAGGCAATGTTGAGGCCCGTGAAATCTTGGAAGGAACTGCCGACGTCGTCGTTGCTGATGGTTTTTCTGGTAATGCCGCATTGAAGGCTATGGAAGGAACGGCTTTGACGATGATGGATCAGTTGAAGGATTCGATCAAATCAGCTGGATTCCGTGGCATGTTGGGTGCTCTCTTGATGAAGCCAGCCTTGCGCTCTTTGAAGCATAAGATGGACTTTAATGAACAGGGTGGTGCTGTGGTCTTGGGTGTGAAGGCACCTGTCGTTAAGACGCACGGTTCTGCTAAGGCCAATGCTGTTGCCAACACGATGGGCCAGATTCAAACGATGGTTCAGGAAAACTTGGTCGAAAAGACAACGGCCTTTATTAAAGAAAATGCCGACGCTTTGAAGGCAAAGAAAATTGAAAAATAAAAATCAGCCTGACGGTCGTGAATGATATTGCTCACGAGCCGTTAGTCGCTGAAGGAGTAACAAATGGCGTTTACAAAAGAACAGATTTATGACCGGTTAGCAAAGGAAGCCGCACAACGGTTTTCATTAAAGGCTGAGAAGGTTAGCCCCGATCTGAACTTTGCTAAGGATACATCGGCCGATTCAATTGATGTGGTTGAGTTGGTTTTAGAAGTTGAAGATGAGTATAATATGGAAATTCCAGACGAAGAGTTGGATTCCTTAACGACTCTGCAAAAGGTCGTTGATTACGTCTATGTTCACCAGGCGTGATCGTCGGCATGTTAGCCCGAAGGTGAAAACGCCACGGACGACATCCACGCATAAAAAACCAGCAGCGACTACTCATAGTGAAATTGGACGTGGCTTTGAATCGGCTGAACTCAGACAAGCTGATTTGCAGGCATTCGTTGAAAAAGTCTCTTTAGAGTTCTTTGGCCGGCCTTTTACGCACCAAGCGATCTATAATAATCGCTTGCAAACAACGGGTGGCCGCTACCACTTAGCTGACCATCATATTGACTTCAATCCGAAGATGGCCCATCGGGCTGATTTTATCGGTATTGTCAAGCACGAACTAACCCATTATCACCTCCATTTGGCGCACCGAGGCTACCAGCATAAGGATGCCGATTTTAAGAAACTCTTGCAACAAATCGGTGGATCGCGCTATGCACCGGCTTTAGAGCCAAGAAAGCAGCAGAGCGTGAAATGGCATTATCGTTGCCAAAACGGGCACGACTTTTATCGAAAACGACGAGTGGATACGAAAAAATATCGCTGTGGTCAGTGTCGAACACAATTGACCTTGGTTGAGGAAATGCGGTAGTTCCTGAAAAATTTCTTGGCCAAGTAAACCATTATTTTTTATGAATTATTTTTATGAATTAAAGGAAAGGAATCATGACCTTATTTAAAGTTGGCTGGAGTTTTCTAATTTTACTAGCCTACCCAATTGTATTTTTATGGGCAGCCAACCATGGCTGGCCAACCTGGTTAACCCTTGTTGCCGCTTTCTTCTTAATGCTTGTTGGTAGCTTCGGTTTCATGGGTATTGCTTACTGGCGTTACCGTCAACAAGAATTGCTTGACACGCACCAGGATGAAAATGTCTTGTAATTTAAATAAAAATGAAAAGGCCGTGTAAGCGTTTGCACAAACGGCCTTTTTTTGCTATGATTGAACTTTAGAATAGGCTTTATATAAGGAGTTATGGCGATGGCAGAGCAAAAGAAAAACGCAACAATTTATGATGTCGCCGAAAAGGTCGGAGTTTCACTGGCCACTGTTTCCCGAGTTGTTAATGGCAATGATAATGTGCGCCAGTCAACCAGAGACAAAGTATTGAAGGCAATTGACGAGCTAGGCTATCAGCCCAATGCGGTAGCCCGGGGCTTAGCCTCCAAGAAGACTACCACCATTGGCGTGGTCATGCCGGATGTGACGAATATTTTTTATTCTGAATTGACTCGCGGCGTTGATGACATCGCCCAAATGTATCAATACGATGCTTTGCTAACCAATACCGATGATGAACAGGATCGGGCAGTGACGGCTATCAAAAACCTGCTGACGAAGCAGGTCGACGGTATTATTTATATGGGGACTAAGCTCTCGGAGCCAGTGATGGCCATGATTCAATCTGCCGGCGTTCCGATTGTTTTGGCCGGATCGGTGGCCGAGAATGAAGCTTTGCCATCCGTCAATATCGATTATGTGACTGCCTTTGAAACGGTGACCACTAAGTTGCTCGCCCGCGGTCATCAACGAATCGCTTTGGTTCTTGGTTCAAGAGACCGGGCAATTGATCAGGATTTTCGTTTAGTTGGTTACCAACGTGCTTTGCAAGAAGCGGGCATCGATTACGCTGACCAGCTAGTCTTTGCAAAAGCACGGACCTATGAGGCTGGCCAACTACAGGCTGCTGATTTAATGGCCCAGGATGTGACGGCCGTTGTTGCTTACGATGATGAAATTGCCGTTTCCATCTTGAACTATTATCAGGACCATGGGTACAAGGTACCGGAAGACTTGGAAATTGTGACATCAAACAACACGAATTTTTCGATTGTTTCCCGACCAGAGCTTTCATCAATTAACCAGCCTAAGTACGATATTGGGGCCGTTGCCATGCGGATGTTAACAAAGTTGATGAACGGTGAAAAATTGACGGAAACACAAATTAAGTTACCATACACCTTGATTGCTCGAGGATCGACACGAACTAAATAATTAAACCAGGAAACTCATTCTAGGGCTTCTTTTTAATTTAGAATCATTATAAATAACTTGTCATTTTTGAATTTTTTCTATAGAATAAAGGGATAATCAACAAAGGGGGAAATTTCCTTGAAAAATATGAAGCGCTTATCGCTATTTTCGTTGGTCTTGTTATTGACATCCTTTACGATGTCAATCTCTCAGTCCACGATGACGACAGCCTATCCAATTTTAATGAAGCAGTTTGGAATTAATGCTGCTAACGTGCAGTGGGTGACCTCTGGCTTTATGGTCGCTATGACCTTAGTGATGCCTTTGTCACCCTGGCTGTTAGACAACATTCCATTGAAAAAGTTATTGAATTTGATTGTCGGTGTCTTTCTTGTTGGAACGTTGTATGCGATGGTCACGCCAAACTTTCTTGGTGTTGTGATTGGCCGCTTGTTAGAAGGAGTGGCTGTTGGGGCACTCTTTCCAACTTACCAGGCGGTAATTTTGGAAAATACACCAAAGGATGACCGTGGTGTGGCAATGGGGACCGTTGGTCTGGTAATGGGTTCGGCATTGGCTGTTGGTCCAATCGTTTCCGGGATTGTTCTGCAATGGGGATCATGGCGGATTTTGTTCGGCCTATTCTTTATCGTCTTGCTCGTCTTGATTATCACCATGCAGTCCAAGATTGAAAATACGCACAAATTAGAGCCACGTAACTTTGACTTTATGTCTGCTTTTCTTCTGATTGGCTTTGCCGGTATTCTTTATACGATTTCAGTCTTACCCGCTACTGGTTGGAATTGGCCGCTGGGACTGATTTTGCTGTTTTCCGTCATTTTCTTGTTGACCTTTGTCGTTCGCCAGTTGAAGGAAGAGACACCATTTTTGGATTTGCGGGTTTTCAAGTACCAGGGTTATTTGCCCGCCATGCTATTAACGGGAATGTCTTATTCTGGCTTAATTACCGCGACAGTTTTGATGCCATTGTACTTCCAAAAGGTTTATCATTTGGTACCGGTTATTTCAGGTCTGTTGATGATTCCGGCGGCCGTCTTTTTGTCTTCCATGAACCCACGTGCTGGTCGGCTGCTTGAGAAGATTGGCTTGCGCCCATTGGTTTTGCTCGGTTCAACCATGATGGTTTTGGGTTATGTAGACTTAGCTGTCTTTGGAACAAAGTACCTGTTGCTGGCCATCATTGGCGCCATGCTTCTGGAAGGTGGGAATGCCTTCATCATGATGCCAGCAGTTACGGCTGCCAACAATGCTTTGCCTAAACACTTGGTTTCTCACGGTACAGCCATCATTACGACTATGCGCCAGGTGATTGGGGCGACATCGATTTTGGTTGCCAGTATCTTGATTGGTGTGTTTATCAAGTCGACCTCCTATGGGGCTGCTTTGAATCACACGGCTGCTTGGTTTATCTTGATTCCGTTATCTGGTTACTTATTGGCCAGTCGAATTCGCGTCCAAAAGCAAGATTAAAAATCAGCAAAGGAAATTGCTTTGATTTGAAGCTCGAAATTTGACAGACAAATTTCGGGCTTTTTATGTCGCGATTTTCTTTTTTGAAACAAAATGATACTAGCTTTTAGGGCCGTTATCACGTAAAATAGGTTAGATAAGAAAAAATAATTGAGTGGGCTTTTTAGCCCCTTGGAGGCAATTTTGGCAAAGAAACCGTTACTAATTGGTATTACAGGTGGGTCTGGTTCTGGTAAGACCACCGTTTCCAAGGCGTTAATCACTCGTTTAAGTGCAAACCAGCCAGTTTTGTTGCAGCAAGACGTTTACTATAAGGACCAGTCGGGCAAGCCAATGTCTGAGCGGGTTAAGACGAACTATGATCATCCGGATTCGATTGAAACTGATCGATTCGTCGCTGATTTGGAAAAGTTGATTGACTACCAGGCAATTGATATTCCGGTTTATGATTATGCACAACATACACGATCAAGCGAAACGGTTCATATTGAGCCGGCTGATGTGATTATTGTTGATGGGGTTTTGCTTTTCAACGATGCGCGTGTTCGCCACTTGCTTGATTTGAAGGTGTTTGTTGACACTGACGATGATATTCGCTTTATCCGTCGTCTCCAACGCGACACGCATGAGCGTGGCCGGACGGTTGAAGGAGTGATTGAGCAATATTTGGCAACCGTTAAGCCAATGCACAATCAATTCGTTGAACCCACAAAGCGTTATGCAGACATTATCGTACCAGAAGGTGGAGAAAACTTTGTGGCCATCGATATGTTGATGAACCAGGCAATTGCCATGGTTGAAAAAGAAGAACAAGAATAGCACGTAAAAACGCACTGTTGATTAACAGTGCGTTTTTTTTGTTGACTAATGCTGATTTTTAAGCAAAGGTCCGAAATAGTGGTTAATGGAGGCGGGTGCTCTCAATCACATCGCGCATGGTATCGACGACGTGTTGCGTTTGTGTTGGGAGCTTTGAGCCTGCAAGGGTGAAGAGCGTGTCGATAATGGTTAACTGGGCGACCAAAGAAGACATCGATTCTGACCGGAAGTTAATTTCTTCAGCTAAGGACAAGAAGACTAAATCAGCCATCTTGGCCAAAGGAGAATCGGCGAAGGAAGTAATCGCGATAAAGGGAACTTGGTTGTCCTTTAACTTTTGGGCAACAAAGAGGGTATCTTCGTTGCGACCGGAGTGGGAAATCACGACGGCGGTGTCTTGTGGCGTTAACTTGACGGCTTGCATCAATTGGATATCGTAATCGGGATGAGAAATGACATCGATTGGGGTACGTAAGAATTTATGGTAGGCATCAAAGGCGGCAATCGAAGAACCACCAATTCCAAAGAATCCAACTCGCTTCGCCGAAGTCAGCCATTTCACCGCTTGGTCTAATTTTTCGGCGGATAGGTTATCGATGGTCATTGAAAGGGCGTTTTGGGCACCGGCAAAAACTTTTTTTGTAATGGCGGCGGTGTCATCAGCATCCTCAATTTCACCAAACAAGTCAACGGGCGGCTTTCGTTGATTATAAGAGGCGAGGGCCACCGAAAAGTCGCGATAGGAGGCGAAACCGATTTTTTTAACAAAGCGTGAGATGGAAGCGGTCGATACGCCAGTTTCTTCAGCCATTTCACGGATGGTGCCGGTTGCGGCTTCGGCGGGTTTGGCCTTAATATAAGTAATCAGTTTACTTTCGGTCTGATTATAACCGGCCGGATTTTGTCCGAGTTTAACAAAAATTGAATTTGACATAGTTGTCTCTCTTTATTATTGAAGAACTTAAGAATATAAATACTATACCGAAATTGAAATTCATTTTCAATTATCGCTTGCATCATGTAAATAATTTTCATATAATAGAATTTGTAGTTTAATAGAAGAATTCAAAAAAGAGGTAATACACATGAAGTTTGCCATGATCGGCCTTGGTAAGATGGGTCTTAACTTGGTTAAGAACGCCGTTGACAATGGTCACGAAGTTGTTGCATTCGACTTGAACAAGGATTTTGTTGCAGAAGCAGATGCCTACTCAGACAAGGTTGAAGGCGCAAGCACAATCGATGACATGTTGGCTAAGTTGCCATCACCAAAGGTTGTTTGGGTAATGGTACCAGCTGGTGTTCCAACAAACTCAACAATCGATACTTTGATTGAAAAGATGGATAAGGGCGACATCATCATTGATGGTGGAAACTCAAACTACAAGGACAACTTGGAACAAAACAAGCGCACCACTGCAGCTGGTTTGAAGTTCTTCGATGCTGGTACTTCTGGTGGAATGTCAGGTGCTCGTAATGGTGGAAACTTCATGATTGGTGGCGATGACGCCGAAGCATGGAAGACAATCGAACCATTGTTTGCTTCAATCGCTTTGGAAGATGGTTACTTGTACACTGGTCGTTTGGGATCAGGTCACTACTTGAAGATGGTTCACAACGGAATCGAATACGGTATGATGCAAGCCATCGCCGAAGGTTTCGAAGTATTGGAAGCTTCACAATTCGATTACGACTACGAAGCAGTCGCAAAGTTGTGGAACCACGGTTCAGTTGTTCGTTCATGGTTGATGGAATTAGCCGAAGAACAATTTGCCAAGGATCCAAAGTTGTCAAAGATTTCTGGACGGATGCACTCATCTGGTGAAGGAAAGTGGACAGTTGAAGAATCACTTGACTTGGAAGTTCCAGCCCCAGTTATCTACTTGTCACTTGCAATGCGTTACCGCTCATTGCAAGAAGACACGTTCACTGGAAAGGTTGTTTCAGCATTGCGTAACGGCTTTGGTGGACACGCAATGGACGCTGCTAAGTAATTTAAGATTTGTTTTGAAACTTGCTCCCGTTACTTGGGGGCTTTTTCTTTGAAAAGCCTATTCTATCAAGCGTTTTGCTATTCTAGATTAAGCTAATTTATCAGAAAAAAGGCCGTGTGGCCTTTTTTCTGGAATTGTGATGGAGAAATAATCATGGATTATATGATTGGTATCGACTTAGGAACGACCTCGACCAAGGCCGTTTTGTTCGATGATCAAAACCAAGTGGTGGCCCAATCGAACGTTGGTTATCCTTTATACCGGGACCAAACAGATATGGCGGAAGAAGACTTAGATGAAATCTTTGTTGCTTTCACCAATGCTTTAGCTGCCGTCGTTCGTAAGGCCAAATTGAGCGAAGGAAACAAGGTTGCAGCTGTTTCTTTTTCATCAGCAATGCACTCATTGATTGCTTTTGATAAGGATTGGAAGCCACTGACACGTGTGATTACTTGGGCCGACACTCGTGCGGTTAAGTATGCTGATGAATTGAAGGAATCTGGTCAGGGGATGGAAATCTACCAAAAGACCGGAACGCCAATTCATCCAATGGCACCTTTGTCAAAGTTGCTTTGGTTGAAGAATGACCAGCCAGATATTTACAACAACGCTGCTCATTACTTGGGAATTAAGGAATATTTGTTCTTCCGTTTGTTCGGTGCAAACAAGATGGATATTTCAATTGCCTCAGGAACTGGTTTGTTCAACATCTTTAACTTGGATTGGGATGAACAAGCTTTGTCAGTCACTGGTTTGTCAAAGGACCAGTTGCCTGAACCTGTCTCACCATATGAATATGAAACCAAGATGAAGAGCGACTACGCAACGGTTCTTGGTTTGCCTGCTGATACACCATTTGTTTATGGTGCTGGTGACGGCCCATTGTCAAACCTTGGTGTTGATGCCGTTCAACCTGGTGTCGCAGCGATTACGATTGGAACTTCTGGTGCCATCCGTGTCGTTTCTGACAAGCCTGTTATCGATCCAAAGGGCCGGACATTTACTTATGCCTTGGATAAGGATCACTGGGTTGTTGGTGGACCAGTGAACAACGGTGGCGATGTCTTCCGTTGGGCCCGCGACAACCTCTTTGATGCCGAGAAGTCAACGGCTGCATTGCTTGGGCAAGATGCTTATGACTTGATGACTGAAGTGGCATCGAAGATTCCTGCTGGTTCAGATGGCCTGCTCTTCCATCCATATTTGGGTGGTGAACGAGCACCAATTTGGGATGCAAACGCTCGTGGTTCATTTTTCGGTTTGAACCATTCACATACTCGTGCAAACATGATTCGTGCCGTTCTGGAAGGAATTACCTTTAACGTCTATATGGTTTCCTTGGCCTTGGAAGAAGTTGTTGGTTCATTGAAGTCCATCCAAGCAACTGGTGGTTTTGCTCGCTCACCTTTGTGGCGACAAATGTTTGCTGATATCTTTGAACAACCTGTAACAGTGCCACAAGCCTTTGAATCAGGGGCGTTGGCAGCTGTTGTTGTTGCTCAAAAGGCCTTGGGTCAAATTGATGATTTGTATGAAATCTCGAAGTATGTTGGTAAGTCAAACACTTATCAACCAGATCCAGAAAACTTCGAAGCGTACCGGGAATTGGCACCAATCTTTATTCGCTTGTCACGCCAATTGCAAACTGAATATGATAACATTGCCGACTTCCAGCGTAAGCACATGAAGTAAGGCGCAGAGATAATAGGAGTAGAAAGCCAACTGGCTTTCATATGGATAAATGGAATTTGTTATGTTATTCGTGTCCATCTTACTCTTGCTGGTTTTAATCACCAAGTTTAAGTTGAACACCTTTGTATCGTTGGTCATCACGGCCTTCGTTTTGGCCCTTTTGTTGGGCATGAATCCGTCAAAGATTCCGGACGCCGTTTTGGGCGCTCAAGGAATGGGAAACATCTTGGGCTCAAACGCCGTTATCTTCATCTTTGGTGGGATGATTGGTCGTTTGGTTGCTGATGCTGGTGGCTCTTATCGAATTGCTAAGACCTTGATTGCTTGGTTCGGTTTGAAGCGTTTGCAATGGGCCGTTCTGTTAGCTTCCTTTATCATTGGAATTTCAATGATTTTCGGAGTCGGCATGGTTTTGTTGATTCCAATCGTCTTTGCTGTTGCCATTGAAGCGGGTGTCCCATTGCTTTACTTGGGGATTTCAATGACGGCTGCCTTGTCATCTGCACAAGGTTTCTTGCCTCCACAACCAGCTCCAACTGCTGTTGCCTCACAATTGGGCGCAAACGTTGGTTTGATGTTGATTGTTGGTTTGGTTGTTTCAATCATCACGGCCGTTGTTGCCGGTCCTGTTTATACAAAGTTGGCACAGAAGTTTGCTCCTGATGCCTTCCAATTCAAGGAACATATCGAAGCAGTTGGTGAAGTGAAGGAATATGACTTGGATAAGTCACCAAGCTTTGCTTTGTCAGTTTTGACTTCTGTCTTCCCATTGATCTTTATGATTATCGCCACTGTTTATAAGCTGGTGGTTTCAGGTGGAAAGGCCCCAGCTAATCCCGACATGGTTTACCGAGTAATTGATTTCTTGGCTAACCCAGCTGTTGCGATGACGATTTCTTTGATCTTTGCTGTCTTCGCGATGGGACCTGGTCAAAAGCGTTCAATGAAGGATGTTGAAGCTTCATTGACTGAAGGCTTGAACTCTGTGGCCGGCATCTTGTTGATTGTTGGTGGTGGTGGTGCCTTGCGTGGTGTTTTGGTGACATCAGGTATGTCAAACCAAATCGCTCACTTGTTCCAATCATCAGGTTCAATGTCTCCTATCACGATTGTTTTGTTTGCTTGGGCAGTGGCCTCATTGCTTCGAATTGCCGTTGGTTCAGCCACGGTTGCTGGTATCACGGCTGTTGGTGTCGTGAACGGTATCTTAGCTGCTAACCCACACGGTGACTTGTTACTCGTCTTGGTTGCCTTGGCCATTGGTGCAGGTTCATTGATTGCTTCACACGTTAACGATGCTGGATTCTGGATCTTTAAGGAATACTTCGATTTGACGGTTAAGCAAACCTTCCAAATCTGGACGGTTTTGGAAACAGTTATTTCCGTAACTGGTTTGATTGTTATCTTAATTATTACGGCACTTTTTGTTTAAATCAGTGCAAAAAAAACTGTTGGTATTAACAACCAACAGTTTTTTTGTATAATAGAGTTGCAATTTGTAATCGTTCTGGTACAATAGTGACCATTGGTGATTCACATGTAAGTGGTCACTTCGATAAATGTGATGGAAGGATATTATGAAATCTCATAAAATTGGTTTATTACAACTTGTTCTTTTGGGACTAGGATCATTGATTGGTTCTGGTTGGCTGTTTGGTTCTTGGGAGGCAACTCGTGTTGCTGGGCCGGCCGCCATTATCTCATGGGTGATTGGAGCGGCCGTGATTGGCGTGATTGCTTACACCTATATTGAATTGGGAACGATGTTTCCGCAGTCGGGTGGAATGTCAAAATTTGCTCAGTATACCCACGGTTCACTCTTAGGCTTTATTGCTTCATGGGCGAACTGGGTATCACTGATTACTTTGATTCCAATCGAAGCGGTGGCGGCCGTTCAATATATGTCAACTTGGCCTTGGAAGTGGGCAAACTGGACGCACCATTTCTTAAGTAATGGTCAAATCACGACACCAGGTTTGCTCGTTGTCTTTGGTTTCATCGTGATTTTTACGTTGCTAAACTACTGGTCGGTGACCTTGTTGACTCGCTTTACTTCAGCAATCTCATTCTTAAAAATTGGGGTACCATTGTTGACGATTGCCATGTTGACCATTTCAAGTTTCCACCCAGGAAACTACGGCTCAACTGTTCACCAGTTCATGCCATATGGAACAGCACCAATCTTTGCGGCAACAACTGTTTCTGGTATTATCTTCTCTTTTAATGCCTTTCAAACAATTATTAACTTCGGTTCAGAAGTTAAGGACCCAACAAAAGATATTTCTCGCGGAATTGTGATTTCTTTAGGAATCGCGGCGGTCTTGTACATTTTGATTCAATCAACCTTTATTACGGCTATTGAACCATCTGAGATTGCTAAATTTGGTTGGCACGGAATCGATTTCCAGTCACCATTTGCTGATTTGGCCATCTTACTTGGCTTGAACTGGTTGTCAATCTTGCTGTATACGGATGCCTTTGTTTCACCATTTGGAACTGGTGTTTCCTTTGCGGCCTCAACTGGTCGTGTCTTGGCTGCGATGGCCTCCGATAAGCATATCCCACAATACTTGGGTAAGATTAACGAAAAGTACGGTATTCCACGAATGGCCATGGTCACGGATGCTATCTTGTCAATGATTATGGTCACGGTTTTCCGGTCATGGGGAACCTTGGCGGCTGTGATTTCAACTGCTACCTTGATTGCTTATTTGACGGGACCAGTTACGGTTATGTCATTGCGGAAGATGGCGCCTGATTTCAATCGACCATTTAAGTCGAAGAGCATGAAATACATGGCTCCTTTGGCCTTTGTATTGGCTTCATTAGCGACTTATTGGGCAATGTGGCCAACTACAATTGAAGTTATCTTGATTATTGTCTTGGGGCTGCCATTTTACTTCTTCTACGAGTGGAAGCAGGGCTGGTCAATGGACCGCGCTAAGCAGCAAATCAAGGGATCTTCCTGGTTGCTTTGGTACTTGGTTGCCTTGTCAATTGAATCATATATTGGTTCACACGAATTTAATGGAATCGGCCTTGTGAAGTACCCATTGGACTTCGTGATGATTATTGTCGTTGCTTTGGCCTTCTACTTCTGGGGAACGGGATCACGCTTGGTTACCAAGCATTTCCGTCGCGCCAAGAAGATTAATGATACGGTTGAAGTTGAAGAACCTGAACTTTAATATTGATTTAAACAAAAAGAATCGGTTAATCCGGTTCTTTTTTTAATTCAGCAAGGAATTCTTTAGATTACAAGGGGATAAATGAGAGGCCATAAAGTCAACAAAGCTAGTATTAATAAAGTATTTGACATTTAAATTAGAAAATGCTAATATTTTTGATAGTTTATAAATTAAGAAAGTAGGAGATGCTTATGGCAGATAAAAGCGGGATGGGCTCTTGGTTTAGGAGAGCTGATCCATCAGCGTTCGAACAAAGTGATGCCCATCTGAAAAAGACACTGGGTGTGAAGGAAATGTTGGCTTTGGGAGTCGGAACAATTGTTTCAACTGCCATCTTTACCTTGCCAGGAATCGTGGCAGCGAACCACGCGGGGGCAGCCGTTACCTTGTCCTTCGTGGTTGCTGCGGTCGTTTCTGGTTTGACAGCCTTTGCTTATGCGGAGTTTGCTTCTGCTTTGCCATTTGCCGGTTCCGTTTATTCTTGGGCCAACGTTGTCTTTGGTGAAGTTTTCGGTTGGATTGCCGGTTGGGCCTTGTTGGCTGAATACTTTATCGCCGTTGCTTTCGTTGCTTCTGGTTGGTCAGCCAACTTCCACCAATTCCTAGCTAATTTTGGCTTGTCATTGCCAAAGGCCTTGAATGGCTCTTTTGCTGCCGGAAACGGTGGAGTGATTGACCTTTTCTCACTCTTGGCCGTTTTGATTGTGGCCACTTTGCTTTGGAAGGGAACGAACACGACTGCTAAGGTTGAAAATACTTTGGTTGTCTTGAAGGTCTTGGTCATCTTACTCTTTATCGTTGTTGGTGCAACTGCTATCCACCCTTCAAACTATGCTAACTTTATTCCAGCTCATAGGCCGGGAACAACTTTTGGTGGTTGGCAAGGAATTTCAGCGGGAGCTTCACAAATCTTCTTGGCCTATATTGGCTTTGACTCGATTGCTGCCAACTCTGCTGAAGCAAAGAACCCACAGAAGACGATGCCTCGCGGTATCATTGGTTCTTTGATTATCGCCACTGTCTTGTTCGTGACGGTTGCCTTGGTCATGGTTGGAATGTTCCACTATACCCAGTATGCTAACAATGCTGCGCCAGCTGCTTGGGCCTTGGAAAAGGCTGGACACCCACTTGTGTCAAACATTTTGTCTGTTGTTGCCTTGGCTGGTATGTTTACGGCCATTATCGGAATGATGTTGGCTGGTTCTCGTTTGCTCTATGCCTTTGGCCGTGATGGTTTGTTGCCAAAGTTCTTGGGTGACGTTAACGGCAAAGGTTTGCCAAACAACGCTTTGCTGGTCTTGACTGTCATTGCCGTTTTGGTTGGTTCTGTCTTCTCATTCAACGAATTGGCCGGTTTGATCTCAGCCGGAACGTTGATTGCCTTTATCATGGTTTCAGTTGGGGTTTACGCCTTGCGTCCACGTGAAGGAAAGGACTTGCCAGTACCTGGCTTCAAGATGCCACTTTACCCAGTTCTGCCTGCTTTGGGTGCCTTGGGTGCTTTCTATATCTTCTGGTCATTGGATATCCAGGCTCGTGTTTATGCTGGCTTCTGGTTTATCTTAGGCCTGTTGGTTTATATGTTCTATGGTTCACGCCATTCACGTTTGCACAAGTAAATCAGCACAACTTTACTCAATATTTTTTATTGAAAGCCCGGAAATTTCCGGGCTTTTATTGTATAATGATTAAAAACAAATGAGAAAACGAGGTTGGGTATGAGTAGAAACTTAGATATTTTAGCCGAAGAGGATCAAAACCGAAATGAAGCAGCCCGGATTAAGTATTTTGATTTAGTGGTGCAATCGGGCTCTGGGGCGACGGTGACAGATGCTGATGGGAAGACCTATATTGATTTGTTGGCCTCGGCTTCTGCCATTAACTTTGGGCATTGCCATCCAAAAGTGGTTCAGGCTATTAAGGATCAGGCTGAACAGCTGATTTTGTATACGCCAGCTTATTTCGCGAATACGACCACGGCGAAGCTTTTGGACCGGCTGTCTCAATTAACGCCAGGCGACTTTACCAAGAAAGTTGCTTTAGGAAATTCGGGTTCAGATGCCAACGAGGCGATGATTAAGTTTGCTAGAGCTTATACAGGGCGGCCAAATGTGGTGACCTTTACCGGTGCGATGCACGGGTCGACCTATGCAGCCTCGATTGCTTCAGCGATTTCATTAAATCAGGTCCGCAAAATTGGTCCGTTGATGCCTGGCTTTTATAAGGCACCATTCCCGGACAGCCATGACCGATTGCCAGGAGAAAATGAGCATGGCTTCTCCTTGCGTAAATTTGCTGAATTTAAGCAACTTTTTGAGAGTTATGTGCCGGCGGATGAAACGGCGCTGGTCTTAATTGAACCAATCCAGGGGGACGGCGGCATCATCAAGGCGCCGCAAGAATACATGGATTTGGTTTATCAATTTACCAGAGAAAACGGCATTATTTTTGCAGTTGATGAAGTCAACCAGGGCTTAGGCCGGTCCGGCACGATGTGGTCGATTGATCATTTCGGGATTGTACCTGATTTGCTAGCCATTGGAAAATCGATTGCCTCTGGTTTGCCATTGTCAGCCGTCGTTGGGAAGGCTGAAATCATGGATGCCTTGCCTGCACCGGGCCACCTCTTTACGACTGGGGGAAATCCGGTGGCAGCCGCAGCTGCCTTGGCTGGTTTGGACGTCTTAGAGGAAGAAGACTTAGTTGGTCGATCAAAGCGGCTGGGCAATCGAGTGCAAGAATACTTTGATCAGGCTAAACAACATTATACCTGCCTCGGCGATGTACGAATCTACGGTCTTGATGGTGGCATTGATATCGTTGACAAGGATGGCCAGCCTGACGCCCAATTGGCGAGCCAAATCATTTTCAGGCTCTTTGATTTAGGGGCCGTTATGATCACGCTTCGGGGCTTTATTTTGCGTTTCCAGCCACCTTTGGTAATTACAGAGGAACAGCTTGACCAGGTCTTTGCAATGTTTGACCAGGTCTTTACGGAAGCTGACAATGGAACTTTGAAGCCATTGCCAAAAGACCGTGCAATTGGCTGGTAAAGAGACTTTCGCCAAGAAAAAATTGTGCTATAATTATCTATAGTAACTGGATATGCGGTCTTATAGCTTCCTTTTAGCAAGGTGTTGGTTGATGGAAAACACTAGGAACATAAGTTCGTGCTCCCAGGATAAATGCCGAAATCGGCCGCATCCTAGCGTTATCAGGACTTAAAGGTAAAGATTGGAAAGATCATTACAAACAGCGGTGGTACCACGGTCACGCGTCCGCTCTTTGTTTTGGTCTTTTTTTATTTAACCGAAAACCAAAGGAGAACTCATGAAAGAATTATCATCAGCTGAAATTCGGCAAATGTTCTTAGATTTTTTTGCCAGTAAGGACCACTTGGTGGTACCGGCCAAGTCATTGGTTCCAGAAAACGATCCATCACTATTGTGGATTAACTCTGGGGTGGCCACTTTAAAGAAGTACTTTGATGGCTCTGTTGTGCCACCAAAGCCTCGATTGACCAATGCGCAAAAGGCCATTCGAACAAATGATATTGAAAACGTTGGTAAGACTGCCCGCCACCATACGCTTTTTGAAATGATGGGGAATTTCTCAATTGGAGACTATTTCAAGGAAGAAGTGATTCCTTGGGCTTGGGAACTCTTAACTTCACCAGAATGGTATGGTTTGGACAAGGAAAAGCTGTACGTCACGGTTTATCCAAAGGACCAAGAGTCACGCAAAATCTGGGAAGAAAAGACTGATTTGCCAGCAGGTCACGTCTACGAAGTCGAAGATAACTTTTGGGATATCGGTGAAGGCCCTTCAGGTCCCGATTCTGAAATTTTCTATGATCGTGGTGAAGCCTTTGCTGATTTGCCAGCAGATGATCCCGAAATGTATCCAGGAGGCGAAAACGAACGCTACTTGGAAATCTGGAATATCGTCTTCTCACAGTTTAACCACTTGCCTGGATTAACGGACAACAGTACGTACCCAGAATTGCCACATAAGAACATTGATACGGGAATGGGACTTGAACGATTGGTTTCTGTTTTCCAAAATGGTCGGACAAACTTTGATACGGACTTGTTCTTGCCAATTATTCACGAAACTGAAAAATTAGCTAATGGTGCCAAGTACGACGAAACCAAGGATACGGCCGAAAACGTTTCCTTTAAGGTAATTGCTGACCATATTCGAGCAATTTCATTTGCCATCGCTGACGGTGCTAAGCCAAGTAACGAAGGTCGTGGCTACGTTATCCGCCGCTTGCTTCGTCGAGCTGTTTTGCACGGCCAAAAGTTGGGCATTCAGGGTGAATTCCTGACGAAGTTGGTACCAGCCGTGATTAGTACATTGGATTCTTACTATCCAGAGTTGAAGGCCAACCAGACTGAGATTGAGAAGACAATTTTGGCTGAAGAAAAGCGATTTAACAAGACTTTGAAGGCTGGTTTGTCACTCTTGGACGAAGTGATTGCTGAAGCCAAGAAGAATGGTCAAAAGGAAATTTCTGGTGCAGATGCCTTTAAGTTGTCTGATACCTACGGTTTCCCAGTTGAATTAACGGAAGAACAGGCTGAAGATGCCGGTCTGTCAGTTGATCTGGCCGGCTATCAAGAGGCTTTGCAAGAGCAGCGTGATCGTGCGCGCGCCGCTCGTTCAACCGACAATGCCATGGGCGTTCAAAACGCTGCCTTAACAGACTTGAAGGTCCAATCAATTTATGTTGGTTGGACTGATAAGGCGGTTCTTGGTGCCAAGGTTGTTGCTGTTTTGGTTCACGATGAAAACGGCGTGGCCCAAGTAGCAACAGAAGCTCATGCTGGCCAAACAGCTTGGTTGGTCTTTGATAAGACACCATTCTATGCTGAAATGGGTGGCCAAGTTGCTGATTTTGGAACGGTTAAGGATGAAAATGATAATATCTTAGCCCAAGTGACCGACGTTCAAAATGGACCAAATGGCCAACACATCCATACGGCGCAAATTATGGCCGATGTGAAGGTCGACCAGGTGGTTGACTTGGCCATCGATTTGGACCGCAACCGTGCTGTGTCGTTGAATCACACGGCTACTCACATGTTGGATCAGGCATTGCGGAATGTGATTGGTGGGGATGTCCACCAGGCTGGTTCTTTGGTGGAACCTGAGTACTTGCGCTTTGACTTTAATCACGAAGGTCCGGTTGACCAAGCAACATTAAATCAGATTCAAGACCAGGTTAACGAGCAAATTGCCAAAAACTTGCCGGTTACTTGGGAAGAAATGTCTCTTGAGGATGCCAAGAAGGTTGGCGCCGTGGCGGTCTTTGATGACAAGTACGGTGATACGGTTCGAGTGGTTTCCATTGGTGACTATAACCAGGAATTTGATGGCGGAACTCACGCCCAGTCAACGGCTGAGTTGGGACTCTTTACGATTGTTTCTGAATCCGGTATCGGGGCGGGTGTTCGTCGAATTGAAGCGTTGACTTCAATTCCGGCCTTAACTCGCTTTGAAGCAGAGGAACAGACACTTGCTGCCATTGCCAAGAGCTTGAAAGTACCAAACCTTTTGGCCGTGAAGGACAAGATTGAAGAGGTTCAAGCTGATTTGAAGACCGCTAATCAGCAGATCGAGGCGATGCAGGCACAATTAGCTGCCTTGCAGGCTGGCGAACTCTTCAATAGTCCAAAGCAAATTGGTCAATTAACGGCCGTGATTGCTCAGGTCAAGGTCGATAACGCCGGTGGCTTGCGCCAAATGGCAGATGTTTGGCGCGACAAGGGTGCGTCAAATATCTTGGTTTTGGCTGCTGCCATTGGTGACAAGGTTAATTTGTTGGTTGGTGCTGATAAGACGGCCAACGCGACTGGCATTAAGGCAGGGGATCTGGTCAAGGCCATTGCTCCAACTGTCGGTGGTGGTGGCGGTGGCCGGCCTGATTTGGCCCAAGCCGGTGGAAAGGACCAAAGCAAGATTGCTGAAGCCCTCGACCAAGCCGAAAAAATCATTGGTCAAGCTTAATACATTCTTTGATAGAAGGTCGACGGAGGACAACTGGCAAATTGGTCAGCTTGGAATTTAGTCGGCTTTTTGCTTGGAAACGTGTTAAACTAAAGACAAGTAAAAGTGAAAATTGTGAAGAAAGGAGTGTGTACGATGAGTGTGAACGATAAGACTGCGATTTTTGACTTCGGTAACCAGGCACCAAAGGATATCCATGAAACGATGGTATTGGTTTATGCCGCTTTGGAAGAAAAGGGTTACAAACCAATCAATCAGATCGTTGGGTATTTAATGTCTGGCGACCCAGCTTATATTCCCCGACTCCATGACGCGCGTAATTTAATTAAGCGTCACGAGCGCGATGAAATCATCGAGGAGCTCGTACACGCCTATTTAAATAAGTAATGCGGATACTAGGACTTGATGTAGGCTCAAAAACAGTTGGTGTAGCCGTTTCCGACCCAATGGGGTGGACGGCACAAGGGGTGGAAATCATCCGCATCAACGAGGACGAAAAAGTCTTTGGCTTAGACCGCTTGGGTGAAATTATCCAAGAAACAGGCGCAAAAGGCGTCGTTTTAGGTCTGCCTAAGAACATGAACAATACCGAGGGTCCTCGTGCCGAAGCGGCGCGAGCGTACGCTAAAATGGTTGAAGACCGTTTTAGCTTGCCTACTGATTTTCAAGATGAACGGCTAACAACGGTTCAGGCGGAACGGATGCTAATCGAAGAGGCGGATGTTTCTCGGAAGAAGCGTAAGAAGGTTATCGACAAGATTGCCGCAGAATTCATTTTGCAAAATTATTTGGACGCTAACGGTAAGTTGACTAAGTAAATCTGTTTTTTACTTTAGCGCAATCGTAACAATAACAAAGGATTTTTTTATGGCTAAGCAAAACCCAGAAATTGACAAGATTACCCTGATTGACGACAATGGCGACGAAACTTTATACGAAGTTTTGTTTACTTTCCATTCAGAGGAATTTGACCGTTCATATATCTTGCTCGTCCCAGATGGTGCCGAAGAAGATGAAGAGGTTGATGTGCAAGCATACATTTTCAATCCAGCCGAAGATGGCGAAGCAACGGAAGAAGATTTGTTGCCGATTGAAGATGATGCAGAATGGAACATGGTCGAAGAAGTGTTGAACACTTTCTTGGATGATGATTCAAACTTTAACTAAGCATGATGGTTAGTCACCACACTATTGTATTGTGGTGACTTTTTTTGACTCAAATTGGTGATGAAAGAGGATTGTTTGGAGCAAAAATCAGCAGTGGTCACTGTTAGCTTTCTTGACAAGAGACAATAGTTGGCCATCACACTTTTTTATGTCAGAAAAGCTTGCCAAAGGCATTTACAGGTGCTAGAATACTAACAAGCAAACAAAAGTTGCAATCCTTTAAAGCCGACCGGAGAGTCGCTAAGGTGGACAAGTAGCAAGGTAATGGTTGGAAGAAATTCCAGACCCCTGGGCGAGACCCTGGCTAACCTTGACAAAAGGCTGACAAGAATGGACAAAGTGCAAGCTAAACGATTCCAGTCAACCGCCACTGACGCTCTGATCTTAGGATTAGGGCGTTTTTTATTGGAAAATTGCAGCGGGAAAATCAAGGGGCATTGAGATGACGAATTGGAACAACTGCCTAGACCTAGCAGATTTATCAACAACGCAATTACAAGAAGTTTTGGACTTAGCCCAAGACTATCAAGCCGGGAAACAAGCACCAGCTTTGAAACGTCCGGTATACGGTGTGAACCTCTTCTTTGAGAATTCAACAAGAACCAAGTCATCCTTTCAGATGGCGGAGAAGAAATTAGGGATTGACTTAATTGAGGTTAATCCGGCGACTTCTTCCGTTCAAAAAGGCGAAACGCTGTCGGACACGCTGCGAACGCTAGAAGCAATCGGTGTTGACTTTGCCGTTATTCGCCACGGCCAAACTGGTTGGTACCAAGAACTAGTTGAAACCCCCTATGTCACGATGGGTCTGTTCAACGCAGGTGACGGCGCTGGTGTTCACCCATCACAAACTCTTTTAGATTTATTAACGATTGAAAATGAATTTGGCCGAATTGACGGCCTCAAGGTTGGTATTATTGGTGATTTGGCTCACTCACGAGTGGCAAAATCAGATGCTAAAATTTTAAAGTCATTGGGCGCAACGCTTTACTTTGGCGGACCTGATTCCTGGTACAGTCATGACTTTGATGATTTGGGAACGTTTGGCACGCTGGAAGAAATTTTACCGGAATTAGATGTTGTCATGACGCTCCGGGTGCAATTGGAGCGCTTCGACGAAGCGAACCGCGACGCCTTTACGGCCGTTGATTATTATCAACAGTTTGGCTTAACACAAGAGAGAGCCAAGTTGTTACCAGAACACAGCATTATCATGCATCCAGCCCCAGTTAACCGCAATGTCGAAATTGCAAGCGAATTGGTGGATGGCGACAAATCACGGATTTTCACCCAGATGGGTAACGGGGTTTTTGCCCGGATGGCGATGATTACCAAGGTCCTACAGGCACGCGGCTTAATGGAGGCTGACAAATGAGAGTATTAATCAAGCATGCAGTAATTAACAAGCGCTGCCAGGACATCTTAATTGTGGATGGCAAGATTGAAAAGATTGCCCGGGGAATTGAAGTCCCAGCCGACGAAGAAATTAATGCTCATGGTGCCGCAGCCATTCCCGGTTTGATTGATGTCCACGTACATTTCCGTGAGCCAGGCTTAACTTATAAGGAAACCATCGAGACAGGCTCTCACGCAGCCGCTCACGGGGGCTTCACAACGGTGATGACTATGCCAAACGTCAAACCAGTTGTTGATACTGCCGAGAAGGTTCGTCAACAGGTTTTGTTAAATCAGGAAAATAGTCTGGTGAAGATTGCCCAATTTGGTGCGCTATCTGCCGACCTGGTTGGCGTGGGCGCAGCTGATTTACAGGCAATGGCTGATGCTGGTGCCATGGCCTTCTCAAACGATGGCCACGGTGTCCAAGATGCGCAAACGATGTTGGAAGCCATGAAGGCGGCTAAGCAGGCTGACCGCGTGATTTCAGCTCACTTGGAAGATGATTCCTTAATCCAAGGTGGGGTAATGAATGCCGGATTGGAGGCTGAACGCTTAGGCTTGCCCGGGATGACAGGGTTGTCCGAATCAACCCAGTTAGCTCGCGACCTGGTGATGGCGCAGGCAACCGGCGTCAAGTACCACATCGCCCATATCTCAACCAAGGAATCTGTTGCCCAGGTTCGCTTGGCCAAGCAAATGGGCCTGTCAGTGACAGCGGAAGTTTCACCACACCACTTGTTCTTGGATGACAGCATGATTGAAACCGATGACCCAATGTTCAAAATGAACCCACCATTGCGGTCAAAGGAAGATCGATTAGCCCTAATCGCTGGGCTTTTGGATGGGACGATTGATATGATTGCCACCGACCATGCGCCACACAGCGAAGAGGAAAAATCAGGTTCCATGCACGATTGCTCATTTGGCATTGTGGGACTGGAAACGGCCTTGCCACTGGTTTATACCCACTTTGTTAAAAGCGGCTTAGTCGACTTAGATACTGTCCTTGATTGGATGGTTCGCCGACCAAAGCAGGTCTTTAATCTCGCATCTGCAGGTGAACTACGAGTTGGGGATGCCGCCGACATCGCTCTGGTGGATTTCATCCATCCGTACAAGATTAACCCAGAAGAATTTGAATCAAAGGGGAAGAATACCCCCTTTACCGGTCAAGAGGTTTACGGCAAGGTCTTAAAGACCTTGGTCGACGGCCACTTGGTCTATCAAGCAAAGAAGGAGTAAGGCAATGCAAGGATACTTAGTATTGAAAAATGGATCAGTTTACGCCGGTGAGCGTTTCGGCTCCGAAAAAGATTTGTTAACGGAAGTTGTCTTTTCAACCGGGATGACTGGTTACCAAGAAACGATGACCGATCCCTCATATTTTGGCCAAACAATGGTCTTCACTTATCCTTTGATTGGTAATTACGGCATTAACTTAGACGATAACGAAGGGGCTGGTAGTGAACCCGCCGTTGATGCCATTATCGTCAAGGACCTGGCCCGCCGCCCTACCAACTTCCGTTCTGTGATGACCCTTGCTGATTTTGCCAAGGAAGAAGACTTGCCAGGATTGACTGGTGTTGACACACGGAAATTAGCCAAGGAAATTCGCGACCATGGTTCAATGCCTGCCGTTTTGGTCTCTGAATTAAATCACGAAAAGATTGATGCCCTCTTTGCTCAGGACTACCCATCATTGTTGTTGGCCCGGGCCAAGAAGGAAGAAGAAATCGAAACCTTCGTTGGTGAAGCGGGCGGACCAAAGATTGCTTTGTTGGACTTTGGTTTAAAGGGCTCAATCGTGAAGGCCTTGCAAAAGCGTGGCGCAACGGTAACGGTTTTCCCTGGCACGACGCCAGCTTCTGTAATTGAAGCCAGCAACCCCGACGGTGTCTTGCTATCAAACGGCCCTGGTGATCCAACTCAGTACGGTTATGCAACGAAGACCATCCTCGAATTGCAAAATAAGTATCCAATCATGGGGATTTGCTTGGGACACCAGCTCTTTGCCATTGCCAACGGTGCCAAGACTTACAAGATGAAGTTTGGCTACCGTGGCTTTAACCACGCCGTGACGGATGTGGACCACAAGCGGAAGTACTTCACCTCACAAAATCATGGTTATGCCGTTGACCGGGCTTCATTGGCCGGTACGAATTTGGAAGTAACCCACGAAGAAATTAATGCTGAAACTGTTGAAGGCGTTCGGTTGAAGGATAAGGAAGCATTTTCAGTCCAATTCCATCCGGATGCTTCGCCAGGACCACACGACGCCGAATATATCTTTGACAACTTCATTAACAAGTTGACGGAAAAGAAGGGAGCCTAAGATGCCCAAGCGAAATGACATTCATAAAATTTTGGTAATTGGTTCGGGACCAATTATTATCGGTCAAGCGGCCGAATTTGACTATTCTGGTTCACAGGCCTGCCTCTCACTAAAAGAAGAGGGCTACCAGGTGGTGTTGATTAACTCCAACCCCGCTACGATCATGACGGACCAAGAAATTGCCGATAAGGTGTACTTGGAACCAATTACTTTGGACTTCGTCAAGGAGGTCTTGTACCGAGAAAAGCCGGATGCCATTTTGCCAACCTTAGGAGGCCAAACTGGCCTAAACATGGCCAAAGATTTAGCCGATTCCGGTATTTTGCAGGAACTAAACATTGAATTGCTTGGGACGAAGTTGCCAGCCATCGAACAGGCTGAAGACCGCGAATTGTTCAAGGATTTGATGGAAGAATTGAACGAACCAGTACCGGAATCGCAAATTGCCACAACAGTCGAAGAAGCAGCTGATTTTGCCGAGAAAATTGGCTATCCAGTTGTTGTCCGTCCCGCCTATACGCTTGGTGGAACTGGTGGTGGTTTTGCCAATAATTTGGTTGAATTAGAGGAAATTACGGCTCACGGTTTGGAACTGTCACCAGTGACTCAGGTGTTGATTGAAAAGTCGATTGCCGGCTACAAGGAAATCGAGTTTGAAGTTATGCGTGACGCTGCCGATAACGCCTTGATTGTGGCTGGGATGGAAAACATCGATCCAGTTGGGGTGCACACAGGTGATTCCATTGTTGTTTCGCCAACGCAGACTCTTTCAGACCGGGACTATCAAATGATGCGGGATTCCGCTTTGAAGATTATCCGGGCCTTGAAAATTGAGGGTGGTGTCAACATCCAAATGGCTTTGGACCCAGAGTCCTTCCAGTATTACATTATCGAAGTGAACCCCCGTGTTTCTCGTTCATCAGCCTTGGCCTCAAAGGCAACTGGTTATCCAATTGCTAAGATGGCGGCCAAGATTGCCGTTGGTTTGCACTTGAACGAAATTAAGAATCCCGTGACACAGACGACTTGGGCCGCCTTTGAACCAGCCCTTGACTATGTTGTAACCAAGATTCCACGTTTCCCATTTGATAAGTTTGAACATGCTAAACGCACGTTGGGGACACAAATGAAAGCGACTGGTGAAGTCATGGCCATCGGTCGGACACTTGAAGAATCATTGTTGAAGGCTGTTCGATCACTTGAAATCGATGAAAAGGACCTGAGTGCTGGTTACTTTGAAGGCGTTTCAACAGAAGACTTGAAGGCACAATTGATGCCAGCTAAGGATGACCGACTCTTCGCCATCGCTGAATTGATTCACCGCGGGGTGACGATTGAAGAAATTCATGATATTACTCAGATGGACTTGTTCTTCTTGGACAAGATTCTGCACATTATTGAAATCGAAAGAACGGTTCAAGCTGGACCCGACAACTTCGAGGAAATTAAAACAGCCAAGGAATACGGCTTCTCTGATGCTTGGTTAGCAAAGTTGACTGGCAAGACGGAAGCTGATTTCCGTGCTTGGCGCAAGGCACAGGGCTTGTTACCAACCTTCAAGATGGTTGATACGGTTGCCGGTGAATTTGAGTCGAAGACACCTTACTACTATGGCACGTACGAAGACGAAAATGAGTCAATTGTCACGGACCGACCTTCTGTTTTGGTTCTTGGCTCTGGCCCAATCCGGATTGGACAGGGAGTTGAATTTGACTACGCGACTGTTCACGCCGTGAAGGCCATCCAACAGGCGGGTTATGAAGCCATTATTCAAAACTCAAACCCCGAAACAGTTTCCACTGATTTTGCCATTTCCGACAAGCTTTATTTTGAACCATTAACCCTAGAAGATGTCTTGAACGTGATTGACCTCGAGCAACCTTTAGGTGTCGTTGTGCAGTTCGGTGGCCAAACGGCCATTAACTTGGCTGCTGGTTTGGAACAGGCTGGTGTTAAGGTCTTGGGAACAACGGTGGCTGATTTGGACCGCGGAGAAGACCGAGACGAATTTGCCAAGGTGATTGACAAGCTTGGCTTGCCAAAGCCAAAAGGTGAAACGGCTACGACCAAAGAGGGTGCCTTGAAGGCAGCCAATGACCTTGGTTACCCCGTTTTGATTCGACCATCTTATGTGATTGGTGGTCGGTCAATGGCCATCATCGATTCTGATGACGACCTGAAGACCTATATGGAACAGGCGGTAAAGGTTTCAAACGATCACCCAGTTTTGATTGATGATTACCTTACTGGTCAAGAAGCTGAAGTTGACCTGATTTCAGACGGCACAGATGTGTTGATTCCAGGAGTGATGGAGCACATTGAACGTTCTGGGATTCACTCAGGTGATTCCTTTGCGGTTTATCCAACGCAGCAGATGTCTGAAAACGTGAAGGCTCAAATCGTTGAATCTGCTCAAAAGTTGGCCAAGGAATTGAACGTAATTGGTTTGATGAATATCCAGTATGTGATTCATGATGAAATTGCCTATGTGATTGAAGTCAACCCACGGGCTTCGCGGACGTTGCCATTCTTGTCAAAGGTCACAGAGATTCCAATGGCTCAGGTCGCTACACAAATCATGTTGGGCAAGTCTTTGAAGGACTTGGGTTACCAATCTGGTTTGGTTCCTGAACCAGCAGAAGTTCACGTGAAGGCACCGGTCTTCTCGTTTGCCAAATTAGCTGGCTTGAATTCAACGGTTGGACCAGAAATGAAGTCAACTGGTGAAGTCATGGGAACCGCTGACAACTATGATCAAGCACTCGCTAAGGCGATGGTTGGTGCTGGCTTGCCAATTTTGCACAAGGGTCGGATTCTTTGGGATTTGGCCGAAGCAGACCAGCAAGAGGGGGTGGCCTTGGCTAAGCGTTTTGCAGCCCTTGGCTTTGAATTGGCTGCTACTGACAGCAATGTGGCCTTCTTGCAGGAAAACGGTGTTGCAGCAAAAGCAGCGCCAGCTGATTTGCCGATGGCGATGGCTAAGCAAGAATTCCAAATCATGGTCAATACACTCGACCAGGCTGATCAGGCTTTGGCGGGGGAGAGCTCTGTTCGAGCGGCAGCAATTGTTAACGAGGTGGCCTTGTTTACGGCCTTGGATACCGTCGCTGCTTACTTGACGGTTTTGGAATTACCAGAAGAAACACACTTTGTAAAAGCATTGGGAGAATGATTCATGACGGAAATTGATTTAAGCGCTGACCTCTTTGGTCAAACTTTAACGAGCCCATTGCTCAACGCCTCTGGGGTCCACTGTCAGACCAAAGAAGAACTGAATGACTTGGCAAACACGAGTAACTTGGGCGCGATGGTGACAAAATCAGCAACGCTTCAAGCTCGTGAAGGAAACCCAAACCCACGCTACTATGACCTCGAAAATGGTTCGATTAACTCGATGGGGTTGCCAAACTTGGGTTATGATTTTTATCTTGATTACGTTTTGCAAGAGCAGACAAAGCCAACCATTTTGTCAGTTGCTGCTTTGTCAGCGGCCGATGCGATTACTTTGTTAAAGGACTTGCAGGCTTCCGATTACCAGGGACCAACTGAATTGAACTTGTCTTGCCCAAACATTGTTGGGGAACCTCAATTGGCCTACGACTTCGAGGCAACCGACCGGGTTTTAAGTGAAGTCTTCAGCTTTTACACGAAGCCTTTGGGCGTGAAGTTGCCACCATACTTTGATTTAGTGCACTTCGATAAGATTGCTGCAGTCTTGAACAAGTACCCATTGACTCACGTGAACACGATTAATTCGATTGGTAACGGCCTTTGGGTTGATGTTGATCAGGAACAGGTTGTTACCAAGGCCAAGGGCGGCTTTGGTGGCCTTGGGGGAACAATGGTCTTGCCAACTGCTTTGGCCAATGTTCGGGCCCTCCGTCAACGCTTGAATGACAGCATTAAGGTCTTGGGAACTGGTGGTGTGACTTCCGGGGCAGATGTTTTTGCACATACTCTCTGTGGGGCTGATTTGGTATCCGTCGGTACTCAGGTGATGAAGGAAGGTTTGGGCATCTATGACCGTCTAGCCGAAGAATTAAAAGCCATTATGGCTGAAAAGGGTTACCAAAGCTTGGCCGACTTCCGCGGGAAGTTAAAGGAACTGTAAGACGGTTTTGGCTAAAAAATCAGTCAGCGTTTTGACTGGTAAAATGATTAAACCAACAGTGATGTTGGTTTTTTCTTTTTTTGGCAAATAAATTAGAAAGGCGTATACTGGCTATATTCAATTTCAGACAACAATGATTCTAATAAAATGGAGGTGCCCTGGTGGCTAAAAAGCGGAAAAAGAAAAAATGGTTTTTCCTGCCAAAGGCGAAAAAAAAGCGGCGAATTTACTTTATGCTCTTGCTCGTTTTTCTAACTTTGATTGCTTTGACCGTGGCGATGAACCAATCGATGACAACCAAAAAGGATCAAATTATCTATCAAGACGAAGCCAAGCAAAAACAGCTCCAAATTTGGGCGCCATTTGCACAAAAGATGCAATATAAGTATCGAATTTTTGCTTCCATTTCACTGGCACAGGCGATTTTGGAATCTGATTGGAACCAGTCTAGTTTGTCAAAGGACTATAACAACTTGTATGGCATTAAAGCATCGGCTAGCCAGGCTGGTGTAGTCGTTCCTACCAAAGAGTATGAGGACGGTCATTGGATGACAGTCGATCAAAAGTTTGCTTCCTACAATACCTGGCAAGAATCAATGGAGGCGCATGCTCAGCTGATTTCAAAGGGGACCCACTGGAATCCTAACCAATATGAGCATGTGCTGGCAGCCAAAAATTACCAAGCAGCAGCGCAGGCCCTTGTGCAAGATGGGTATGCGACCGATCCGACTTATGCGGCCAAATTAGTGGCAGTCATTGAAACCTGGAATTTAAAGCGCTTTGATTTGGCGGTGACGATGGGGGATGCTACTTCCTAAATGGCTTGATTGGGTAAATGTATTAGAATCGTTTCAATTAAAAAGAGGACCGTATACGCCATGGACGCGAGTATAGTTCTCTTTTTGTTTGGCTTATTGGTTGGTCTTCGATGCGAAAATCGTGACAGTTCGACTCGGTTTCTGGCCAATTTTGACAATTGCTTGGCCGGTTTGTAGCTGACCTAACTTCTTGCCAGTTTTAGCCGAGTTGGCTAAGAGGGGCAGGGCCTGCCATTCGTTTTGGTTTGTGAGTCGATGGGCGATTGTGGCTGAAAATTGCCCTAGTAGAGCGGTCGGCAAGTCGAGTGGCGACTGAGAAACAAAGGCCACCAGGAGGCCCTCCTTGCGCCCTTCACGAAGAATTTGTGCTAAGCCACTGCCCTTGTCTTGGTCAGCTTGGTTGTTTTTCATGAGGAAACGGTGACCCTCGTCGATTAAGAGGTAAACCGTCGTTTTGTGCGTGCTCTGAGCCTGGAAACTGAGAAGTTGGCGCCAAACGGTGGACATGATGGTGGCTTGGAGGGCACCGAGGTCTTTCAGTTGGGCGAGATTGATACTGATTTTAGCACCGAAGTCGGCCTTGGCCGTTGCTAATTTGAGTAGGTAAAGCAAGTCGTACTTGGTCGTTTTCACCTGGGTGTTTGGAGCAATTGCCTTTAGGCGCGGATCTGCCAGTCGGTCGGCTAGTTGGTCGATGGCCGTCATCAAATCAGGATCGGTGTCGTCAAGGCTTTCTTCATGATCTGCAAATCCTTGACGAGCCAGCAACCGCAATTGGGGCGCGAGGAGGCTTAATGAAAAGGTCCATTGGCTTTTATATAGCTGCCTTTTTTGCTCATAAAAGGTATCGGTGGTTAAGGACTGAGTATTTAAAATGTCCTTTTGTTGCTGGCTAAGGTAGTAGTTGATGCGCAGGGCTGCTTGAGCTTGCCCCAGTAGAAGTTGCCACTTGGTTGGCCAAGCCAAATCAAGGGCAGTTAGCAAGTCTTCTGCTGCTAGCTGGCTGAGATCAAAGTAGACGTTTTTGCCAACAACATAAGACGCCTGCTGGTCGTTTGCCTGGCTAAATTCACCGGTTGGGTCGAAAATAATTTGTCCAAGTCGATTTTCCTGTAGTTGCCGGCTAATTTGTTTGAGGGTTGTTGATTTGCCGGACCCAGTTTGCCCAACCAAAAGCAGGTGTGGGGCGAAAAGCGTCGTGGCCGCTGGTTGGTACTTAGCTTTGAACCAGCCAGTCTGGCCTAAAGTGAGTAAGTGTTCGCTAGTTTGCATGATTT
This sequence comes from Fructobacillus sp. EFB-N1, assembly GCF_001038455.1. Taxonomy (GTDB): domain Bacteria; phylum Bacillota; class Bacilli; order Lactobacillales; family Lactobacillaceae; genus Fructobacillus; species Fructobacillus cardui. The sequence goes on along the minus strand of NZ_LDUY01000022.1, from coordinate 39,444 downwards.
TTCCACCTTTAATTATAGTTACCTTACCAAAAAATCAGACAGGCTGTAAATGGTTAATTACTGGTGGCTAACGCGTGGTTACTGGGTATTTTTCAGGCGAGCAAGCGAAACCAGGACTGTTTTTTGTCTTGGCCTGATTTTTCTTGAATTATGATAAAATAAAAGCAGTGAACAAAAACGATTTAGGATGGCAAAATGACTGTTGAAGAACTAACCAAGGGTATGAATAGCAAGCAAGCAGAGGCGGTCAGAACGACAGAGGGACCGCTTTTAATTATGGCTGGTGCCGGATCTGGGAAGACCAGAGTTTTGACGCATCGCGTTGCGCATTTGATTGAAGACTTAGATGTGGCACCCTGGCGGATTTTGGCCATCACCTTTACGAATAAGGCTGCCCGTGAAATGCGGGAACGAATTGGTAAATTAGTGGATGAACAGTTGGCCCAATCCGTTTGGGTTTCAACATTCCACGCCCTGGCTGTCCGGATTTTACGTCGAGACGGTGAACGTATCGGCTTGGGAAAGAACTTTACGATTTTGGATAGTTCTGCCCAGAAGACGCTGGTGAAGCGGGTGATTAACGATTTGAACCTGGATTCAAATCAGTATGATCCGCGGACCATTTTGGGAACTATTTCCAATGCCAAAAACGATTTATTAACGGCCAAGGATTACCAAGAGCAGGCCGCTAATTTTTATGAAGAGCGGGTAGCAGAAGTTTATTCTTCTTACCAGAAGGCTTTGCGTCAGGCGCAGTCGGTCGACTTTGATGACTTAATTATGTTGACGATTGAACTCTTTGAAAAGGCTCCTGATGTTTTGCAACGCTACCAGGACCAGTTCCGGTACCTCCACGTCGATGAGTACCAGGACACCAACGACGCCCAGTATAAGATTGTCAACATGTTGGCGCAGGGTTCAAAAAATTTGGCCGTTGTTGGAGATGCCGACCAGTCAATCTATGGTTGGCGTGGTGCCAATATGCAAAATATTTTGAACTTTGAAAAGGATTGGCCCGAGGCAAAATCAGTCTTCTTGGAACAAAATTATCGGTCAACCCAATCGATTTTGGATGCTGCCAATGGTGTGATTAATCACAATAATGAGCGAGTGCCAAAGAAGCTTTGGACCGAAAACGGCGTTGGGGACAAGATTACCTATTACCGGGCCCAGTCGGCTCAAGACGAGGCCTATTATGTGTTAGGCCAAATTCAAAAGGGTCAACGTGAGGACCATAAGTCCTTGTCCGACTTTGCCATTCTTTACCGGACCAATGCCCAGTCCCGTGCTATGGAAGAGTCCTTGGTCAAGGCCAATATTCCTTACACGATTGTCGGTGGGCATAAGTTCTACGACCGTAAGGAAATTTTGGACATTATGGCCTATCTCTCGTTGGTTGCTAACCCATCTGATAACGCGGCCCTAGAGCGGATTATCAACGTTCCCAAACGTGCCATCGGCCAGTCAACGGTTGACCGGCTTTTTACTTTTGCCAACCAAGTCAACTTGCCAATGTTGGCGGCTATTGACCAAGTCGAAATGGCCCAAGACATCCGTCCAGCCGCAGTGACAAAGTTGCTTTCCTTTGCTGAAATGGTGCATAACTTCCGCCAACAGGCTGAGTTCTTAACCGTTTCTGAGCTAACGGATTTGATTTTGGAACAGTCCGGCTATCGTCAGGAATTACAGGCAAAATCAGACCCCGAGTCGCAATCACGATTAGAAAACCTAGATGAATTTTTGTCTGTAACGAAGGAATTTGACGACAAGTACGATGCCCAGGCGGAAGATGCGGTCAACCCGTTGACTGATTTCTTAGGGTCAACGGCCTTAATGGCTGACCTGGACAACGTCGAGGAAGATAGCGGGGTGGTCACGTTAATGACCCTGCATGCCGCCAAGGGACTGGAATTCCCAACGGTCTTCTTGATTGGCCTTGAAGAGGGCTTGTTCCCATTGGGACGGGCCGCACAAGACGAGGATCAACTAGAGGAAGAACGGCGCCTGGCCTATGTCGGGATTACGCGAGCTGAGCAGAAACTCTATTTGACCAACGCTTTCTCCCGCTTATTATACGGTCGGACACAAGCGAACCAACCTTCCCGCTTTATTGATGAGATTTCGCCTGAATTGCTTGAGCAGGCTTATCCAGCAGGTGGATCTGGCGTTTCTGCTGGTTTGTCTTCGAAGTTACTTCGAGCAACGAGCACCACTTATCAAGGGGCCGCTAAAGCTAGTCCGGTTCAAAAGAAATCAGCCGGAACCACTGGTGCTGAAGGCGTGACATGGCAAGCTGGTGATAAGGTTTCTCACAAGAAGTGGGGTATTGGAACGGTTGTTTCGGTCACCGGTGATCAGGCTGACCAAGAACTCAAAGTCGCTTTCCCAGAAGATGGCATTAAGCAACTCTTGGCTGCCTTTGCACCAATCACACGGATTGATTAAGCGGGCAGGAAGGCACGGAGGCTTCCCCCTTGGTGCAATCACAGCTATGGCGGTCGCTGGCTAAACGGCCGTGTAGAAAGGATTTTTTATGGCAAGTAATCCACAACCAACAAATATGTCGACAAAGGATGCACAAGTCGAAATCAGTCAGCTGCAAGATGAACTGACCGATTACGGGATTGCCTATTATGAGCAAGATGCGCCTAAGGTGGAAGACCACGTTTATGACGAAAAGTATGCCAGGTTAGTGGCCTTGGAACAGGCCTTTCCACAATTTGTGACACCAGATTCGCCAACGCAAAATGTTGGTGGTGCTCAGACCAAGTCTGGTTTGGAAAAGGTCCAACATCCGGTGCCAATGCTTTCTTTGGGGGATGTCTTTTCCTTGGAAGAACTCCAAGAGTGGGAAAATCGTACCGTCAAGGCGTTGGGCCAACAACCATCTTACAACTTGGAATTGAAGATTGATGGTTTGGCCGTTTCTTTAAAGTATGAAAATGGTCGCTTAATTCAAGCTTCCACTCGAGGTAACGGTTTGATTGGTGAAGATGTGACGGCTAACGTCAAAACCATCGCCGATGTTCCCCAAACGTTAAAAGAGCCCCTAACAATCGAGGTTCGTGGTGAAATTTATATGCCCAAGGCCTCCTTTGCGCATTTGAATGAAGAGCGGGAAAATCAGGGCCAAGAACCCTTTGCTAACCCACGGAATGCAGCGGCGGGTTCGCTGCGCCAACTAGATGCACGAGAAACCAAGAAGCGCAAGCTGTCTGCCTTTATTTACTATACGGCTGAGGCTGATACTTTAGGTGTGACCAAGCAATCAGAAGTTTTGCGCCGCTTTGCCGAACTTGGTTTGCCAACCAACAAGGACAACCGCGTGATTGGCCAAATGAAAGATATTGCACCCTACATTGCCGAATATACTGAAAAACGTGACGGTTTGCCTTACGGGATTGATGGCGTTGTTGTCAAAGTTGATGATATCGATTCAGAAATTGACTTGGGTAACACGGTTAAGGTGCCACGGTGGTCCATCGCCTATAAGTTTCCACCGGAAGAGGAGCAAACAATTGTCCGTGATATCGAGTGGACAGTCGGTCGAACGGGTGCAGTGACACCAACGGCAGCCATGGATCCGGTTTTCTTGGCTGGGACAACGGTGCAGCGGGCTTCCTTGCATAATCCGGACTACCTCGAGGAAAAGGATGTCCGCGTCGGGGATACGGTGACCTTGCACAAAGCCGGTGATATTATCCCGGAAATTGGGCAAGTAATCCTGGATAAACGCCCAGCCGATGCTAAAAAGTATCAAATTCCAACGACTTGTCCTTCCTGTGGTGCTGATTTGGTCCATGTTGAGGGTGAAGTGGTGTTGCGTTGCATTAACCCAGCCTGTCCGGCACAGTTGCAGGAAGGGCTGACCCACTTTGCTTCTCGGAATGCGATGAATATTGATGGCCTTGGCCCACAGATTGTTAGCCAACTTTTGGATAAGAAATTGGTGACCGATGTGGCTTCCATTTATTCTCTCACGGTTGAACAATTGCTATCCTTGGATAAGTTCCAGGAAAAATCAGCCAATAACTTGGTAGCAGCCATCCGGTCTTCCAAAGCAAATTCTGCCGACCGCTTGCTCTTCGGTTTGGGCATCCGTTTGGTTGGGGCGAAAGCGGCGAAGACCATCATGGCGAATTTCCAAGACTTACCAAGCCTAGGGCAGGCCAGTGCCGATCAAATTGTGGCCATCGATGGCATTGGCCAAGCGATTGCGGATTCTGTTGTGAAATATTTCGATGAACCCCAGTCCCAAGCTCTTTTGGCCGAATTGGCTAATGCTGGCGTGAATCTAGAATACTTGTTCGAAACGGGTCCAATTGATGAAAATTCATTTTTCTATGGTAAAAAGATCGTTTTGACTGGTAAACTAGAGCAGAGTTCACGGAGTGAAATTGCTGCCTGGTTAGAAGCCCATGGTGCCAGCGTTACGGGATCAGTTTCAAAGAAGACTGATTTAGTGATTGCCGGCACCGATGCAGGCTCAAAACTGACAAAAGCAAATGATCTCGGAATCACTGTCTGGAATGAGCAAGAATTCTTGTCAGCCCAGCAAAATGAGGCCGGCTAAAGCAGTTGGTTGCGGCAAGAAAAACTTGCCGGTGGTTGTACTTGGCGTATTTAGCCAAGCTGTCAAAGAGGAAAAACAATGTTAAAACGGATTTCAAAGCGGGGCTATATCCTAATCGGCCTCGTGCTTCTGATTATTTTAGGAGCCTTTTTTTACTTTATTAATATCGCTTCGGTTACACCAAGTGTTTCCAAAACAAAGGGTGTTCAATTAACGCAAAGTTCTGCGGGAGATTACCAAACGGTCATTAAGGATGGTCATTATTTGACTTCAGCCGCTCGAGGCATTACCGCAACGTCCTTGAACAATTCTTTGGATGTTCAAGATTTCGAAACTTCGCTGTTAAATTTGTCGAAGTCACACTTTAAGACTGGTCGCTATATCTTCCAGGAAGGCCAGTACCTTGATTCTGATACGGTTAATGGTCTCTTGGCCCGTCAGACGGACAGCAATTCGACTGGTTTGAATCCAAAAGACAATGGTAAGACGGATAGTTCAAGAAATCCGATTTACGTTCAGACGTTAACGGAACAAGATTTCATGACTAAGAGTGGCAATAACCTACAATTAGCTGGGATGGTTGTTGGTGTGGCGATGAATAGTCAGGATGCCTACCAAAAGGAACAGTATGGTGCGACCTATTACCAGACGATTTCGGATAAGGACCGGATTGCCTACGGCCGAAAGATTGCTCCGAAGTTAATCAAGACGATTCGTGAGCAACAAGGTGTTGGCAAGAACATTCCAATCGTGTTGGCTATGTATGATACTGCTTCTCAGGATTCATTGGCTCCTGGTTCTTTCTATGCTGAAGCGACCTCAAAATCAGGTACTGATATCGGTGATTGGTCAGATATCAACGAAAAGTCGATTGTTCTGCCAAAGGAATCCGATGATACTTCGAGCCTTGGGTCTGATGAAAATACCGGATTCAATAACTTCAAGACGGATATTTTAAATTTCTTCCCAAACATTGCTGGGGCAACAGCTTCTGCTAAGTTTACGAATAATAAGTTGTCTTCCATGAATGTTACGGTGACAACGCAATTCTATTCACCAACCGAGATTGAAGCCTTCTCCAACTATGTGGCCACATCTGCTATGAAGTTCTTACCGTCATCAGCTCCTGTACAAATCAAAATTCAAACGGCCAACGAGATTCAAGCTTTGCTTGTTCGTAAGGCCGACGACAAGTCCTATACGATTACAAAATTGGATCAATAAGATTACAAATTAAAAACGCTTAGAAGCGATTCTAAGCGTTTTTTGTTTCTCAATGATAGTAGACCATCACGGTGACAACCAGCCCGAAAATGACTACTAAGGGCTGAATTTGATAGGTTAATGGCCGGATAAAGGTTAAACAGTAGGCGGCCAAGGCGACAGCGATGGTGAGAAAGGCAATCGGTGAGAAGCCTTCTAAGATGAGAGTAGCCAGGATAAAAAGTGGCCCGGTTATGAGTCCTAATTTTCGACCCTTAGCTGTTGGCAGGAAGAGGGGTGTGAAGTAAAAGGCGGTGGCAAAGACTAACAGCCATGATTGCTTCAAAAAATCAGGTTCGACATAGTTGTTAGCCAGGTAGTTGATGCAAATTGGTACCGAAAAGGTCAGCAAGATACTTAAGCCGGCTAAGCCAAGCGGGTTCTTCAACTGAAAGGCCTGGAAGGGTAAAATCAGCAAAAAACAGATGAAGAGCAAGAGGAGAGCTAAGACTTCAAAACGTGACCGTAGTTGTGAGTTAAAAATCACGATTAGAGAAGCAGCTAAGGAAGCCCAAACACGCCAGTCGGCCCTGGCAAAGCGGGTTTTAACGAGGAAACCCAAGGCAATCGCAGAAAAGATTGAATAGGCGACTAAAGACCAAATCTGCCAGTTACCGGCGTTTTGCCAAACATGGTGGTAGATGAGAGGTTGCTGCCACCAGATAACGTTCAGACCAACTGCAATCGCTGGAACCGTATAGCGATGGGGTGTTGGCAGAGCAGCGACTTGAGCCTGGCTGTCTTGTTGCTGCTGGTGCTGTTGCTCTTGTCGTCGTTGTGACCGAGAGAAGAAGTCGGCTGTTTTTTCCTGGATTGGTTCGTCAGTTGCGCCATCGAGTGGCGTACTGGTTTGTTGATCAGGATTGGTTGTTTCATTTTCTTTTGTCATCAGAACCTCGAAAGTCAATTGCTATTTCTTATTCTATCATGTAGAATATAAATTATAAATTACATAACTATCAAGAGCAGGGAAGTGATACAGCACGGTGAACCTGCACCAACCGGCATTCGCACGGTGGTAATTCTGTAAGATAGGCAACTTGCAAAGCGCTTTGGGTTGTCCACGGCGCTTTTCTTTTGTCTCTTAATTGTTAGTTAATTTAAAGGAGAAAAAGAAAATGACAAAATTTTTTACTGCTGAATCAGTAGCCAACGGCCACCCTGATAAGGTGGCAGACCAAATCGCCGATGCCATCTTGGATGCCGTGTTGACAGAAGACCCAAAGGCTCGGGCCGCCATCGAAGTGACGACATCAACGGGGGATGTTTCCATCTTTGGTGAATTGTCAACGACTGCCTATGTGAACGTCCGTCAAATTGCTGTTGATACGATTAAGGCAATCGGCTATGACAAGCCTGAATTTGGCTTCTCAGCTGATTCCATCAATGTTTCCAACAAAATTGTGGAACAATCACCCGATATCGCGCAAGCCGTTGATGCTGCTGAAGATGATCCTGACCAGTTAGGTGCTGGTGACCAAGGAATGGTCTTTGGTTATGCAACCAACGAAACGGCTGATTACTTGCCACTGGCCTTAGACTTGTCCCACCAGTTAATGCGCAAGATTCGTCAAGTACGAAATGACCAAAAATTGTCATATCTCCGTCCAGATGCCAAGGGGGAAGTAACGCTGGAATTGACGGATGATGGTCAGGTAAAGCGTATTGCCGCCGTTGTTTTGTCAACTCAGCACGATTCAGAAGTAACATTGGAACAATTGCGTGCTGATATTAAAAAGTTCGTGATTGATCCTGTTTTGCCTGCTGATTTAGTCGATGACCAAACGAAGTATTACATCAACCCATCTGGCCGCTTTGTCTTGGGTGGGCCTCAAGCCGATTCTGGTTTGACTGGTCGTAAGATCATCGTTGATACTTATGGTGGGGCAGCCCACCACGGTGGAGGTGCTTTCTCAGGTAAGGATGCAACCAAGGTTGATCGTTCTGCTGCTTACTATGCTCGCTACGTGGCGAAGAATTTGGTGGCGGCTGGCTTGGCTGATAAGGTGGAACTCCAAGTTGCCTATGCCATCGGGGTCGCAAAGCCGGTTTCGCTGAATATCGAAACATTTGGGACTGCCAAGGTAGCAGAAGACAAGATTGAAGCGATTGTTGAGAAGATCTTTGATTTCCGTCCTTTGTCAATCATTAACAGCCTAGACCTTCGTCGCCCAATCTACAAGCAAACAGCTGCTTACGGCCACTTTGGTCGTCCTGAATTGGACTTGCCATGGGAAAAGTTGGACCAGGTTGAGAAAATCAAGGCGGAATTGTAAGCCAATTTTCTTTAGGAAAAATCAGAGCTATCATCTAAACTAAAAAAGACCTGAATGCCGTCGAAGGATGGATCCAGGTCTTTTTCATTTGTATTGATTAGTTTTCGGTGACTGTCATGATGGGGTAGGTCCCTGCAATCGTCATGGTGAAAGAATAGGCACCGGATTGAAGGAGGCGGCCATCGATTTTGACCGACTGAATATCTTGGATATGAAAATCGGCAGGAATCGTGAGTGGGATAGTGGTAAATCCCTTTCGACTAGGGTTTTCCACGCCTTTTTTACCACGCAGATAGGTCAGCATGATTTGTGGCCAGGGAAGTTGGTTCACGAGACGGATTTCGGCCGCGACACCATCTTGGCCCAGAATAATTTGTAAACCGAGCGTCTTGGAATGGTTTTGGTAGGTATGGCCAAAACGAAGGGTCCAGGAGAAGCTGATTTTATTTTGATTGCGTGAGGCCTGGCCCCAAAAAGAAAACATTTGATGAAAGGCATGCTTCCAAGCAAATTTTTGATTGAATTTAGGTAAAATAGCTGAAAAATCAGGACCGACCTGGAAGCTATCCAAGAAGTATTGCTTGCCCTGCTTTGGAACAGAACCCGTTACCAGTCCAAGAGGAGCCTGCTGGATGGCTTGGTTGTTTAAGGAAGTTAAAATTTGGTTCACAAGATGATTTGTTGAGTGGTTTTTATCGCCCCAATTGATGAGTAAGAGTGGCCAGCGCAGGCTTTCGTCAAAGTCTAGAATTGCGGCCAAAGTTGCATTCAAGGAAGCTGGATTACCAATGACGACGATTGGCAGGACTTCTTCTGTTTGTAAGGTCTTAGCGACTTTACGGGCGAGGCTATAGACTGGGTTTTGCGTTGATGCCTTTTGAAAGCTTGTCACCGCCTGGGCGGCTGTTAATTGCCCTTGAATTTGATCCAAGGAACCCAGATCTTTTTGGCGAATCAGGGTTGTATCGATGATAAAGTGTGCTGATGTCATAATCTTAAGTCTTTGCTATGTCGTTAAAAAAGGCATGCCAGTGCATGCCGGATACCCAAACGACGGGTATCATTTCAAATTTATCAGAATACGTCGATTATAGCAGAAAATTAGGGATAGTGACGATCTTTTCTTGACATTTGTTTGGCACCACGATTTCTGGTACGACAAAATAATGAGCAAATAAAAAAGACGAACTTAGGTTCGTCTTTTTGTTGATTAATTTTTAAGTGCCTGGATTAACCCAAGAAATGACGCAATTGGGCCATGCGGTTGATTAAAGCAGTGATGGCAACGGAAGCGCCTTCCTTGAATTCAACGACTTGGAGAGCGATTTCAGCGTGTTGTTGTTCAGCCATTGTTTCTGGGCCAATGTGGAGGTCAAAGGCATCCTTTAGGATGACGATATCTTCTTCGACTTCTTGCCAGGCCGGACTTTGCGTCTTCAAAACCTGGAGGGCATCCCAGTTGACATAGTGGTCTAATTCCGCAAAATCAGCGCGCATGCTTGGGTAATAGCGGTTCAAGACAGCCAACTGCTCCTCGTTGAGGCTCGCGTATGCACGACCAAAGCCAATAAATTCAGGTGGCACACCAATTGAGTAGAAGGCACCAGTAAAGTTGATAGCCCGAGGCAATTCGATGTTATCAACTGAACGGGAGTAACCTAAGACACCAACGTGCTGACGGCGATCACGACGTTTTGGGAAGGCCTTGAAGATTGGTTGAACATCAGGAACCAATTGCTCAAGTGTTTCCTGGTAGAAGGTTGCTGATTTTTGGGCGATATCGGAAAGAATGGTTTCGTCTTCATCGCTAATCACCAATGGTTTGGCCTTTGGCAATTCTTCCTTCAAGTACTTGATACCAGCCTTTGCTTCGTCAATCGAAAAGTCATAACGGAATGCTGACTGGACCGTTGCCGTGCGCACACCAGGGAACTCACGGACATAGCGCTTAACACGACGAGGTGAGAGGCCACCACGGAAGATGGCAGACCCAGTTCCAGAAATTGGGTAGATGGTGATGCCTTCTTCCTCGGCAAATTGGTGCAAGCGAGCTAAGGCTAACTTGTTTCCAATAATGGAGGACATAAAGCCGGCTGAGAGGGCAGAATCAGACCCAGCCAAGAAGACACGCAAGTACTTTGGTCGGAAACCAAAGTGTTCCTCGTGAAGGTTCAAGTATTCCTTCAAAATTTCTGGTGCATGGTATTGTGTTTCAAAGTCTTCAAAGAGTGGAATCATCTCGATGTAGGCCTTGTTATCTTCCGTTGGTGTGAAGGTCGCATCCTTGAACTGGGCGAGCTTTTCAAACAAAAGCTGCATTTCAATGATTTGATCGGCACGCTGGGCCATTGGCAAAATGGCTTCAAATAAAGGCCGTTGGTCAAAGCCAAGATCGTTGGCAAAGTCTTCTGAACTCAAAAAGGCGGTCATGGCTTGCATTAAGTTGTAGCCCTTTTCTTCCCAGATGTTTGGGAAACGGAAGGTCAAAAACTTGTCACGACCAAGTTGGTGTTCCTTAAAGTATTCATAGTGGGTTGAAAAAAGGCGGTCAATGACGGCCGCATCGGCGTGCTTTCCTTCCCAGTCCCACATGTATTCATCAACATCGAGGGCCTGGTAGTTTTGAAAGGCTTCATCAGTTTCACGATAAGCACTGATGAAAGGTTGTTGCGCGGTGTCCCAGAAGGGGGCGTTGGCGTTATCAGGGTGTTGTGTGCCCATAATCGCCGGAATCTTGCGTTCTGTCATCTCTTAAAGCTCCTTATATTGGATAGAAACGGATAATCAATCGTTAAACAAGTAAAAGCATAAATAAAATGTTAACGATACCCTTTAATAATAGCAGATTTTAGTATGAAAAAACGTCTAAACGATAAAATCATTTAGACGTTTTCTATTTTCTTAAATCATAATCAGCATTGGCAAAATCATTGGCTTACGAGCCGTTTCTTTATGCAAATACTTAGCCAAATCATCAATGATGGCCTGACGAATATCAGATTCACTGGCATTCTTTGCAGACATTGCCTTACGAATCGTATTGAAAATGACATGACGACCATCATTAATGAGGTCACCAGATTCACGCATGTAAACAAAACCACGGGACAAGATATCAGGTCCAGAAAGGATTTCCTTTTTCTTTAAGTCGATCGTAGCGGTGACGATAACCAAACCATCTTGTGATAGCTTCAGGCGGTCGTGCAATACAATCGAACCGATATCGCCAATTCCTGAACCATCGATATAAGTATCTTCGGCAGGGAAGTGTCCAGCAATTCGTGGTGGGTTAACACCATCAAGAGCGAGAACATCACCGTTTTCCAGGATAAAGGTATGGTCTTTTGGAATATCAAGTTCTTCGGCTAGGCCAGCATGAACTTTGAGCATCCGGTATTCACCGTGGACAGGCATAAAGTATTCAGGCTTCATTAATGACAACATCAACTTTTGTTCTTCTTGGCCACCGTGACCAGAAGTGTGAATATTGTTTAACTTACCATGAATGACGTTCGCGCCACCTTCTTCTAATTTGTTAATCACAGCGTTAACAGAGGCTGTGTTCCCAGGAATTGGGGAAGAAGAGAAGATAACATTATCGTTTGGCTTCAAGCGAACCTGCTTGTGAGTGCCATTAGCAATCCGCGCCAAAGCGGCCATTGACTCTCCCTGTGATCCGGTTGAGAGAATCAAAAGTTCGTCATCTGGGATATTTTTAATCTGTGACTGCTCAATCAGGGCGTCATCTGGGATGTTTAAGTATCCAAGGGCCCGTCCGTTCGTCATGGCTGATTCCATTGACCGACCGAAGACGGCAATCTTACGGCCGTGGGCAATGGCAGCATCCGTGGCCATTTTGATTCGATTCATGTTCGAAGCGAAAGTAGCAAAGATAATTCGGCCATGCTTTAATTGTTCAAAAAGCTTTTGAACAGTCTTTTCGACCCAGGCTTCTGATTTTGTCCACTCGGGACGCTCAGCGTTGGTTGAATCCGACATCAACAATAAGACGCCTTCTTCACCCGTTCGAGCCATTGACCAAAGGTTTGGCTTTTGCTTGGTGGTTGGTGTCAAATCAAATTTGAAGTCACCGGTTTCCACAATCGTTCCAACGGGCGTTTTGACTGAAACGGCAAAAACGTCTGGGATTGAGTGAGTGGTACGAATGAATTCAACTGACATTTGGTCGAATTCAATGACTGACCCATCCGTAATTTCGTGAAGTTCAGCGCGGTTTAACAGCTGCTTTTCCTCCAACTTGTTCCGAATTAAGGCCATTGCCAATGGTCCGGCATAAACTGGTACATTGACAGCTTGTAAAAAGTAAGCAATCGCCCCGATGTGGTCTTCGTGTCCGTGGGTGATCACCAGAGCTTTTACTTTGTCAATGTTTTCGACTAAGTACGAATAGTCTGGAATGACATAGTCAATTCCTAAAAGGGAATCCTCTGGAAACTTAATTCCGGCATCCACGACGATAATTTCATCTTGGTATTGGATTCCATACGTGTTTTTTCCAATTTCGCCAAGTCCACCAAGGGCGTAAACGCCAACTTCGTTTTCCTTAATATCAACTGCTGACATTAGGCGAAGGTTGTTAACTTAAATTCCGGATTAGCCTGTTCGTACACCAGTGCTGCATCGGATAATTCTTCAACATCTTCGATGTTAAATTCTGTATTTGCTTGCGCAGCTGCTAATGCGGCTGGCTTTGATTCGGCCTCGATGTAAAAGGCCTGAGTGTTTTCCCGCTTTGGATTGCGGTCGAAATGACTTTGATAGTAAACTTTGTAAACCATGTTTGTTCCTCCAAGTTTAATTTTTAATTGATCACGAACGAAAACCTTAAATTCTATTTTACCACAGCTGGCAGGGGATTGGGGGGTTTCTTAAGAAGGCATAACCTTTGTTAAAAAATTAGTTGCTGGTACGAATCATTTTGTAAATAAGTATGATAGTTTTTTGTATTTAAAGCTCAGTAAATACCAAATCAGTGCTCCAAAAAGTGTTCATATATAATGAAAACTACCGTTAGTTCACCCTTTTGCTAATAAAGCGAGTTAGTATAAAATCATCATTTTGAAAGAACAGTGCGTATTGGCCAAAAATTTGTTATAATAAAATACAATTACTTAACGAACGAGGGATAGACTCATGGCAATTGGCATGAATGATTTGAAGACAGGTTTGACGATTGAATACTCAAACTCAATCTGGCGTGTATTGGAATTCCAACACGTGAAGCCTGGAAAGGGAGCTGCCTTTGTGCGCTCTAAGTTGAAGAATTTGCGGACGGGTGCGGTTAACGAAGTAACCTTCCGTCCTGGTGATAAGTTTGAACAGGCCGAAATTACAACGCGCCCAATGTCATACTTGTACGCCGAAAACGATGGTCGTGTCTTCATGGACACTGAAACTTACGAACAAATCAACATCTCAGATGATAACTTGCAAGAAGCCTTGAAGTTCATGCTTGAAGGAATGGAAGTTAAGATTACGATGTATGGTTCAGAAGTCTTGGGAGCAGAATTGCCATCAACTGTTACTTTGAAGGTAACGGAGACGCAACCTGGTATCAAGGGGGCAACGGCTACTGGTTCAGGTAAGCCTGCTACTGTTGAAACTGGTGCTACAATTACAGTGCCAGATTTTGTTAACGAAGGTGAAACCATCATTGTTAATACTGAAGATGGGTCCTACAAGGGTCGGGCCTAAGGTTGCTTAGGCTGCTTTCTTGATGAAGCAGTCTTTTGTATTTATTGGTACCGATTTTATCGGTTGATTGGAGGAAACAATGGTCAAGCAAGCCAGCTTAGCGAATAAGAACTTTTTACTGTCCGCTGACAAAATGGAAGACGGGCAAACAATGGTTGCCCGGCATGCCTTAGAATTGATCGCCCAGGCAGCAACCCTAGAGGTTGATGGTGTAGCAGCCATGCAAACAAACGTTTACGACCATTTTCCAAAATCTTTGACCAATATCGCCAAAACGAAGGGTGTTTTATTGGAAAACGACGAAGATGGCTTGAATTTTGACGTCTCTGTTGTTTTGCATTACGGTGTTGTCGTAGCAAAGGTGGCTTTTGCTATCCAACAATCAATCAAGAAAAACTTGGCTGATTTGACTGGTTTGACGGTTACGGAAGTGAACGTCAACATTGCCGGTTTGGTCCCTGATGATACAAACGATACCCTGGACCCTGACCATTTGTTTGATCATGACCTGGCAAAGGAGCCCAGCTAATGACTCAATTATCACGACATGAAGAACGGCAAGCGGCCGTCCAGATTCTCTTTGCTTGCGCCAACAAGACGCCAGATGAAGCTGAAATGGATTTGGTCTATGACCTAGTTGTCGGTGATCAAGACTACCATGCCTTTTTGCCCCAACTGGTTAACGGTGTTTTAGCACGAAAAGCGCAATTGGATGCTGATATCGCAAAGCACTTGGCCTTAGGCTGGAAGGTTGACCGAATCGCACGAGTTAACCTCGTGATTTTGCGCATTGCAGTTTATGAATTGCAGATGCCAGAACCCGCACCCTACAAGGTTGTAGTGGATGAAGCGGTAGAACTTGCCAAAGAATTTGCTAGTCAACAAGATGCGCAATTTGTTAACGGTGTCTTGAAGAACTACGCACCAGTCGATGCTCAATAAAGAGAAGACTGCTCAGCTTAAAAACCCACTTTTGGGGATAAGTTGCTGAGTAGTCTTTTTTTATCAACAGGTACACCGTTATGATTGACGCACGGGTATCGTTCTTTTGCAATAATGTTTGTCTACTTTCTCACGAATTCAAAAGAAAATGCCGTCCTGTGCTAGAATAGAGGAAGTAAAAAAGGAGGCCATCATGGCGATTTACCATCCAAATGAACAACCAGCACCATCATACGACAGTCATACACATTTGAATGACAATGAACTTTACTTTGACGTGCCGGCATACTTAGCAAGAGCACATGAATTTCAAGTAGTTGAAATGAATATTGTCGGCTATAATGCCGTTGGCAACCAGCGAGCCTTAGAAATTGCCCAAGAAAATGACGGGGTTTACGCCATCTTAGGCTACCAGCCAGAAGATACACCTGATTTTGATGAAGCGGCTCTGACAACGCTTACCAAGCAATTGGACCATGATAAGGTGGTTGCCGTTGGTGAAACTGGCTTGGATTATCACTATGACACCGATAAAAATGTTCAAATGCAGGCCTTTTTGGCGCAAATCAGTTTGGCCAAGGAAAAGAATTTGCCGGTTGTGATTCATAACCGCGAAGCCTTTGATGATGTTTATCGGGTTTTGAAGGAACAGAGTGTCACCAAGGCGGTGATTCATTCTTTCTCAGGAACCCCAGAACAGGCGAAGGCCTTCGCTGATTTAGGTTATTATATTTCCTTCTCTGGCGTCGTGACCTTCAAAAAAGCAGAAGAAGTTCGAGAAGCAGCCAAGGTTGTGCCATTGGACCAAATTTTGGTAGAAACGGATGCCCCATACTTGGCGCCAAGTCCAAATCGTGGTAAGCGCAACGAACCTGGTTGGACGAAGTTTGTTATTGATGATTTGGCCAAGACGCTTTCAATGTCAGCCGATGATCTCGCAACACAAACCAAGCAAAACGCTGAACGGGCTTTTTTGAATCATGACTGACCGACCAAGAGTTAAGGCGATGGTTGTCGTGGAAGGTTGGTCGGATACAAAACGTCTGAGCCAAGCGGTTGACTGTGACACGATTGAAACCAGGGGGTCAGCCCTGGGCGAAGAAGTGATTTTGCGCATTCAAAAAGCAGCCGCAGAGCGCGGGGCCATCGTTTTAACGGATCCTGATTTTAACGGGAACCGGCTCCGGCGGCTAATCACAGAAGCAGTTCCAGCAGTGGCCCAGGCGACAATTAGCCAGGACCAGGGCCGGGCGCAAAAGGACAATCCGCACAAATCCTTGGGAGTGGAACATGCACCCCTGGATGTTTTGGCTACCTGTCTTGTGGAGGCTGATCAGCAAGTTGGCCAGTCTCGACCGGCTTCTGATATCGATCGGGACTTTCTGGTCGATTTGGGCCTAGTTGGTGGACCAACCGCCAAGGAGAAACGGATTTTGCTCGGTCAGAGCCTGCAAATTGGTTATGCCAATGGGAAACAACTGTATCACCGTCTTTTAGCCTACGGCATCATGCAAGAGCAGGTTGTGGCGGCCTTGAAAGGAAACATTAATGGAAAAGTTAATTAAAATTGCCAATCCAATGCGGACTCAAGCAATTTTAAATCAGTATGGCCTGCGGGCCAAAAAAAAGTTTGGCCAAAATTTTCTCACTGACCAAAACATTCTGACTGGGATTGTGGATGCGGCAGAGTTGAGTAAGGAAGATGCCGTGGTCGAGATTGGTCCTGGCATTGGTGGTTTAACCGAATATTTGGCCTTGGCTGCCGACAAAGTCTTAGCCTTTGAAATTGATCGGGACATGGTGAAAGTCTTAAGTGAAACCTTGGCGCCGTATGATAATGTTACGGTTCAAACCGATGATGTCTTAGAGGTTAACCTAAAGCAAACGTTAGCTGAACATTTTGGGTCGGAGCGTTCGGTCAAGGTTGTCGCTAATTTGCCATACTACATCACGACACCAATTCTTTTAGGCTTATTGCAGGCACAGATTAACTGGTCCCGCCTAGTGGTGATGATGCAAAAGGAAGTGGCTGACCGGCTAACGGCTGAACCAGGGACGAAGGAATATGGTGTTTTGTCCATTACCCTGTCTTACTACGCTAATGTTCAGACTGCGTTGAAAGTGCCACGAACTGCCTTTAATCCGGCACCAAATGTGGATTCGGCTGTGGTTTCACTCACACCAAGAGAGCCTGACCAACCGGTTGATCACCCTGATCAGCTGTTCTCACTGGTTAAGACAACCTTTGCCCATCGACGGAAGTCACTTTGGAATAACCTCTTGCAACGTTTCGGCAAAGAGGAAGAAATTAAGGAGCGGTTAACAAAAGCTCTAGACCAATCGAATATTCAACCGGGGGTTCGAGCTGAAAAACTAACCCTCAATCAATTAACGGACTTGTATTTAGCCCTGATGGAACAGGGATTCTACGCAGGTTAACTGTTAACGCTGAAAACCGCATTTTTTGCTAATATTGAACTTTTGTTACTAATGTGTTATAATAGTTCTTGTTTAATGAGAAAGGCGGTCGAAAATGTCAACTTTGGAAGATATTAAGTCGCGCTTGGACGCGCACATAGGCGAAACAGTCACTGTAGTTTCTCAGGCAGGTCGTAAGAAGTTTACGGAGCGTTCCGGAATCTTGCGTTCTACTTTCCCATCGCTGTTTGTGGTTGAATTGGATGAAGAAGCTGATTTTGAGCGTGCTTCATACAGTTACACAGACGTCTTAACGAATAACGTGGACATCACGTTTGCCGATTAAGGAAATACATAAAAAGCCCGTCAGGGCTTTTTTTGTTGGCCTGGTTTTAAAATGAAAGAGGAGAATGCCATGAGTGTGCAGATTGTTGTTAAAAACTTTACCGCTGCCTTTGGTGATCGCGTGATTTTAAGGGACGTTTCCTTTAAAATTGAGGAACACCGTTTTACTGTCATTGTTGGTGAAAATGGGACCGGCAAGACAACTTTAATTAAGGCCTTAATCCAAGAGGTCATTGGTCAAAAACATCCTGGCCATGAAAACAAGAAACAGAAGGGGACGATTGAGGTCAACAGTAAGAGCTTAGCCTACGTACCACAGTTTCGTGACCTGGGAGACGATTACCCGCTGACGATTCGGTCCTTTATTGCTTTAGGGTTGAAGTCGGGCTTGCGTCCCTGGCTGAATACCCATGAAAAATCAGCTATCGACCAGGCCTTGAAGCAAGTTGACTTAGCTGATTTAGCCGATTTACGGCTATCGGATGCCTCTGGTGGGCAGAAGCAACGGGCTTATATTGCCCAGGCGCTAGTCCAAGAACCAGATTTGCTGATTTTAGATGAACCAACGGCTGCTTTGGATGCTAATCACGCTTTGGCACTCGTTAAGAGCGTCCGCGCTCTACAACAAAGTCGGCAAATTGGTGTTTTGTGGATTTCGCATGATACTTCTTGGGTTAAAGAGTATGCTGATGGTTACCTTTGGCTACATGATGGGCAGATTCAGGGCGGCCAGGCAGCTGATTTGCCAGACGCGGCTGCTTCACAACACCGCCAGGAGGTAAATCATGTTTGATCAAGTTTTTATGCAAAATGCTTTTATTGCCGGCACAGTGATTTCAATTGTTGCTGGAATAGTGGGAACTTTCGTGGTGGCTCGGTCGTATAACTTCTTGAGCCATTCTTTAAGTGAAATTGCTTTTGCTGGGGCGGCCTTTGGTTTCTTTATTGGCTGGCCACCACTTTTGGGGATGGTTATTTTTACAATCCTTGCTGCGCTATCAATCGGGGGATTGGAGAATGCCAAGGTTCGCCAGGATAACGTGACTTCTGCCGTATCAGCCTTTGCCATTGCCTTAGGAATTCTTTTCTTGGCGCTGGGGCACACTGCCAATTCGGCAGCAACCGGCATTTTATTCGGTTCCGTTCTTGGTATTTCACATACTGATTTGTTAATCTTGGCGGGGATGGCCCTGGGTGTCTTCATCGTGATTTTCTTGTTTTACAAGCCATTACGCTTACTGGCTTTTGATGAGGCGGGACTATTACTTTCACGAGGGAAAAAGACCTGGTTGAAAATCCTTTTCTTGGTGGTGATGGCATTGTCTGTGGCCATTTCATCACAACTAGTTGGCTCCTTGTTAATCTTTGTCTTGGTCACTTTGCCGGCAGCATCTGCCCGCTATTATCAGGGTTCTGTGGGCCGTTTGATGACTCTATCGGTCTTCTTCGCTTTGTTCGGAACTTGGACAGGACTGGTTTTGGCTTATGTCACAAATCTGCCAACCTCTGCCTTTATTGCTGGGATTGAAGTGCTGATTTATCTGCTGTCAATATGGTTAGCTAAGGAATAAAGTGCATTAGGTCAGCCATTTTGTAACAAATATTAAAAAACGCCGGAGTTAAAAACGAATGTTCGTTTTTAACTCCGGTTTTATGCTATAATAATCGGGATGGAAATTATTACTTTGAGGAGGAAAGGGCAGTATTTTTGCCCACAAAAATACCTATGAAAACACGTCGAGCTGACCGTTTGGTCGATATGTCGCACTATCTATTGGACCACCCGCGCCAACTGATTTCACTGAACTTTTTTGCTGATCGTTATGAAGCGGCAAAATCGTCAATTTCCGAAGATTTGTCAATTATTCGTCGGACCTATAAAGCCCGTGGTACGGGTGAGGTGAAAACCTATCCAGGTGCAGCCGGTGGGGTTTATTACACGCCATTGATGGCGGCTGGTGAGGCTAAAGACTTTGTGGATGGCATTTGCCAAATTGTGAACGATGAATCCCGCGTTTTGCCTGGCGGCTATGTTTACTTATCTGATTTGTTAGGACAGCCAAATGTCCTACGCCAAACCGGACGGTTGATTACGACTCAGTACGTTGGAGAAGAAATCGATGCCGTGATGACCGCTGCAACCAAGGGGATTCCCTTGGCCCAAGCAGTTGCTGATCAATTAAATGTGCCTTTTGTGATCGTTCGTGATGACGCAAAGGTGACGGAAGGTTCAATGATTTCGGTTAATTACTTAACTGGATCATCAAAGCGCGTTGAAAAGATGGCCTTGTCAAAGCGGTCTTTGAAGGCCGGCGCCCGCGTCTTGATTGTCGATGACTTTATGAAGGCTGGCGGAACCATCCAGGGAATGCAAACGCTGGTTCGTGAATTCGGTGGTACTGTTGTTGGGACTGCCGTCTTTGCTGAAGGTCGGTCAAATGTCCGTTTGTTAGAGGACTATACTTCCTTGTTGCACGTTGAAACAAACTTGGACTCTGGCCAGTCTATTAATGTGCAACCAGGAAACTATTTTGAAGAAATTTATCAAGGTAAGGAATAAGAAACGATGCAAGCCACAAACGTTGTCATTTTGGCGGCCGGGAACGGTTCGCGGATGAAATCAGACCTACCAAAGGTCTTACACCAAGTTGCCGGTCGGGCAATGGTTGATTGGGTGGTTGCCGCCGTGGCACCATTAAAGCCAAATAAAATTTTAACGGTTACCGGTGTTGGAGCTAAGCAGGTTCAAGACCACTTAGCTGGGAAGTCCGACTTCGTTGTTCAGGAACAACAATTAGGAACAGGTCACGCTGTCTTGCAGACCAAGCAGGCATTAGCTGATAGTGAGGGTGCGACGCTGATTTTATCAGGGGATACGCCCCTCTTTACAACGGAAACACTTCAGGCGCTCTTGGATGAGCATGCTCGAACAAAGAATGCTGTCACGGTTTTGACGGCCTTTGCCGAAAACCCAACGGGTTATGGCCGAATTGTCCGTGGTGAGGACGAAATGGTCTTGAAGATTGTTGAGGAAAAGGATGCGTCCGTTACGGAACGCCGGATCCAAGAAATCAATACTGGTGTGTATATTTTTGATAACCAGTTTTTGTTTGAGGCTCTTTCACAGGTCGGTAATGATAACGTGCAAGCTGAATATTACCTGCCTGATACGCTCGATATTTTGCGGGAGATGGGGCAACAGATTGGTGCCTACCAAACGATGGACTTTTCCGAGTCAATGGGGGTTAACGATCGTGTTGCTCTGGCTGCGGCCAACAAGATTATGCGGACGCGGATTAACCGTGGGCACATGCAAAATGGTGTTGAATTAATCGATCCTGATAATACCTATATCGATGCTGGTGTTCAAATTGGCAAAGATACGGTGATTGAAGGAAACGTGACGTTGAAGGGAAAGACGGTGATTGGTCAAGACAACGTTTTGACGGCCGGTACTCGAATTGAGGATTCAACCATTGGGGATGAAAACGTGATCACTTCTTCACACCTTGAAGAAGCGCTGGTTGAGAACCAAACAACAATTGGTCCCTATGCCCATCTGCGGCCACTGGCTGAAATCAAAGATCGAGCACATTTGGGAAACTTTGTGGAAGTCAAAAAGGCAACGGTTGGCCTTGGCTCTAAGGTTGGTCACCTTTCTTATGTTGGTAATGCCACATTAGGAGCGGATGTGAACGTTGGGGCTGGAACGATCTTCGTCAACTATGATGGCGTGAACAAGTTTGATACGACGGTTGGTGACCGGGTCTTTATCGGTTCGAATACGAAGATTGTCGCCCCCGTAACTTTGGCCGATGAAAGCATCACGGCAGCGGGGTCAACGATTACGGATGATGTTGACTTTCATCAAATGGGCATTGCTCGTAGCCGTCAAACAAATAAAGATGATTTTTGGGACAGAATGCCCCATAAAAAAGGATAGGGAAACCTATTCTTTTTTATTTTGACCAAAAAGAGATGGCTTGCCTATCTAATCGACTTTGTTTATAATAAAAATATGGTTATTTAAACTATACCAATATAAAAATAAGAGAAGGAGAAGAAAATGAAGAAGAAAACAATCGGTTGGTTACTGGCCCTTTTACTAGTATTCATCTTGGGTGTGGTACTGGTTTTGGGATTAAAGGATCAGGATAAACACCATTCCAAGAAGATGACCATGTCCAGTAGTCAAATGCAGATGTCTTCGTCCTCATCATCGATGGCCATGTCGTCTTCGATGTCTGGCATGGATATGGATGAAAGCTTGCCAACTGATTTACCAAATGCTACTCAACCAAAGTATCCGGTTGGCTCAAAGATTACCTTAGAGGCTGATCATATGACCGGAATGAAGGGCGCCAAGGGAACGGTTGCGGCCGCTTACGACGTCAAACTATATGAGGTCGATTACCGGCCAACTAATGGCGGTAAAAAAGTCAGTGGTCACAAGTGGTTAACCAAAGAAGATTTTTCTGACATGATGGATCACAACGAAGGTGATACAGTTACGCTAACAAGTACTCATATGGCCGGCATGAAAGGCGCAAACGCAATCATTACGAAGGTGGTTAATGGTCCTGCTTATGCGGTTAGCTATCAGCCAACCAATGGTGGTAAGATGGTCATGAATCACAAGTACTTGGTTGAAAGTGAAATCAAGTCTCGATAATGGAGAGAAATGAAAGGATGGAACGCGATGGATTTTTCAGTACTATACATTGGTAGCGGCCAGGCAAGTTGGAACGGGGCGGTCCCGCTGGCTAAGTCTGGCGTTAAGGTGGCCGTGATTGAAGAAAGCCAATACGGTGGTGTTTGTTCGAATAAAGGTTGCAATGCCAAGATTATCTTGGATAAGCCTTTGGAATTGATTAACCGAGTCAAAGATCTTCAGGGACGTGGCATTGATGGTGTCCCAACTGTTAACTGGGAAGATTTGATGGCCCACAAGCACGAATTGATTGTGCCACAGGATGCCCACGGTAAGGAACGCTTGGATAATGTTGGCATCACAACAATCACTGGCCATGCTGAGTTCGTCGATACCCATACGGTTGCCGTTGATGGCAAAACCTACACAGCCGATAAGATTGTAATTGCGACCGGCTTACGTCCCCATGTTTTGGACGTTCCAGGTCACGAACTTTTTGAGAATTCGACTGACTTTCTTTCATTGCCACACATGCCCAAGCATGTAACGATTTTGGGTGGTGGCTTCGTGGCTATTGAATTTGCAACGATTGCCAATGCCGTTGGGGCCCAAGTTGATGTGGTTACCCGGTCAAACCGCCTGTTGCGTCAGTTCCCAGCTAAGTATGTGGCAGAGGTCCAGGCTGATTTGAAGGCCCGTGGTGTTCGTTTTATTCCCGATATGAACATCAAGAGTGCTGAAAAGACTGCGGCTGGTCAGATTGCCTTGACCGGCGACCATGAATTCCACTTGACGACAGATTATGTTTTGGATGCGACTGGCCGTGTCCCAAACCATAATCAGTTGAACCTGGAGGCCATCGGGGTCGAAGCCAACCAGCGTGGGATTGTGGTTAATGAATACTTGCAGACGTCCGTTGAAAACATTTATGCAGCCGGTGACGCCATTGACAAACAGGTGCCAAAGTTGACGCCAACCGCAGCCTTTGAATCGCGTTATTTGACAGCCCGTTTTAAAGGTGATAATGATGGACCAATCGTCTATCCAGCTATTTCGGAAGTTGTTTTTACTTCGCCACGGATTGCCCAGGTTGGGGTACACCTTGACCAGGCCTTGGCAGAACCTGACCGTTATGAGGTCACGGAAGCCTCTTATGATGGTGACTGGTATCGTCAGGTTGAAAATGAGCAGGGGGCTAAGCTCTCACTGATTTTTGATAAGAATAGCAAGGCTTTGGTTGGTGCAGCGGAAAAGTCGAATAACGCTGACAATACCATTAATACAATTGTGCCTTACATCCAAATGAAGATGACCAAGGAACAATTGAACGACTTAGTCTATGTTTTCCCATCAATCGAGTACACTTTGCAGCGACGGTTGCCACTCGTCTGATTTTGATAAAAGTGTTTAATGAGTATAGCGGATTATGCTATACTTTTTTTATTAGAAACAAGGGGAGTGACAGACTATGTCAATCAATGGCCAAGCCATTATCGATCAAATTGAAGAGCAAAATTATGCTCAAGAAACCTTAGCGGTCAAGGATGGCCAGAGCATTGATCTTGATGCCCTTTTTTCTGCCTTTTTGCCTTTAGCCCACAAGGAAAACCTAGCATTGACCAAGGCGGATATTGACGGTGGCATCGAAGAAGGGGGCACAACTTTCTCTTTGGAAGTTAACGTGATTAACTTACCGTTGCGCTATGCCAATCAGGAGAAAAAGTTGGTTTATGCCGACCAAGATTATGACCTGCAGGTTTATACAATTGTTGATAACCCAAATGTCTCCAAGTCTCGTTTAAAGATTGCCAAATTGTCTTCGTTAGCAGCGCTGCTAGATGACAGTGATGGGGCCTTTGCTAAGGCTGCCGCTTGGTTCGATGACCAGCTGCAGGTTATCTTGGAAAATCAGCAGCAAGCCGAACAGGAAGCTGCGGAGGCTGACCAAAAAGCTGATGAAGAATCAGCTGAAGGGAAGAAAAAATGACCTTACCAAAACCAGCTAAAGCGGCCATTAATGGTTTAATTTGGGTGATAATTGTGTTGACATTTCAAGTACTGCATTGGACGTCTTTACCAATGCAGATAGTATTGATTGTGATATTGATTGTGGAAATGCAAGCCTTACAGGCACTCTTTACGCATCTGGAAAAGGGTAAAAATCGTCAGTAAAAAAAGCAGCCATACTCGGCTGCTTTTTAGTCAAACCTGATTTTAGCTGACAAGTGGTAGGAAGTATGATCCTTTTCTACGGTAGCCTTTAAGACCTTTGGGGTGGCGGTATGGGCTTGAGCGATGAGCTCGCCGAGGTCATAAGCCTCAATGACAGCCTTGACTAGTTCTTTTGGACTTTGCCCCATGTCGGGTAGGGCCAGGTCCTCCCAGTCACGGTCTTTTGCTGGGCCCATTTGGACCAGTTCTTTTGTTTTAATCTGTTCAATGATAATCATGTGCCTATTATACGGTCTGCCACTTTGGCTGTAAAGGTTGGTTTCGTGAGGCATGCTTGCTTTTTACAGGAAAATCTGGCATAATAAAGGTATGCGATGAGTCGAATGCGTTTTTAGAACGCACACGCGGCCTACTGTATTAAATTACCAGCCACGGATTTGGCGTAGGTGGTAATGGTATTGTGGAATTCCATTACCTCACCATGACTATCAGTCTTTGACTGAGGTGACGTAGACTTACTTGAACTTTGTTCAAGTCGCCCGTCAGAGCGTATCTGGCATGCCAAACTAAGCAGCTAACTTCGGTTAGCTGTTTTTTTATTGGCTGATTTCTCTGGTATAATATGTACTAAGAATGCGTTCTAGGAGGCCTTAATGGCAGATTCGTCACAGTACCTGACAGTCGGTGCGTTAACCGGCTATTTGAAAGCAAAATTTGACCGCGATCCATACTTGGCAAAGGTCTATCTAACGGGGGAAATTTCGAACTTAGGTAATCGAAAGGGCCGTCACTTATATTTTTCTTTGAAGGATCCAGATGGTAAATCAGTCATTCGCGCCACGATGTTTTCCTATGCATCACGGCTGAAATTTGAACCCAAGGAAGGAATGAAAGTCCTCGCCATTGGTCGCGTGCAGGTTTATGAACCCTCTGGTTCGTACTCGATTATTTTAGACCAAATGACACCCGATGGTATCGGGGACCTCTTCTTAGCCTTAAATCAGTTAAAGGAAAAGCTGAGCCAAGAGGGACTCTTTGCCCAAGAAAAGAAGGCTCTGCCACTCCTTCCCAAAAAGATTGCCGTGATTACTTCACCAACGGGGGCTGTCGTGGAAGACGTTGCCAAAACGGTTGAGCGGCGCTTGCCAGATGCTCAGGTAATCTTGTTACCGGCCGTTGTTCAGGGTGAGGGCGCAGTACCGTCGTTACTAAAACAGCTGAACCGAATTGATAACCTTGACTTTGATACAGTCATTATTGGCCGAGGTGGTGGGTCGATTGAGGACCTCTGGGCCTTTAACGATGAAGCCCTCGTGCGCAAGGTGGCAGCTTTAAAGACGCCAGTAATTGCTTCCGTTGGTCATGAAACGGACAATACCTTGGTCGACTTGGTGGCTGACCGCCGAGCAGCGACACCAACGGCTGCCGCTGAACTCGCGACGCCAGTTACTCGGCAAAACATCCTTGACCGATTGTTCGAATTGAAGACACGCTTGGTAGTTGCTGGTCGACAAACCGTTGCCCAACGCCAGCAGGTCTTAGATCAAATTATCAATCGACCAATTATGCAACAGCCAGACCGCCTATACGCTGCCTACCAGCAGCAAGTTGACCAATTGGCAAGTCGGCTTGGCCGCGGTTTTAGCCGTCAGCTCGAGCAAAAACAATACCGCTTTCAACAGGCCCAAAATAGTCTAGTCAAGGAACAGCAGCTGCTGCTACGACCGTACCAAGAAGCCCTCGCTTTGGCCAGTACGAAGCTGGATTTAGTGTCACCGCTGAAAATCTTATCGGCTGGCTACACGATTGTGAAGGGACCAAGAAATCAGGTCATCAAGCAAAAAGCTGATTTACAAGTTGGGGACCAGGTCCACTTAACCTTTGCGGACGGCGAAGTGCCCGCTCAAATTACAGGAGAATAAAATGGCTGAAAAAGTATCATTTGAAGACAAGTTAAAACAACTCGAAGTCATCGTGTCGGCTTTGGAAAAGGGCGACCGTCCCTTGGAAACGGCCTTAACGGACTTTCAGACGGGGGTCGCATTGGCTAAGGACCTGCAGAAGACGTTGCAGGATGCTGAAAAAACCTTGGCTAAGGTCATGGATGACGATGGCAATTTGACGGATTTGGAATTAACCAACAATGACTAAATTTAACGATTTTTCAGAAAAATATCAGCCACAAGTTAACGCGGCTTTAAAAGCTGAGGTGGCTCAGCAAGTCCCTAATCAGTCCTCTAGTGACTGGGGACAGATGCTGACCTATGCACTCTTAACGCCCGGCAAGCGTCTGCGGCCACTGTTAGCCTTGGCCGTTATCGACTCCTTTGGTCAAGAAATCACGGCTGATGCTATTCAAGCAGCGACGGCCCTCGAGTGGGTCCATGCCTATTCTTTGGTCCACGATGACTTGCCAGAAATGGATAACGATGCTTACCGTCGGGGACAGCTTTCCGTTCATGCGCTTTATGGACAAGCGAGTGCCGTTTTGGTTGGGGATGCGTTGCAGGCGGGTGCCTTTTCTCTCTTGGCTGCATTGACGGATGTTAATGCCGAGCAAAAGGTCGCTATGGTCGCGACGCTGGCCGAAAAGGCGGGTGCCAATGGCATGGTTTTAGGTCAGGTCTTAGACATGCAAAATCATGACATCAATGAGGACCAGGTAGCCTTGGCTGCCGTTTTGGACCAGGTTTATCAAAAGAAGACGGCTGATTTGTTGCAAGCGGCCGCTTTGATTGGTGGCCATTACGCCAACCTTGCAGATAAAGATTTAGACCGTTTGGCTGATTTTGCTGGTGCTTTTGGCCTACTCTTCCAAATCCAAGATGACTTGGACGACTATGACCAAGATCAAGAAGAAGGCGTTGTCTCATTGGTTCACTTGGTTGGGCTCGACCAGGCACATGACTTGGTCGTGCAGCTGACAAAGCGGGCAAATCAGGCCCTTGATGATTTGACCCAGGAAAATGAAAACTTTGATTCAGAATTATTAACGAGCCTTTTGGCTAAAATTGGAGCGTAAATCGTGGCAGTAGCAAAAGAACGTGTGGACGTCTTACTCGTCCAACAGGGACTCTTTACCTCTCGAGAACAGGCAAAGCGAGCCATTATGGCCGGGCAAATTCTTGGCGAAAATGAGCAACGCCTGGACAAGGCGGGTGAAAAAATTCCGGTCACAACTGAATTACACTTTAAGGGCGAACCATTGCCCTTTGTTTCGCGTGGTGGCTATAAACTGGTAAAGGCCATCGAGACTTTTGGTTTGGCCCTGGCCGACCAGATTGTCTTGGATATTGGTTCTTCCACGGGTGGCTTTACCGACGTGTCATTACAAAATGGTGCTGCCCATGTCTATGCCTTGGATGTGGGGACCAACCAGTTAGCCTGGAAACTGCGGATTGATGACCGCGTGACGGTGATGGAAAACACTAATTTCCGTTATGCCAAGTTAGCCGACTTTATGGAAGGCCAGCCCACGCGAGCAACCATTGACGTTTCCTTTATTTCGCTATCGTTGATTTTACCAACCTTAAAGGACATTATTGCCCAGGATGGTGAAGTGGCAGCATTGATCAAGCCTCAATTTGAGGCGGGGCGGGAAGCTGTTGGTAAGCACGGCATCATCAAAGACCCGGCTATTCACCGCCAGGTCTTGGCTGCAACTTTGCCAATGATGGTGGAAAATGGCTTTACCGTGGCTGGCTTAACCTACTCACCAATTAAGGGTGGCCAGGGAAATATTGAATTTTTGGCCTGGCTTAAGCGGTCTGATGAGGCCCAAATTGATCCAAGTGTCGCAATTGACGAAGTGGTTGATGCGGCACACGGTCAGTTAGACCAGGCTGGCAACTAAAACTGACTGGTAGAAAGGATGCAGGATGCTTGAACAATTAACCATACAAAATTTTGCGATTATTGACCAAGTGGACTTGTCATTTGACGACCAATTAACTGTTTTAACGGGTGAGACTGGTGCCGGAAAATCAATCATTATTGATGCTTTGGCCATGGTCACCGGTGGACGGGCCAGTACGGAAATGATTCGTAAGGGGGCTGACAAGGCTGTCTTGCAGGCTGTTTTTTCCCTTGTGGGCGACCGAGCTGCCGGCTTGCGGGAACAATTGAGTGCTGCCGGAATTGAGCTTAGTGACGATCAGGTGGTTATTTACCGCGAGTTTAATCATAAAGGTCGGTCAATCGTCCGCATCAATGGGGTGATTGTCCCCCTTAAGGTGCTGTCTGAATTCGGGTCGCAGCTGGTTGAAATTCAGGGCCAGCATGATACCTCCTTGCTGTTAAATCAGGACCATCATTTAGACCTGTTGGACCAGTTTGCTGAGGCTGATTTAAGTCAGGCTAAGGACGAGTATCAGCAGCTTTTTTACCGCTACCGTGATATTACCCGCCAAATTGATCAATTGAAAAATCGGCGACAGGATATTAACCAGCGGTTGGACTTGCTTTCCTTCCAGCAAGAGGAGCTGAAGGAGGCCAGCCTGCAACCAGGAGAAGAAGACCAGCTTTTGGCTGATCGGAGCAAGCTAGCGAACCACAAAAAGATTGCGGATGCTTTGGACCAGGCGCAGCAGGCCTTGAATCCAGGTCTGGATGGTGGTGCGATTGATCTTTTGGCTGCCGCTCATCAGGCGATGACTCAGGCTGCTGCTTATGACTCAGACTTTGAAAACTTGGCTCGATCGTTGTCGGAGGCTTACTACGCCGCCCAGGACGCGGGTCGTGATTTGGATGAAGCGGTTTCTGATTTGACCTTTGATGAGGGGGCCTTAGTTGAAATCGACGACCGCTTGCAGGTAATCCATAACCTGAAGCGGAAGTACGGTGACTCCGTTGATGAAATTTTAGCCTTCCAGCAAAAGGTTGACCGTGAGTTGGCCGACTTGGACGGCGGTTCTTTCGATTTGGAATCACTGACGAAAGAAAAAGAAACCATTAAGGGGAAGATTGTGACTGCTGCCCAAGCGCTGACACAAAGTCGGCAAACAGTGGCTAAGAAGTTGGAGAAGGCGGTTAACCGCGAATTGGCGGACTTGTTGATGGAACAGGCCTACTTTGAAGTTCAATTTACGCCCGTGACGGGCTTTTTGCCTAGCGGGGCGGATAAGGTTGCCTTCTTTGTTCAAACCAACCAGGGTGAGGGCACTAAGCCCCTAGAAAAGGCCGCATCTGGTGGGGAGGCCTCCCGATTGATGTTGGCCTTGAAAACAATTTTTATTGCCCAACATGGTCTACCAACGGTTGTCTTTGACGAAATCGATACCGGTGTTTCCGGTCGGGTTGGTTCCGCTATTGCCAAGAAGATGCAAACAATTGCTGAGAAGACGCAGGTCATGGCCATTACCCATTTGCCTCAAGTGGCCGCTGCGGCCACTCACCATTTCTTGATTGAGAAGTTTAATCAAAATGATCGAACGGTGACGCAGGTTAAGGACCTGCCAGAAAACCAGCGTGATGAAGCGATTGCGGTGATGCTGTCCGGCAATCAGGTAACTGATGCCGCTTTGGCAAACGCCAAGGATTTGCGGGCAAAGGCACAGGGATAAAAATAAACACTAAAAAAGCGTTGGAATTAATTTCCAACGCTTTTTGTGTAGTAATCATCAAGCTGATTTAGCTATGGGTTGAGTACAAGAACAAGATGAAGATAACGGCTAAGAGGTACATCAACCAGTTCACTTCCTTTGCACGCTTTGTAGCAATCATCGTGATTGGGTAAACGATAAAGCCAAGGGCGATACCGTCAGAAATTGAATAAGTTAATGGCATACCAACAACAACCAAGAAGGCAGGTGCGGCAACAGCCAAATCGTCCCACTGAATCTTTTGCAAGTTCTTGGCCATCATGATTCCAACGATTACCAAGGCAGGAGCGGTCACGGCATCCGTGACCACTGACAACAATGGTGAGAAGATCAAGGCAGCGAAGAAGAGCAAACCAGTCACAACAGAAGTCAAACCAGAACGGCCACCAACGGCGATTCCTGATGATGATTCAACGTAAGCTGAAGTTGGTGAAGTTCCCAAAACGGCTCCGGCAGTCATTCCAACGGCATCGGCCATCAAGGCCTTACCGGCACGAGGCATCTTGTTGTTTTCCATGAAGCCAGCTTGTTCGGCCAAACCAATCAAAGTACCAGCCGTATCGAAGAAAGTGACAATCAAGAAGGTCAAAACAACAACCCACATTTGGAAGGTATCAATATGACCAAGATAGTTGATTGATTCTCCAAAGGTTGGCTTCAAAGAAGGAACGGAACCGATGAGTGAGCTTGGCATCTTAATCAAGCCGAAGATAAAGCCAACGATTGTTGTGCCAATCATCCCAACGAAGATGGCAGCTGGTGTGTTCACGGCCAACAAAACCAAAGTCAAGACGATACCGAAAATAGCTAAGAGCGTGTTGGCGTTTGTCAATGAGCCCATGGCAACCATTGTATCTTTGTTTGCGACAACCAAACCGGCGTTGTGCAAACCAATAAAGGCGATGAAAAGGCCGATTCCAGCAGCGATAGCAATCTTCAAATCAGAAGGAATCGCATCGATGATTTTTTCACGAATCTTAAACATTGTTAAGAGCAAAAAGATAACGGCGGCAACCAAGATACCAGCCATTGCAGTTTGCCACTTGACGCCCATACCGATAACAACGGAATAGGCGAAGAAGGCGTTGACACCCAAACCTGGGGCAATCGCGATTGGGTAACGAGCAACCAGACCCATGAAGATTGTAGCAATTCCAGAGGCTAAGGCAGTGGCTGTAAAGACAGCCCCCTTGTCCATGCCGGCATCACCAAGGACGGTCGGGTTCAAGAACAAGATGTATGACATGGCTACGAAAGTAGTCAAGCCAGCAACCACTTCTTTTCTAAAAGAAGTGCCCAGTTTTTCAAACTGGAAATATGATGAGAGAAAGGACATAAGTGACTCCTTATAATATTTTTCCTACCTGAATATTTTAGCAAGAAATGTTTGCTTTGTCTGAGTGAAATGCACAAAATGGCTTAATAAAGACGAACATTAAATAAAAGTAAAACAAATTGTTCACTTTTTATAATTTTAAATTTTAATGATAATCATTTAAATCTCAGAAAATGTAGCACATCGCTTATATATGACACTTTCTTTTTTAAAGCGGAATCAAAGCTGATTTTTCATTGCACCTCGTGATGCAGTAAAAGATTTAAAAACGGAAAAACATTAAGAGGCGGTAGACACCAAGAGCGATAAGACTAACTCCTAACCACATCCAAAGTAAGGCCCCACCAAAGAGGGGACTAGCCATCAACAAAATGCCGGCAACAATATGCAGGACGGCTGAAAAGGTTAGCCAAGCTTGGTGATCAGTGAGACGGCTAACGACCGAAAGTTGGATAACTCCCTCAAACAACCAGACAATTCCCACCATTAGACCAACAACCATAAAGAGCGAAACTGAGGCAATGTGCATATTAATAAAGATGATTAAACCAGCCAAAATATAAATAAAGCCCAGCAGGCTAGCACCTGTCCTGTTCCAACCAGTTAGTGCGGTGTTTTTGATGGCATGAACAATCTTAAATAAACCAGAAGCAACCATCATGACACCAATGATAGCCGCGGCAATGGCTGCCGTGTCGATGGGTAGAATCACAACTAAAAGACCAAAGACGATGGCTAGAAGACCATCAATCCCCATAAAATAGCGCAATGAATGACTCGACATAATTTTCTCCTTTTTTTGTTTCTTATATGACTATTATAACGTATTGTGTAGTATTTGAAATCAAAAAAAAAGTTTGTTAGTAAAAAAGCTGGTTCTAGGATAAAAATGATGACAATAGGTATTTAGCATAAAATAGTAAAGTCAATATTTAATTCCGAAAACAAACTTATTTGGATTAAAAGTATCATATTTTAAGGTTATAGCGTTACAATATTGTTGGTTGTTGTTGCTTATATGACAAATAAGTCGTGAGATAACTGAAATGAGGAGAGCTATGAAAACGAATGATTTTAAAAATCGCCCGTTGCTAGTCTTTTTTGCCAGTTTCTTTTTAATGCTAGGAATTGGAGCTGGGACAGTAATGTCGAAAGTTTCCGCTGGGGATGTTTCTTCGGCCTACATTACCAGTGCTTCTGTTTATAAAACCAGTAATCATCAAACAGATAATTTTAACCCTTATGATGATTTGACGGTTCGATGGAATTTTGCAATTCCTAAGGGGGCTGGCATTGCCGTCGCTCAACCAATTGCGGTAGTGGTTCCTGATGTTTTTCAGGTACCAAATTCGCTTGATTTTCAAATTCATGAGCAAAATGGTGATGTGATTGCTAATGCTCATCTGGATAAAAATACCCGAGAAATTACGGTCCATTTTACCAGTGATAGTGCTGCCACTGATGTTAACCGCGCCTTATCTGGCTATTTCGAAATTAACTCTAACTGGGATTTGTCTAAGATTTCCTTTAATACGAAAAATATGATTAACTGGCAATTGGACCACAGTATCATTCCCGGAGCTAGCACCGATGTTTATATTAATCAGGGAAATGCGCCTGATAAAACTGAAGTTCTATCAAAATTTGGTTGGTTTGATTTGAAAGATCCAACATTGCTACATTGGAAAGTCCGAATTAACTATCGCAAGCAAAACATTCAAAACGCGGTGGTTGTTGATCAGTTGGATGGCAACTCAACCTTTGTTCCGGATAGCTTTGGTTCGACGATTGACTCATCTGATGGCGAGGCGGTGCCTGTTGACTTGTCTAAGTTAACGATAGATTCTGATTCTAAGTTCCACATTGATTTTGGAGATATCAATCAAACCTATGTATTGACGTACGAGAGCCGTGTGAAATCTGGATCTCAGGTCAGTTCGTATGGCAATGCCGTTAATTTGACTGGTGATAATTTATCAACACAATCTAAGACCATGATGGTTGAAAAGATTGATGGTGGTGGTAATGCTTCTGTTGGACCAAGTGCAACACCAAGCACGCCGTCAAAGCCAAGTACGCCAAATACAACGCCAGGCACTGAAACAGTGGCTCCTACTCCAGTAGTCAACATGGCGCAACCGGTAGCAACTGCTCAACCAAGCGAATCGAAAGCAAATACAACTGTACCTGCTTTTGCACCAGCTGAAATTGCGGCGCAACCGGTTGCCGAGGTTGCATTGCCAAAGGCTGCTCGCTTTGAATCCAGTCGCTGGCAAGTTCTCATTTTGACTGCCATTTCTGTTCTTTTGGCCGGTTTTACGCTGATTTTGAAGAATAAGAAGCGTTCATAATTTTGTTAATTGTATTAATCCTCGATAAGGCTCTTATCGGGGATTTTTGATTGTCCTTGAAAAAGTGATCTGCCGAGTAGATGTCAGCTTTTTCAACGAGCCTGAAGACTTTGCCAGTACCCCTCAACTAGGCTATAATAAAGTAACTTTTATATTAAAAACCTTGAGGAGGGCGTTATGGATCAACATACTTGGAAACAACTCGTCAAATATACGGAATTGCAGGGGACATCTGGGCAGGAAAATCAGGTGCGTCAAGCATTCAAACAGGACTTAACGCCCTTAGTTGACGAAGTTTACCAAAACAACCTTGGTGGTGTTTTTGGTGTGAAAAATCAGCAGTCAAATGGTCCCCGTCTGATGTTTGCAGCTCACATGGATGAAGTTGGCTTCATGGTTTCTGGTATTTTGCCAACGGGGGCCTTACAAGTGGTTGCCTTGGGAGGTTGGAATCCTATGACCGTTTCTGCTCACCGCTTTACACTCTTTACAAAAGATGGACAATATCCGGTTGTATCATCTTCTGTTTCACCACACCTGTTGCGTGGTAAGACCGGTGGTCAAAGCCAGTTGACCATTGATGATATTCTTTTTGACGCTGGCTTTGAATCGGCTGACCAGGCTCAGACTTTTGGTGTTCGTCCAGGGGACTTTATTGTGCCAGCAACCAAGACAGCCCATCTTGCTAACCCTAATCGAGCTGTTTCCAAGGCCTACGACAACCGCTTTGGGGTGGTGACGATTTTGTCTGCTCTAGAAGAATTGCAAGGAGTAGAAACACCAAACACTTTGATTGCTGGGGCAAACGTTCAAGAAGAAGTCGGTCTCCGGGGATCTAAGCCAGCTGTTAACCAATTGAAGCCAGATGTCTTCTTTGCGGTTGATTCTTCGGCAGCAAATGATGTTGATGGCACAGTTGGTCGTCAGGGAGTCATGGACCAGGGAACGTTGATTCGCGTCTTTGATCCAACGGTTGTGACGTCACCACGCTTGAAGGAATTTATTTTGCAGACAGCAGAGGATAATCACATTCCTTATCAATACTTTGTTTCAAAGGGTGGCACTGATGCTGGTGGCGTTCAAGGCCAAGGATTTGGCCTTCCTGCTGTCGCCTTGGGTGTGGCATCCCGCTACATTCATACCCATGAAACGGTTTGGTCAATTCCTGATTTTGAAGCGGCACAGGCCCTTGTAGTAGCGATTGCAAAGTCTTTGGATGAAAGCGTTTATCAAGATATTTTGGAGCGGTAATGTTTAAGAAGCTGGAACGTTTGGATTACTGGATTGCGGTGCCTTATGCCGTGCTATCGGCCATCGGGATTGTGATGGTCTTTTCGGCGACCCAAAATGCTTATTTATCACCCATTATGTCCTTTTCAAAGCAGGCTATTTTCGTGATGGTTGGTTGGACGGTTGCCTTTGTTGCCTTTCGATTGAATCGCTCCATTTTGCGATCACAAAGTGTGCTCAATTTTTTAATGGTTGGGACCACCGGTTTACTGATTGTCGCTCGCTTAGCGCCGGCCATTAACGGGGCTCACGGGTGGATTAACCTGGGGCCGGTGACTTTACAACCGGTTGAACTATCAAAAATCGTGTTGATTTTGTATTTTGCCCACTGGTTCGATAAAAAGCCCTGGTTACCTCGAGCAGGCCTCAGGCGCCAAATTCGTCAATGGACGGCGCCGGGTATGTTGCAAAAACTCTTTTTACCTGCTGTGATGTTGTCGATGAACCTCTTGATGCCCGATTTGGGAAACTTGTTTATTACCTTGGCCGTTCTGTTAATGATGATGATGGCGGCGGGAATGTCATCTCGAGCTTGCGCCTTTTGGTTGCTTTTGTTCTTTATCGTTTTGGTTTTTTTGCCAGATATTATTGGCTTTTTCCATTTAGGAAACTCGTCTTCTTACGCTATCAGACGATTGACGAACTTTGTCAATCCTTGGCATAATGTTGACCAAAGTCGGCAGCTATTGTACTCTTACTACGCCATTTCCCATGGTGGTTTGTTTGGCGTTGGACTGGGAAATTCGTTGCTGAAACCTTACCTGCCAGAATCAAACACTGATTTTATTATGGCTGTTGCAGCGGAAGAATTAGGCGCCTTGGCCATCTGCCTTGTTTTGCTGATGGTGTTGATGTTAATTGGTCGCTTGGTCTACTTAGGAATCAAGCAAAAGGGACAGTACAACCGCCTCTTTTTGTATGGGCTGGCTAGTCTTTTATTGATGCAGTCCTTTGTTAATTTGGGAGGTGTCTTGGGCTTGCTGCCAATTACTGGGGTTGTTTTCCCCTTTATCTCAGGTGGTGGTTCATCATTTGTCTTTTTCTCGGCAGCCATTGGCCTTGCCTTGAACGTTTCAGCCAAAGACAAGGAATTGATCCAACCAAATCCGCAAGATTATGCGGCACGAAGGGAATTAAAACGCTAAGATGTTTACTATAAAAAAACGCCGAGCCGTGTATGTTTTCTTACGCGGTTTGAAGCATGTTGAACAATTAAAGAAATTCGGTGATATTAGCTATATTTCTAAGAGAATGGGCTATGTCGAACTTTATCTGAATGAAGATGATGTTGAAAAAACAGTTAATAAGCTGAACCAGTACCGGTTTGTGAAGACTGTGAAAATATCGCCACGGCCTGACATTGACCCTGATTTGGATGATGTTCATGATGATGTCTTTTTTGAGGCCTACGATCAGGCACAAGAAGATGCTGAAAAGGACCAATCTGACGAAAAATCAGCGGAGCAAACTGGCCAATCAAAAGGACAATCTGAAGCAAAATTAGCGGAACCAACTAATCAGGGTCAAAATCAGCCGACGAAAAAGAATAATCGTCAGGATGATGGACAACAAGACTTGCAAACTGATGATAAGGTCCACGTGCCGGCTGAAAAGGGAGGAAAGTCCTAATGCGTGTGATTGCAGGAAGATTTGGTGGTCTTCGCTTGGATGCCGTCAAGGGACGAGAAACGCGGCCGACAACAGATAAAATTAAGGAAGCTATTTTTTCAATGTTGATGCCCTATATCAATGGTGGCCAGGTTCTCGACCTGTACGCCGGAACTGGTGGCCTTGGAATTGAGGCAGTTTCGCGGGGGATGGATCAGGCGGTCTTAGTCGACCGACAGAGAGCTGCCATTGCAGTCATCGAGAAAAATATCGAAAAGACCCATGCTGAAGATGCCTTTATGGTCTTGAAGGTCCCAGCTAGTGCTGCGCTAACTCGTTTAGCTAGTCAGGGGAAGTCCTTTGATTTGATTTTGCTTGATCCACCGTATGCCAAGGAAAAGCTAAAGGCTGATTTAACGGCAATGGAAGAGGGCGGACTGCTGGCAACGGACGCCATTATCATGATTGAATCCGACCAGGTCGCTGATTTACCGGAACCAGGTCCTAACCTAAATTTATTGAAGCAAAAGGACTACGGTATTACGCGAGTGACCCTTTATAGGTACGAACCTCAACAGGAAAAGTGAGTGGGAAAATGAAAAAAGCAGTCTTTCCAGGGTCTTTTGACCCGTTGACCAATGGCCACTTGGATATTATTCAACGCGCTTCTGAAATTTTTGATGAAGTTGTCGTGGCTGTGGGAATTAATACGAATAAAAAAGGATTGTTCACACCGGCCGAACGATTGGAGTTGGTGGAAGAAGCCGTAGCTGATTTACCAAATGTTCAGGTTGGACAAGTCGGTGGCTTGACCGTTGACTATATGAACGAAATTGGTGCGAAATACTTGGTCCGTGGTCTACGGAATGCCAAGGATTTCGAGTACGAACGCGATATTGCGGAAGTCAATTCTGTCTTGGCTGATGTTGAAACGGTCTTGCTTTTGGCCAAGCCGGAAAATCAGAATGTTTCATCATCGATGGTCAAAGAAATTGCTAAATTTGGTGCCGACAAGCTCGACGCTTTCGTCCCAGCGGTGGTTGTAACCGCCTTACAAAAACATTTTCAATAAAAATAGCCGACAGCTCGTTGGTACGTATCCAAAAATTAGGATATTTGTACCAAAAAGTGTGTTGGCTTTTTGTTTGCACTTCGTCTGATTTACCAGGAGGTTGAGCAGATGACGTACAAAAAATTATTGACTTGGATGAAGGAACATTTGATTGAATACTGGCGTTATTGGGTTGTGGCCGGCCTAGGTTTGCTGGCGGCAATCATTGTGTTTTGGCGATTAAACCCCTTGGGTACTGAGCAGGGAGCGAAAAAAGATGTCCCCGTGCCGAGGCTATCCTCTGCCTTAAATGAAAAGCAGGAAAAGGTAGCGGATAAGGGTGTAAAGAGAAAGCCGGGCGCTAGCGGTCGAGTGGTGATTGATCTCAAGGGGGCGGTTAACCACCAAGGAGTGGTCGACTTGCCTATAGGTAGTCGCCTCCAAGACGCTATCCAACAGGCTGGTGGCCTAACAGATCAAGCCGACCGCAACCGTATTAATCTAGCTCAATTATTAGTGGATGGTCAGGCACTTTATATTGAAAAAGTTGGCGAAGAGGGGCCTAACCAAACGGTTGGCGTTCCTAGTGGTGCTGGTAATGTTGGTGGTGCTCGAGCAGGCGCAACTTCAGGATCTGGACGAAGTGGCGGGGGAGCGCTCGTTAATTTAAACACGGCTAGCGCCAAGGAGTTGGAGGCACTGGATGGCATTGGTCCCAAAAAAGCGGAGCAAATTGTGGCTTTTCGGGAAGAAAAACATCGATTTCAGTCAGTTGAGGACTTGAAAGAAGTCGGCGGGATTGGTCCCAAACGTTTTGAACAATTAAAAAATCAGGTGACGGTTTAATGGGTCTGCAAGCAACATTGAAGGCAGCTTGGCTGGTGGGCGCCTTATCATTGGCGGTTTATCGGCCGAATTCGGTGACTATCTGTTTGGCACTATTTTTTAGTTTGCTTGCCTTTTTAACGACTCGTGGCAGGGACTTGTTTGTCATACTTGCCTTGTCGCTGGCTTTTTTATTGTATTTTTGGATGGGTCAAAAAGCACTAGTCCGTCAGGCCAACCTGCCTGATAAAAAAGGACAGATCTATACAATGCTGGCCTATCCAGACGAACGGACAATTAACACTGATGGCCTCGTTGCTGGCATTGGTCGCTTAAAAAGTTCAGGTGACCGCGTTTATTACTATTACCAGGCAAAGGCTCCGGAAGATTTGGCTCGGTTTCGCTCGTCACCCGGTCCGACCTTGATTAGCGGTCAGGGTGATTTTACGTCAATTATGCCGGCAACTAACTTTTATCAATTTGATTTGGCAGATTACAAGTTTAATTCGAACAACTCCGAAAAACTTCTAGTGGCGTCTGGTAGTTATGTAACTTCATGGGTCGATTGTTGATCAACTCAATTGCCTCATAAAGTCGCTGCTCATCAACATCTCGAAAGTTAGACTTCTTCGGAAAGAAGTATCGTAATTTACGGTTGAATAGTTCATTACTGGCTCGTTCCCATGGGGAGTACGCATGGCAGAAATATACCGATATCTTGTACGTATCTCTTAACTCACGATATCCTGAGAACTCTTTTCCATGATCAACAGTGATACTTTTTACAGTGCTGCCAAACGAGTTCATGAAACGTTGAAAGGCAGTTGCCATGGCCTCCTTAGTTCGATTGTGTACCTTGATTGCCCAATAGACACGACTTTGGCGCTCTAAAAAGGTAACCACACATGTTCGATCTTGACCTCGACTAGAGAGAACAGTATCAACTTCCCAGTGCCCAAATTCTTTCCGTTCATTCACTTTTTCAGGACGTTTTTCAATGGTTTGTTCTACTTTGAAAGTTCCACGTG
>NZ_LDUY01000021.1 GCF_001038455.1 Fructobacillus sp. EFB-N1 | reverse complement strand
ACCAGACGCCACTAGAAGTTTTTCGGAGTTGTTCGAATTAAACTTGTAATCTGCCTTTTATATTTATACCGCTGTATATCAAAGTTATTTTTTATAAAATTTAAATAAATAAATTCATTTTAATTGTAATATAACAAAAAATGAATATTATCCATCTTAATTCCTACTCGTTTTTTTAATATTGTATAGATAGATAGTTTGAAAATGCCTTTTCTTCATCGCTTCATTCAAGCAAATCCAACGTGAAAGGATTGATTTACTACTCAAAAAACGAAAATCAGATTTTAGCGTAAATTTCCGATCACTGGATTGTCGCTTCCAATCGTTTTTTTGTTAAGGTCATTGGGGACATTATTGGGTTTTAATCGGCCATAACAATCCATCGACAGTTTCTGCATCAAATAGGCTAGTTTAATTTATTGCCATATTTTATTTTTTATCAAAATGGCTTCGAATATTGCTCAGCGTTAACAATTCCGTGTTTTCAAAAACGATTCCGGCTTCATTTAAAATATTTTTATCTCCAATACCTATTGAGAAAATATTAGCAGCATTAATTGACCGGATACCCATTACGGCATCTTCAATGCCCAGACATTTTTCTGGTGCCAGTCTTAATAATTTTGCTGCTGTAGCAAAAATTTCTGGATCTGGTTTTCCTTTAGACAATTTTGTTGGGTCAACAATTTCAGAAAAATAATGGCTTAGTCCGATTTTTTCTAATACCCTTGCAGAATTTTTGGACGCCGACGCCAAAGCGAGACCATAATGATTTTGTTTTAAACTTTCTAAAAAAGATTCAATTCCGGGTAAAATATCATTTTTAGTCATATTTTCAACCCGCCTTAAATAATCTTTATTCTTGTCATGTGCTAATTCTTGCTTTTGCTGGTCGTTATAATGACTTTCAAGAGAACTCGCTTGTAAAATTAATTCGAGGGACTCCATCCGACTAACCCCCTTTAATTTATTTGAAAGGCTCTCAGTCCATTCTGTTCCCACTTTATCTGCCACCTGGTGCCAAGCATCACTATGCAGTCTCGATGTGTTAGAAATCACACCATCTAGGTCAAAAATAACTCCTTTAATATTCTCAAACTCCACTTTTAATCTCCTTAATTATTAATTTTGATTATTTTTGTTAACGTTTGCTGGCTTTG
Organism: Fructobacillus sp. EFB-N1; assembly: GCF_001038455.1. Lineage (GTDB taxonomy): Bacteria > Bacillota > Bacilli > Lactobacillales > Lactobacillaceae > Fructobacillus > Fructobacillus cardui. The sequence goes on along the minus strand of NZ_LDUY01000021.1, from coordinate 33,674 downwards.
ATTAATAACGATTTCCATTGGGTCACCGCTTAACAATACAATTTGTGTTTGACTCTTATCAATGACAATATCTAGTAGCCTTTTTTTAAACGCTAACCTAATTTGAAAAGAATCCCATTCTGCTGGTAAGTGTGGAATTATTTTAAGTAAACCCTGGGAACTTACTTGCATGCCTGCAAACCCTTGAACGACATCAAGCCAACTGCCACCCAAATTTGCTAAATGTAAGCCATCTTCTGTATTTCCTTGAAGGTCAGTTAAATCCAGCCGAACAGTGTCAGTAAAATAACGGTATGCATGATTAACTTTACCCATCCTTGCAGCTACAGCACTAAATATGGACCGGGACAAAGAGGAATCATGTGTCGTGATTGTTTCATAATACTCAAATTCTCTCCTCAGCTGTGAGTCAGTGATTGTTTCAGGAAATAAGAAGTCAGCAAGAATGGTATCTGCTTGCTTATTCACCTGGTACCGGTAAATATTAAGTGGATGGTAGTGAAGGAGTAAAGGATATTTAGTTTTTGGAGTTTTGTTAAAGGGCCAAACCGGCTTACTAAAGAAGCTATCATCCTGTGCGTTAATCTGGTATTGAGCGTTCATTGGGAAATAGATGTTATCAGCAATATGATGGAATTCACGCAGCTCACTTTCAGAGGAATTTAATCGGTCGAACACTTTTTGATTTGACTTGGCTAGTCTTAGACCAACCGTGTAAGCTAATTTCAAATTATTTTCAGCCATTCGATTAGTAAAGTAGTTATTATCGACCATTGCCGTGTATTCATCTGGACCAGTAACTGTTAAAAATTCAAATTGCTTTTTTCCACCCTTTTCAGTCCAAGAACCGAACTCTCTCCAAAAACGCGCGGTTTCTAATAAGATTTCGAAACCATATTTTTCCATAAAATCATCATCATCCGTGGCTTCATAGTATTTTCCAATCGCGTAAGCTATATCTCCATTAATATGGTATGCTGCCGTACTTGCTGGATAATATGCTGATGTTTCTTCACCGTTAATTGACCGCCAAGCAAACAACGCACCATGTTTGATGCCTAATTCCTTCGCACGTTTTCTTGCAAAAGTTAAAGTATGATAGCGATAAATCAAGAGATTCCTAGCAAATTCTGGATTTGTATAAATAAAGTAAGGCAGCATATACATTTCAGTATCCCAAAAAGTATGTCCTTCATAGCCAGAACCTGTTAATCCTTTTGCTGCAATATTAGTTTTGCCATCTCTTCCTGTCGCTTGATTTAATTGAAAAATATTAAAGTGGAGAGCTAAGTTTATTTCATCATTGCCTGAAACAGTTACCTCGCTTTGGTTCCAAACATCTTCCCAGAACTTATGGCTATGCTCTTTTATTTTGTCAAAACTATTTTGTTCTATCGAAACACCCTTATTTTTAACCCCTTCACTAACCTTATAGATGTAAGTAATGTCAAAGCCAGTTTTTAAAGCGCGTTTAGTTAACATTTTTTCAGAAGTTGAATAACCTTCAATTGTGACTGATTGCTGAGATTCTTTAGTTTCAATTTTGATAACCTCTCGAAAGTCATCACTACTAATGATATGCTTAGAAATACTTTTTACTAACCGTGTTTTTCTTGGATCTTCAACCTCGCCTACACCATCATTATTTTTCCTTTCGATTTTGTAATGTTTATCAACTACTAATTTTCCTTGATAAGATATAGGCTTAAAAGAAAATTTGATTCCATAAAACGCTAATTTTTTTTGATCAATAGCTGAAGCAACCGTCATTTCAATTTTTTCACCACCTTGGTTACTGACTTCATAGACCTCCGTTAATTGTCCATTACTTAAATCGAGTGAAATATTTTTTAATTCGGAAAAATTAAAACTATGGTTATTTTCGTCTAGTAGCCTTATTTTTCTAAGGCTTGGCACAGAAACAATGGTTTGGTTATTTTTAGGATAAAACGCTGCTGGTTCACCATATGTGATTGGACTATACTCAAAGAATCCATTGACGAGGGTTCCGACGTCATTTGCTCCAGTAATTGGATCACTAGCCTGTATGCCCATATACCCGTTTGACAAAGAAAATATGGCAGCAATATTGCCCTTTTTATTGGAATTAATGTCCTTTAAGCTTAAAATCAACTTTCTATTATGCATAATTATTCTGCTCCTCAATTAATTCTCTACTTTTTTGACAAATTTCATCATTACTGCAGCCATTAAAGCAGAAATTCCAGCAATCAACATCATGGCGCTCATTGACTTGTGCACCATTGGGAAAATAGCAAAACTCGCAACAGAAGCGACAATTTGAGGAATACAAATTTGCCAATTAAACAAACCTAAGTACGCCCCTTCATTTGCTCCCTTAATTGCACTAGTAATCATTGCAAAAGCCTCTGTTCCAATAGTTATATACATAATTCCAAACAAAGAAAAAGGGACTATTGTTAGTATTTTACTAGAGATAAAAGACATCATAATCAATCCAATCCCACCTAAAATCAGAGCAAAAAATAGCACTATCCTTCGTCTAGAAGGCTTCAAATGTGCCAAAACCAAAGTACCCCAAAGCACCCCGGTCAGTGACTGTACAAAAGTTAAAATACCATTCCAATTGCCCGCTGATTGAAAGCCAGCACTAGCTGGATCCGTAGTGTGCCATACGTTTTCTGCTAATGCACCCGTACTATAAGTCCAAACAAATTGAACGGAAATGAAACTAAACAGCATCACCGTAAAAAGTTCCCAAAAAATTGATGGGGCATTTTTTAACAATGAAGTGAAACTGGGAGATTTTTCAATATCATTTTTTTTCAATCCATGATACTGCTGGTAGTCTTGGGGGTTGTATTCTTTCACATTCATGATTGTATACAATGTTGTTACACAGATAATGATTGCACCTAGGTAAAAAGAGATTTTAACGCTGACCGGGACCTCTCCTCTAGGTGCTATATTAGAAAAACCAATTATAGTGATTAGGGATGGTAAAATTGCGGCTAGCATCCCCCCTGCATTCGAATAAATATTTTGCAACGACCAAACCCGATCCACTTGGCTTTCATTAACCATATCGCCAATTAACATTTTAAATGGTTGCTGGCACATATTCGAAGAGACATCGAGCATCATGATAATGACTGCCCCAAATATTAATGCAGTTAAAGACCCATAACCAAAACCTAACGAACCGGAATTTGGTAAGAGGATTAAAACCAATGCTGAAATAATGGCCCCAAATATTAAATAAGGCAACCTTCTGCCGAATCTGTTCCAAGTATTGTCCGACATTCTTCCAACAATTGGTTGGACAATCATTCCTGCCAGTGGCGGTAAAATAAAGAACCAACCTAACTTAGTGGGATCCGTCCCAATCGTTTGAAAAATTCTACTCATTTGTGATGTCTGTAAAAAAAAGGCCATATTCAACCCAAAATATCCAAATGTAAGATTAAAGATTTGCCTTTTGCCTAAAAGAGGGATTTCGTACTTAGTTTTTTCCATAATAACTCCTTCTTAAATTTTGTAGCTTCATTATACCACCTTTTTGGAAGCGCTTCCATTTTTAATAAAATAAAAAAAACCATACTAAATCAAAATAATAAAATTCAAAACAAAAATCAAAAGAATTTCTTATATTAGCCCTTGCTGACAAATACTGTGCACCACTTTTTTAATTGGCTGATGATTATGGTGTAATCAATTCCTTAATTCTATTGGTGGCTTTGATTAAAAACCAGGCAGTATCCAGCCAATTACCATCGGTGACAAGGACCTGCTTTTCCCACTGACAATGGGGTTTGAATTTTAGCATGTTATTCCACCCCAACTCAATTCGGACATCAAAAAACCGGTGTGATTTAAAATCACACCGGAAAAAGCCACAATGAGGTTCACAAAGGAGGAACCAGCTAGGAATCAACAAAAAATATGTTAAAAAGTCTTCTTTGCTTTTTTCTCCCCAAACAAGCATTACCGTTGCTAACAAATTGTCACTGCTCGGTTCACGGACTAAGGACTGTGCCGCCACCTTCGATCGAGAATAGCATCCTAGCCGTTGATTCTATTATTTTTTCTTTACAGGACAGCCTCTTTTTGAAACACAACCCTAAAATGAGAAAGGCCAAGAACTGATTTATTAAAAAAAACAATCAAAAAAACCGGCTAATGCCGGTTTAAAAGTATTGCTTAGTAGTTCATAAAGTAGTTGTCCAATTCCCACTGTGAAACGAATTGGCGGTATGAAGTATATTCAATGCGCTTTGCTTCGATAAACTTATCAGTAATATGGGTACCGATAGCATCAATCACAACATCATCGTTACTCAATTCATCAAGGGCAGCCAACAACGTATCAGGCAAGTTCACGATACCAGCCTTCTTACGTTCATTTTCATCCATCAAGTAAATATTCTTATCAACAGCAGCTGATGGCTCCAACTTGTTGTCGATACCATCCAAGCCAGCTGACAAGATTGCAGCCAAAACCGTGTAAGGGTTTGTTGTTGGGTCAACTGAACGCAATTCCAAACGAGTTGCTAATCCACGTGAGGCTGGCACTCGAACCATTGGTGACCGGTTTGATGCTGACCAAGCAACATAAACAGGGGCTTCAAAGCCAGGAGTCAAACGCTTGTATGAGTTAACCGTTGGGTTCGCCAAGGCAGTCAAGGCAGGAGCGTGCTTCAAGACACCGCCCAAGAAGTGCATGGCTGTGTCAGACAAGCCCAAGTTCTTGTCAGCATCGTGGCCATCAAAGACGTTACCATCCTTGTCAAACAGAGACATGTTCGTGTGCATTCCTGAACCGTTAATACCTGAGACAGGCTTTGGCATGAATGTTGCATAGTAGCCGTTCTTACGAGCGATTGTCTTTACAACCAACTTGAAAGTCTGAATCTTGTCGGCCATGTCAACGGCATCTGAGTACTTGAAGTCAACTTCGTGCTGACCAGCAGCAACTTCGTGGTGGGCTGCTTCAACTTCAAAGCCCATCTTTTCAAGCGTCAAGACGATTTCACGACGAACGTTTTCACCGCGGTCCAATGGGGCCAAGTCGAAGTAGTTTCCATGGTCGTTTAATTCCATGGTTGGTTCGCCCTTTTCATCCAATTTGAACAAGAAAAATTCAGGTTCCGTACCAACGTTGAAGGCAGTAAAGCCTTCGGCTTCGGCACGAGCAACGGCATCCTTCAAGGCAATTCGTGGATCACCCTTAAATGGTGTCCGATCCTTTGAGTACACGTCCGCAATCAAACGGGCAACTTTTCCACCATGTTCGTCAGTCGCCCATGGGAAAATCATGAACGTTGACAAATCAGGATAGAGGTACATATCAGATTCGTTAATCCGAACGAATCCTTCAATTGAAGAACCGTCGAACATCAGGTCATTGTCTAAGACCTTGTCCAATTGTGAAACTGGCACTTCAACGTTCTTGATAGCGCCCAAAACGTCAGTGAATGTCACGCGAATGAATTCAACTTGTTCGTCTTGAACGATTTGCTTAATGTCTGCTTTGGTGTAAGAAGGTTTTGCCATTAGAAACTCCTTTACTTGGCTGCTATAGTGGGTACATTTTTTTCTTGGCTGAAGGCTTTCTCCAACCAAGCTGACCAGCTGGGCATCATTTTTTAATTAACAATTTTAATTCAAAATATATTTTATTGGGGTAATCAACTGAACAATCAGTGAGTATTAAAGCGGGCGATTTGAGCAAATTCATCTTGCAACGAGCGGCGCAGGCTACTATCAACGCTGACCTGTTGCTGATTTTTCCGTTCGGCCTTGGCAAAAAGTTCTTTAATATCCGCGGTAGAGTCACCAGCATCGAGGTAGTCCTTAATTTGCAGGAGCCGATCAATATCGTTTAAAGAAAAACGGCGTTGACCACCCTTACCCCGTTTCGGAGTGATTAATTCGTGCTGTTCGTAGTAACGAATCTGGCGGTCGGTTAGCAGGGTCAACTCGCGGACGGTTGACATCGGTAAAACGGCTCGGTTACGTTGCAATTCAGAACTGGACATGAAAAACTCCTTTCAGCTGGTGATGACCACCTTACTTGGCTTCGTACCAGGTTGGACCGGCATGGTCCTCAACTTTCAATGGTACGGACAAAGAAACGGCGGAATCCATCACGGAGGTTACTAACTTTCGTACTTGCTTTAACTCCTCTTTCGGACATTCAAAGACCAGTTCATCGTGAACCTGCAAAAGCATTTTAGCTTGCAAGCCCTCCTTGGTTAAGGCCTGGTCAACCTTAATCATGGCAATTTTGATAATATCAGCCGCCGAACCTTGGATTGGCGAATTCATCGCTGTTCGTTCAGCAAATGACCGGCGGTTGAAGTTCTTAGCATTAATCTCGGGCAGGTAACGACGGCGATGTTCAATTGTTTCAACAAAACCATCTTGATGAGCCTGCTCCTTAATTTGTTCCATCCAACCATGAATCTTAGGAAACTCTTTGAAATAGGTTTCGATAAAGGACTTGGCATCCTTGCGTGAAATGCCAAGGTTCTTTGATAAGCCAAAATCAGAAATACCATAGACGATTCCGAAGTTGACAGCCTTGGCTGTCCTTCGATGGTTGGCATCAACCGGCTCATCTGCCTTCAGACCAAAGACGGCGCGAGCCGTCTCGGCATGAATATCGTCATCCTCCATGAAGGCCTTCTTCATGTTTGGATCACCGGTGATGGCGGCCAAAACTCGTAATTCAATCTGCGAGTAATCGGCTCCGAAAATCAACCAATCGGGATGACTGGGAACAAAGGCGTGGCGAATTTTACGCCCCTCCTCCGTCCGCATCGGAATGTTTTGCAGGTTCGGATCAACTGATGACAGTCGGCCGGTCTGAGTCAACGTCTGTAAAAACCGGGTGTGGATTTTCTGGTCGGCTTGATCAACAACGGCCATGAGGCCATCAACATAAGTTGACTTAATCTTTGCCAGTTGCCGGTACTCAAGAATATGGCTAACGATTGGCGCCTGCGGTGCCAGTTCCTCCAAGACTTCAACGGCGGTTGAATAACCGGTTTTTGTCTTTTTAATCACTGGCAAGTTCATCTTTTCAAAGAGCAACGTTCCTAACTGCTTGGTTGAATTAATGTTAAATTCTTCCCCGGCAATTTGGTAAATTCCTTCTTTGAGTTGGCTGATTTTTTCGTCGAGTTCCTGGCCCATCTTTTCCAGACGGTCTTCTTTGACGGCAAATCCCTGGGCTTCCATCTTGGCCAAAACGAATGACAGTGGCAACTCGATATCATGGTAGAGATCCGTCTGCTTGTGCTCAGCCAATTCCTCAAAGGCCTTGTCACGTAAGCCATAAAGCGCTTCTGCTTTATGGCCGAGGTGATCAAAGACTTCTTGATCATCGGTTGGTACAGAGAACTTAGCACCCTTGCCATAAAAATCTTCATCGGCTGGTAGATACAAACCAAAGCGGGCGGCCAACGTTGATAAGACGTTGTCATTGCCAACCGTATCGAGCAGATAGGCGACGAGCATAAAGTCAAAATCGACCCCAGCAAGCGTCAGGTCCAAGCGGTGCATCAATACCCAAACTTCCTTGGCATTGAAGAGACGTAACTTCTGTTCTGGATTTTCAATCAGGTCACGTAGTGTTAGATTTTCAAACCAGGTAAAGTCACGACTAGCAAAATACCCCAAATCATCATTACCAATAGCAAAAGCGAGCATGTCGGCCGTATGATAATTATCTGCATCTGTATCAATTTGGATGGCTAAAGTATCTGCCTTGGCAAGATTAGCTAGGGCCGCTTCGTCCAACTCCTTCACTGGGTGGAAGTTGGCGCTTTGTGACTCAGCCTCCTCAACGGAAGCATCATCTTGACCGACCAATTGGTGCGCCTTCAGCTTGGCCAGTGCTGATTTGAAATGTAAACTTTCAAACAGTTCAACCAAGCCCTTGGTTTTTGGACCATTGTAGGCCAGGTCATCCAAGGAAATTGATAAATCAGCATCCGTAATGATCGTGGCCAACTTCTGCGCCCGGTAAGCAACTTCCTTATACGCAATCAAGTTTTCCTTCATCTTGGATTTCTTCATGTCGTCAACGTGGGCGTATAAGTTATCCAAGTCATGGTATTCAGTTAATAACTTCAAGGCTGTCTTTTCACCAACCTTTGTTACGCCTGGATAATTATCAGAAGTATCACCAGTCAAGGCTTTTTTATCGATAATCTGTGCCGGTGTCAGTCCGAACTTTTCTTGGATATAAGCGGGTGTGTATTCTTCAATCTGAGTAACACCTTTTTTTGTAATTTTTACAGTCACCTTATCGGTGGCCAACTGCGTCAAATCTTGGTCTCCAGTAATGATGATGACATCATCACCCGCTTTTTCTCCTTCCCGTGACAGTGTTCCAATGATATCGTCTGCTTCCAACCCATTTTGCTCGTAATTGTGAAGGCCATGGGCCAAGACCATTTCACGAAGGTAAGGAAATTGTTCCTTAAATTCAACCGGCGTCTTATCCCGACCACTTTTATAGTCGGCATAGAGGTCACCGCGAAAGGTTTCCTTACCTGATTTGGCATCCCAAGCAACAAGAGCGAAGTCAGGTTGCATTGGTAAGACGATTGATTCTAAAAAGTTATTAAAAGCAACGAGGGCATTGGTGTGTAATCCTTCCGGTGTTACCATTCGGTCTAGCTGTTGGTACATCGCGTAGAAAGCCCGAAACGCCAGCGAATTCCCATCAATTAAGAGTAGTTTTTTAGTCATTGGTTAGTCCTTATTTAACTTGTTTGTAGTTTAGCACAAAAAAAGCTCGCCGAAGCGAGCAATGTTAGTTTTTCTGACGTGTCAATTTCGGTTATCGCCGAAAAGTTGGATCAAAGCATAGAAAATGTTCATGAAATCAAGATAGAGCATCAAAGCCCCTGACACGGCCAAGCCGGTTGTCTGAGCTTCACTAGCACCATTAGCTGACAATTGAACATAAACTTGACGCAATGTATTGTTGTCGTAAGCTGTGTACAAAGCGAACACGATAACAGTTGCCACTGAAATCAACAAATGCATGGTTGAAGAACCGATGAAAATGTTAATCACTGATGCCACGATAATCCCAATCAATGAACCAAAGAGGATTGGACCCATTGAAGCCATCGACTTCTTTGAGAAGTAGCCATAGGCAGCCATTCCGGCAAACAATGCCGCAGTTGAGATAAAGGCAGCGCCAACTGAAGCGGCCGTATAAACGGCCAAAATCAAACCAAGCGTTAAGCCTTGGACGGCCGAGAAGGCCATCAAAAGACCGAAGGCCTTTGAGGGATTATTCGCGAATGAAGCGCTACGAATCATGGCCACAATGACCAATTCAACGACAACAACCGCCGCCATCCCAATCCAGCTACCCAAAAAGAGTTGGGCAACTTGTTGCAAAAAGAAATGTTGAACGACGTAGCCTGCAACGGCCGTTACAGCCAAGGCAATTGCCATATAGCCATAAACACGCTGGAAGAAGGACTTCATGCCTTCATCAGCGCCCGTCACATCGCGGCGAGCGTTCATATCAAAATTATCCATCAGATACCTCCCATTGGTATTGTTAATTTTTTCTATCTATATGATAACAAAAAAATCTTAATCTGAGATTAAAGGATGGCCCTTAATTCAAATCAGGCAAAGTTTGACCAAGCAATTTTTCATAAGCGTACTCGTACTTTTGAATATCACCGGCCCCCATGAAGACCAAGACAGCATCATGGTGCTTCAACAATGGTGAAACATCGTCTTCCTTCAAGACAACAGCGCCATTTGGCAAAGCATCGGCGATGTCTTGGGCGGAAACCGTCCCCTTGCTTTCTCTGGCAGAACCAAAGATTGGCGTCAAGTAAACAGTATCGGCCGCCTGCAAAGCTTGCGCAAATTCGTCCTTATAAGCGATTACCCGGGTAAAGGTGTGCGGCTGGAAGACCGCCACAATTTCCTTCGTTGGATACTTCTGCCGGGCGGCATCAATCGTTGCCTGAATTTCTGTTGGATGGTGGGCGTAGTCATCGATAATAACAATATCTTGGACCTTCTTTTCGGAGAAGCGACGTTTCACCCCAGGATAAGTCAACAAGTGTGCGCGGACATTCGCCAAGTCCAACCCCTCCAGGTAAGCAACGGCAATCACCGCTGTCGCATTATAGACGTTATGCTGACCAAAAATTGGAATCGCGAACTCGCCCAAGTCCTGCCCCTTAAAGTTCACTGAAAAAGTTGAACCAGAGGTCGTCTTCTTGACATCACTAATCAAGAAGTCATCACGACCGGCCTGATCACCGTAGTAATAAACGGGCACGTCAACACCCAAATTTTGCAAGCTCGAATCGTCGCCCCAAGCCACAATACCCTTTTTAACACCCTTAGCAAAATCAACAAAGGCCGAGCGAACATCTGTCAAATCGTGGTAATAGTCCGGATGGTCAAAGTCAATGTTGGTCAAAATGGCATAGTCTGGGTGGTATGGCGCAAAGTGGCGCCGGTATTCATCGGCTTCCAAAACAAAGAAATCAGAATCCGCCACACCGTGACCGGTTCCATCTCCAATCAAGTAAGATGTCTTCGCAACATTCTTAAAGACATGTGATAAAAGACCGGTGGTTGAAGTTTTACCGTGGGCCCCAGCAACCGCAATGGTTGTGGCCTGATCAATTTGCTTGGCAACGGCCTCTGGATAAGAAATCATCTTGACCCCAGCCTGCAATGCTGCCTGGACTTCCACCTGGTCATCCTCAAAGGCATTACCTCGGATAAAAATTGCATCCAGATTATCCAAGACGTTGTTTGCGTCAAAAGGTAAAATCTTAATGCCCGCTTGCTCCAATGGCGCTTGCGTATAAGTGAACTGGTCAATATCTGACCCTAAGACCTCGTTGCCTTGGTCATGTAAAATTTGGGCAAGAGGTCCCATCCCAGTCCCCTTAATCCCGATAAAATAATACTTCTCTGACATGACAGTCGCCCCTCTTAATAGTTTGTATCAATCAAGCCGTCCGCATACAAACTTTGGGCAGCAGCAAAATCAAAAGCCTGACCAATTTGGCCAAAGTCAGCTGGCAAAACCAAGGCTCCTGGCTTATCAGGTGCCCCTGGCAACTTCAATTCGCGGCCAGAAACAATCATGCCGGCTGACGGTACACCGCGCAAAGCACCATCCCAAATAATGGCACCTGAAGGCATCATCGAACCAGGTTTAGCAACCACGACACGGATTCCTTCTTGCATATTCGGGGAACCAGAAACGATTTGGAGGCTTTCACCATTGCCAACGTTTGCCTGTGTCACGTGCAGGTGATCAGAATCAGGGTGAGCAGTCATTGAAATAACTTCGCCCACAACCAAGTTTGATTGTTCAACGGCAATAGCATCGTCAAAACCAGCATCCTGCAAAATCTGGTTAACTTGTGCCACTTGGCTTTCCGTCAAAAAGACTTGACCAGCTTGGTCGGTCAATGCCAAAGCTGCACCGACACCTTCAATGTTGATGCCCAATGTTTGCTTACTTTCGGCATCGACAACCTTGGTCACCTGCCCCTTGGTTTCTTGGGCAACCTTCCCCGTTGCTGGGGCAAAGGTTAACATCAAAATATCGCCAACTGCTGCTTGATTATAAACTGCAATCATGATTTTTTATCCTCTGTTTTCAAATATTTTCGATCGCTGGCTGTCCGCTCTTTAGGCAGACAATGAATCCAGGTAAGCCAGTAATAACTGGGCTGATTTTTGGCCGGCCTCGACAACAAACTCGTCAAAGGTCACAGATGATTCACCATTGGCCAAATCAGAAACGCCCCGCAAAACAATAAACGGCACGTTAAAGCGCGTTGCGACCTGCGCAACGGCTGCCCCTTCCATTTCGGCCAAGAGGACCTTGGGGAAGTGTTGTTTAATTTCTTCTTTTTTGTCCTGCTGAACAAAGCTATCACCAGACACAATCAAACCAGCCTGGCTATCCGTCAAGGCCTCAAATGCTTTAACCAAATCCGCATCAGCCTCGAAGTAGGCTGGTTGGGCTGGCAACTGACCAAAATCATAGCCGAAGACTGTGACGTCGGCATCAAAGTATGTCAACTTCGTACCGATGACCAAGTCACCAATAGCCAATTTCGGCTGCAATGCACCGGCAGAACCGGTGTTGATGACCACGTCCACATGGAAGACCTGGGTCAAAATCGTCGTTGCCGTTGCGGCAGCAACCTTACCAATCCCTGATTCCGCTAAAAAGATTTCTTGACCGGCATATTCACCGACCAAAACTGTTAAATCAGCAAAGCTTTTTTCGACGGGGTTTTGAATAGCATTCGTCAATGCCTTTTTTTCTTCCGGCATTGGGGTAATAATTCCAACTTTCAAAGTAGGTGTCCTCACTGATTTTTAATTAAAGTTGACAAAGAAAAAGAAGAGATAAGTCAAGACAATCAAAGCCGCCACAAAAATCATGCCACGGTTATAGCGGTATGCTAGGCGGTCCGTCTTACCCTTTTCCGTTAATTCACCATTTGATCCGAGTTCAAAGCGGCCTTTTTTCGTCAAGCGCATCTCGGCTCGATTTTCTGGTTCTACCACTGTGATTTCATCCGGATGAGCCTTTTCATATTCGCGTTCAACCTGTCGACGCATCTTTGCCCGCTTCTTATCTTCACGGCTTTGCCGTGACCGGGTGAAAAAATGATTATTTGCCATTTGTTAATCTCCAATTTGTCCAATAGAAATAAGCCGTCAATGTCTTTTGATCATTGAGTTCACCTCGTTGATACAGTACGGTCATTTCATCATGGGAAACCGTCAATAGGTCTAAAGATTCCCCGTGGTCCTGTGGCAGTTGATCATCATTTGCTAGAGCCGTCATATCGGTTGCCAGGTAAAGGACAATTCTTGCATCCGTAAAGCCAATGGCTTCATAAACGGTCGCAAACTTAGTCAAAGAACGAGGATGAAAACGAATCTCTTCGTTCAATTCCCGGATAGCTGCCTGTCGTGCAGATTCCTCTTCGTTACCATGGTCGCGATTGTCTACTTTTCCAGCCGGAATTTCTAGGACAAAGTCATCAGCTGCAGCGCGCCATTGACGAACTAAAATAGCGTGATCGGCATCTACTAATGGCAAGATACCAACGGCCAAGGCATGGTGCACGATATCGCGTTGCGCCTGACTACCGTCAGCAAGTTCCACCTGGCGCTTCTCAACAGAGAAAATCTTACCCTGGTAAACGTCCTGCTTTGATAAAAACCGTTCTTTTTCCGCCATGCTTAGTCCTTTCCGTCGATAACCCGGACTTGAGCAGCTTGAAAAGCGTCCTTGCCTTGAACCAGGACATAAGCTACTCGTTGCCCCTGGTGGAGAGATTTAAAACCATCTCCAGCAATGCCGTTAAAGTGGACGTAAACGTCCGGTCCCTTTTGATCGGGTGTGATATAGCCATAGCCGCGTTCGGCTTGCCAAATTTTTACTGCTCCATATTTCATAGCTCTATTATAGCAAAAAACGGCCTGAATCGCTTGGTAAAAGTCTTCTTTCTGTAAAATCAGGACCAAAATTTGCCAACAAAAAAAGACGACCAAAGTCATCTTTCAATCCTGATTTGTTTTAAATAATGGCAATCAGGATAAAATTAATTAAGAAGAAGGCGGTAATCACCAACAAGATTGGTGACAACGTCTTAAATTGCTTTTGAGCAATCTTAACCACAATATAGAAAATAAAGCCGGCGGCAATTCCATAAGAAATTGAATAAGAGAAGGCCATGAAAATTGACGTAAAGAAGGCTGGCAAGGCAACCGCCAAATCCGCCCAATCAATCTTCTTAAATTCAGCCATCATCATGATTCCAACTACAATCAAAAGCGGTGCAATGGCGGCCGTTGGCACAATTGAGACCAATGGTGCCAAAAAGAGCATCAACAGGAAGCCAACTGAAGTCACTACGTTGGCCAAACCAGTTCGACCACCCGCGGCGACCCCGGTCGCTGATTCAATAAAAGTTGTTGTATTCGAAGTTCCAACAGCCCCAGCCAAGGTCGTCGTAAAGGTATCAACGACCAAAGCCTTATCCATCTTAGAATTGAAGGAGTTATCAGCAACAAAGGCTTCTTGATCTTCCTTGGAGAAGATACCCGTCTGGTTACCAATTCCAATCAAAGTTCCAATGGCATCAAACAAGCCAGTCAAGCCCATGGCGAAAATCGTAACGACCGCCAAAATGGTCTTTTGCCAAGTACCAAAGAGTGACTGCATGCCGTGTGGCCCAAAGGCAGCACCAAAGGTTGATGAAAATTCAGAAAAAGCGTGTGGTAAAGAGGTGGCTGCTGACATATGCACGTCTGTCACACCCATTGGGATACCAATCAAAGTCGTTGCAACCAACGTAATCAAAAATGCACCTGGGACCTTTTTAATCAACATAAAGGTCAACAAAAGCAAGCCAATCAAGGCCAAAAGTGCTGGTGATTGCGTAAACTTCGTTAATTCTGGCGTTACCCCACCAGAGGCCAACAATGAAGTCAATGGTCCGTGAACTGACCCACCATTGTAGGCCTTATCGTTAACGGTAATCAAGTTGTTGCCGTCAATCACAAAGTTGATGAAGCCGGCATTCTTCAAACCAATATAGGTTACAAAGACACCTAACCCACCACCGATTGCGGCCTTTAACTCAGTTGGAATGGCTTTCACAATTGCTTGACGACCATGGGTTAGCGTAATAATGACATCCAAAATTCCAACCAAGAAGACGATGGCCAAAGCCTGTTGCCATTTAAAGCCAAAGCCAAAGACAATGGTATAAGTGAAGTAGGCCTGCATCCCGATTCCGGGAGCTAGGGCAAAGGGAACGTTGGCATACAAGCCCATCGCCAAGGTTCCAAAAACAGCAACGATAATGGCTGCCACGAAGACAGCCAAAGCCGGCATCCCCGTTTGTCCTAAAATTTGTGGGTTCAAGAAGAAAATGTAAGCCATGGACACGAAAGTCGTAATCCCGGCAACCACTTCACGGCGCACCGTGGTGTTATTTTCCTTGAGTTTAAAAAATGATTGCATGATATCCGGCTGGCAAAGCGCCGGCTCCTTTTCTTATTTTTTTGATAACTGCTGATATCCGCCACAGCAGTGGTGCACTTTTGTCTTAACTATCTCACGGTCCTGCTGAAAAATCAAACATTAGCGTTCTGACAGTCTTACTTCAAAAGCAGACGTTGACTATCTGGTGGTCTTGCCTAGAAAAAAACGTAACCTGTCTGACTGCCCTACTTGAAAATCAAGTATCAACCACCCGACAGCCCTATCTAAAAAGTAGACACGAACCATCTGATAGCCTGACCTAAAAGTCAAACAAAGACAACTGATTTTCATCCGGCAAGTCCGAGATGACCGAGTGCAACGTTAAGAACTCGATGATGGTCTGGGAGACCTTCCCCCGCTTTTTCAAGTCTTCCTTACTGATAAACTTCTTTTCGGCACGGGCTGCCACAATTTGCTTGGCCACGTTGTCACCCAAACCAGGAATCGTTGAAAACGGTGGGATTAATTCATTACCATCAATGACCCAATCCGTCGCTTCTGATTGGTAAAGATCGACCATCTTAAAGGAAATTCCCCGTTCTAAGGCCTCATTGGCCATCTCTAATACGGTCTGCAAATCTTGGTCACCCTTGGTGGCATCATTACCGAGGTCACGAATCTTGGCGATGACTGATTTAACCGCTTCCTTACCACGAGCCATGGCAACTACATCAAAGGCCGAAGCCCGGACTGAAAAATAAGTCGCGTAATAGACCGCTGGGAAGTAAACCTTAAAGTAGGCAATCCGCAGCGCCATCAACACGTAGGCCGCCGCGTGGGCCCGAGGGAACATATACTTAATCTTCAAACAAGATTCGATATACCACTCCGGCACCTCATGCTTGCGCATCAGTGCCTGGTACTCATCAGTAATGCCCTTACCCTTTCGAACCTTTTCCATAATGTTAAAGGCATCTTCTGAAGGCAGTCCATAACCAATCAAATCAGTCATAATTTTATCACGGGTTCCAATCACCGTCGCGATTGTGGCTGTTCCGTTTTCAACTAAGTCGTGAGCATTCCCCAACCACACATCCGTTCCGTGAGACAGACCAGAAATCTGTAACAATTCCGAATAGGTGTGTGGTTGTGTATCTTCCAGCATGCCCCGCACAAAGTTCGTTCCAAATTCCGGCAACCCAAGGGTCCCGGTCTTCGAATTAATTTGCTCAGGTGTTACCCCTAAGGCCTCGGTTGAGGTAAAGAGGCTCAAAACGCCGGGGTCATTAGCTGGAATTGACTGTGGGTCAATCCCGGACAAATCCTTCAGCGTCCGGACCATCGTGGGATCATCATGTCCCAGAATATCCATCTTCAAAAGATTATCGTGAATGGAATGATAATCCATGTGGGTCGTTTGCCACAAGGCCGTTTGGTCATCGGCTGGATATTGCACCGGCGTGAAATCATAAATATCATAGTCGGCTGGAACAATTAGAATACCACCGGGGTGCTGCCCCGTCGTTCGCTTGACCCCGGTAATCCCGGAAGCCAACCGTTCTACTTCGGCACCACGGTAATGCTTATCATGGTCACGTTCGTAGGCCTTCACATAACCAAAGGCCGTCTTTTCAGCCACGGTCGCAATCGTGCCGGCACGGTAAACCTTCTTTTCCCCGAACATCACCTTCATATAGTTATGGGCAATCGGCTGGTAGTCACCCGAGAAGTTCAAATCGATATCAGGGACCTTATTTCCGGTGAAGCCCATGAAGGTTTCGAAAGGAATATTTTGCCCGTCACCAATCAGCATTTCACCAGGATGGTTTGGGTCTTCCTTATCAGGCAAATCATAGCCCGAACCATACTTCTTTTCATCGGCTAACTCAAAGTAATCGCCATGAGCCGACCGATAATGTGGTGGCAAGGGATTAACTTCGGTAATTCCAGACATCGTGGCCACGAAGGATGATCCAACCGATCCACGAGAACCAACCAGGTAGCCGTCCTTATTGGACTTAGCCACCAGACGTTGGGCAATCATATAGTGCGGCGCAAAGCCATTACCGATAATTGACTTCAACTCCCGGTCGATTCGTTCTTGAATCAACTCGGGCAGTGGATCACCGTAAGCTTCCTTGGCAGCAGCAAAGGTCTTTTCGCGTAATTCATCACCGGCTTCTGGAATCTTAGGTGGAAATGATCCCTCCTTCAACGGTGAAATATCCTCCACCTGATTTGCAATGGCGTGCGTGTTCGCGATGACGACTTGCTTGGCCTCATCCTCACCCAAGAAATCAAACTGGTCAAGCAAATCTTGGGTTGTGCGGAAGTGCAAATCCGGCAAGTTTGTTCGGTTCAACGGATTTCCTGGTTGTGATCCAATCAGAATGCTTCGATAAATTTTGTCTTCGGGGTTCGTATACTTGACGTCGCCCGTTACCACAACCGGCTTATTCAATTCCTGACCAAGCTGAATCATTTCCTTGATCAGCTTTTCCAGCTTACTTATATTGGCAATCAGTTGGCTATCCAACATTGGCTGATAATTCGCCAATGGTTGAATTTCCAGGTAATCGTAAAAAGCAGCTTTTTTCTTAGCCGCTTGGTAACCCTTTTCAATCAGCGTGACAATCACATCACCATCAGTATCACCGGTTCCAATCAACAGTCCTTCCCGATATTTAACCAGAACTGACCGCGGAATTCGTGGCACCTTGTTAAAGTAGAGGACGTTTGATTCCGAAACCAGGCGATACAGATTTTTTAGGCCAGTCTCGTTTTGCACCAAGACAGACAGGTGAAATGGCCGGCCATGACGCCAAGCCCCACCATCGAGCATATGGTCGTTTAACTGATTCAGATTTGATAGGTCAAAGCGTTCCTTAGCCTCTTTTAGTAACTTCCAAGCCAAGTGGCCGGTCGTTTCGGCATCGTAAATGGCGCGGTGGGCCTGCTCCAACTCGATACTAAACTTCTTGGCTAAAGTACCCAAACGGTAAGACTTATAGTCGGGATACAGCCAACGCGTTAGGGTCAACGTATCGATCACAGGATTTGAAATCGCTTCTTCATTATATCGGTCATAGGTAGCATTCAAGAAATCCACATCAAAAGTCACGTTATGACCAATCAAAATTGTCCCAGCGGCCCATTCCCGAAAGGCATTAATCACATCCTTTTCGGGTTTGGCGTTAGCCACCATGGCATCGGTAATCGACGTTAGGTTCGTCGTAAATTCGGACAGTGGGAAACCAGGATTGATATATTCTGAGAACTTGTCAACCACGTTCCCCAGTTCCATCTTCACGGCCGATAATTCAATAATTCGGTCCGAAACGGCCGACAACCCCGTCGTTTCCAAATCGAAGGCGACATAGGTTTGGTCCTTAGCCAAAAGGTCTAAGTCTTTGGTGTTATAGGCAATCGGATCACCATCCTCAACGACGTTGGCTTCCATACCATAAATCATTTTCAAATTATGCTTTTTGGCCGCAGCAATCGCCGTTGGATACCCTTGAACGTTGCCGTTGTCCATGACCGTCAGCGTCGTCTGGCCCCAATTTTCAGCAAGGCCGGCCAAACCGTTAAAATCAGTGACCGCATCCATCCCAGACATATTGGTGTGAGCATGCAGTTCGATGCGCTTTTCCTCGCCCTCATAGGGTTCGGATCGCTTTTCGTGGTCAACGACTTGAAGGTCATAGATGTTTAAGGCTAATTCGCGAGCGTAGGTATCTTCTTGCACGTTTCCTCGGACCTTCACCCACTGACCCGCCTTTAATTGATCGAAGACAGCCTCGTCCTGCTCATTATTTGAAAACTTCTTCGCCGTAATTGATGAAGAGTAGTCCGTAATCTTTAAGGTCATTAATTTACGACCAGACCGCAGTTCGCGAACTTCATCGGCAAAGACAAAGCCTTCAACGACGACCCGCGACTCCTCACCATCAATTTCCTCTAAGCGAGTGACCGGGATATCCGCGTTAATAGCGCGGCCAAGGCGCAGTGCAACCCCAGATGCAGACTTCTTTGGCTTGGCCGCATTGGCCTTTTCAATGGCCTGATTGATACTTTCTTGAACAGCCTGATGGTGAGACTGGTAATCTTGCGACAACTTTTCCTGCATCTTTTCGTCGATTTGGATGGCAAAGGCCAAATCAGGCAAGCCAAAACTTTGATAGACACTCTGTAATTCAGCCAAAATGTTTTTCGTCATGGCAGCAGCCAAATTAGGCATTGCCGTGGCAATCAATACCTGACGGTCTTTCGCCAAATTGATTTGAGAAGAAGCCGCTAACTGTTGCCCAACGGCAAAAGGCAGACTGGTTTTGGTCAAGGCGAGGTGAAAATAGTCGCGAATCACTTCGTCGCTAACGGTTATATCAGCCGCTTCAATAGCCAAATCAACTGAGGAAACGTGTTGGAAGTTTCCTTTTAGACCTTGGGAAAAGCTCAGATAAACCTGGAATGGCAAAACCTGATTTACTGCCAAGACAAAGCGCCAAGACTTTTCAACCGGATTAACCTCAACTGCCTTTAAGTACCCACCTTGAAAATACGCCCGGTTCTCTTCCCCTTGCTTCGTTTGGGTGAGTAATTGTTCTAATTGTTCTTTTGGGCTCAGCGGCATACAAAAACCTTTCTATGACAGCAAAAAGCCGATCTACATCGGCTTTTTGTCAAACTTACTGTGCATCTTCTTGCCCATCTAATAAGACAGCAATCGATTCATTTACTTCTGAAATACGCATTTCAAATTCAGATTGGGTACCACGGACAGTGACTTCCACAATCCCTTCACCAGCCTTCTTACCAATCGTAATGCGGATTGGCAAACCAATCAAATCAGCATCGGCGAACTTGACACCTGGACGTTCCTTACGGTCATCAACCAAGACTTCTAATCCTTGGTCAGTCAATGAAGCTTCCAATTCAGCCGTGACCTTGGCCTGGCCATCATCCTTCAAGTTGATGGGCACAAGGTGAACATCGAATGGCGCAACACTTGCTGGCCAAACCAATCCCTTGTCGTCACTCTTTTGTTCTGCAATCGCTGCCAACAAACGAGAAACACCAATGCCATAAGAACCCATAATCATGTCGGTATTGCGGCCATTTTCATCAAGCACTTGGGCACCCAAGGCCTTTGAATACTTTATTCCTAATTTGAAAATGTGGCCAATTTCGATTCCCTTGGTGAATTGTAGCTTTCCCTTACCGTCAACGGAAAGGTCACCTTCCTTTGCCGTCCGAAAATCAGCAACCTGGTCATCAGCCAATTCAACATCGCGACCCCAGTTCACGTTCAAGAGGTGCTTGCCATCTTCATTGGCTCCTGCGGCAAAGTTGAGCAAATCAGCGGCACGCTCGTCAACCAGTAATTGAACGTTTTCTGGCAAACCAACTGGTCCTAATGAGCCAAATGATGCCCCAACAGTTTCCTTAACCAATCCTTCATCGGCCAATTCAACTTCTGGATAACCCAAATGATTTTGGACCTTAACCAAGTTCACTTCAAAGTCACCAGTTGTCACAACAGCAACCAAGTCTTGGCCAGGAGTGATAACCATGATTGTCTTCACTAGCTGAGCTGGATCCTCATCCAAAAGTTCTGCCAATTCTGCAATCGTTTTTGCATTTGGCGTATCAATCTTTTGTAATTCAGCTAATTCTTGACCCTCTTGTGGATTTTCCTGGCGAACATAAGCATCCTTGGCCATTTCCAAGTTAGCTGCATATTCGCTTTGATCAGAATAAACAATCGTGTCTTCCCCAGCAGCTGCGGGTGCTGAGAATTCCTTTGAATCAGAACCACCCATGGCACCAGCATCACCAACGATTACCCGGTAATCAATGCCAATTCGATCAAAGATTTTCACGTAAGCTACTTCCATCTTCGTAAAGGCAGCATCCAAACCAGCTTGATCAGCTGAGAATGAATAGGCATCCTTCATAATAAATTCACGCGTCCGCAAAAGGCCAAAACGTGGACGACCTTCATCACGGAACTTGGCTTGAATTTGATAAACCAATAATGGCAACTTCTTGTAAGACTTCACATCGTTAGCAAAAAGTTCCGTAAAAGTCTCTTCGTGCGTTGGACCCAAGATAAAATCACGGTCCTGACGGTTCTTAAACTTATATAAATCCTGACCGTAAGTCGCATAACGGCCTGACCGCTCCCACAATTCAGCTGGCAAAACTTCAGGCACCAACATTTCGTTGGCATCCACCGCATCCATTTCTTCACGGATGATGGCTTCAATTTTGTTCAACACACGCTTTGCCAATGGTAAGTAAGCAAACATTCCAGCTGTAACGGGTCGAATATAACCGGCCTTCAAGAGCAACTGATGTGATTTTACTTCGGCGTCAGCGGGAATCTCCCGCAAGGTTGGCATGAAAAGCTGTGATTGTTTCATAAAGTCCTTCTTTCGACTAATTTTAATTAATAGGCAATGGCCTGTCATGAAAAAGCGAATAACATTATTTGTAAATCATTATTGACCCAAGTCCTTAATGGTCACTAGGATCATCAAGACAACCAGCAAGGCTGTTCCAGCACCAGTCAATGTTGTTGCTAACCAGGCAGGCGCAGGTCGCCTGAAGATTCCTTCAATAAGGTCTAAAAAGATTTTACCACCATCTAATGGCGGAATTGGTAAAAGATTGATTAAGCCCAGGTTAACCGATAGCAGTCCCAGCAAGGCTAGCACCGTAACAAATCCTTGGTGCGATGCCTGGGCAGTTGTCTTGGCTAACATCACGGGGCCACCCAGTTTGTTGATTGAAAAGCCACCCACAAAAAGATCCTTGATTCCGTTACCTACTTGGGTAAACCATGTACCCGTATTGAGGAGAGAAAACTTAATTCTTGACAGCGGATCGCGGTAACTTTTCACCCCAACCCCGATTCGAATTTGTTTTTGTCCTGAAACCTCGATCAATTCAGGCGTTACAGTTTTATTCAATGTCTTGCCTGACCGACTGATTTTCAATTGCAGTGATTGGTCGGCCTTCTTCGTCACCTCATTAGCAAAATCAGTAAAGCTCTGAACGCTTTGACCGTTGACTGCCAAAATCTTATCGCCAGGCTGGATACCAGCCTGAGCGGCTGGTTCACTCTTGACCACCTGGCCAATAATTGGTTCATTAAAGTGAACTGAAGTCAAGGCAAAACTTAAGATTCCGGCAGCTAAAATAGCCAAAATAAAGTTCATCGCCGGCCCCGCAAAGTTAATCAACAACCGTTTCCAAACAGGCGCTGATTCAACCCACGTGCTTGCGGGAGCAATACGCGTAGTAATCCCCTCTTGGTCGGTCTTAATCGCCGTTTGGGCAACCGTCAACGTTTGCAAGTTTTCTTCATCCTGACGGTAACCGGTCATGGTCATGTCATGGACCAAATCAGCTGAATCGACTTGGAAAAAGAAGCCGGGGCCATCCTGGTCAACCCGCTCATCCATGCTTTCAACTTCGCCGGCCTGATTTAAGACCAGTCGAAAACGCTGCCCAGCTTCGAGCTCATCCTTTTCCATCTCGCTCGCCATGCGCACATAGCCACCCACGGGTAAAAGACGAATCGTATAAGCCGTTTGATTCTTATACCATGATAAAATTTTTGGGCCCATGCCAATAGCAAATTCACGAACCAAGACACCTGATTTTTTGGCGACAATAAAGTGTCCAAATTCATGGAAACCGACCAACAGGCCAAAAACAATCAAAAAAGCGATAATCGCAGTGATGTTCATTTATTTCATCCTTAAAAATAGCTACAAAGTTCTTGTTCTAATTTAGCTGAAAAAAAGCAGCCAGACAACAGGTTTTGGATGTTACTGAAGCATCCCCAAGACAGCCATCAAGGGCATCACGACCAACATCGAGTCAAAGCGGTCTAAGATACCACCGTGGCCTGGCAAAATCCGGCCAGAATCCTTAACGCCAAAGTGACGCTTCAAAGCAGATTCAATCAAATCGCCGATTTGACCAGCGATTGACAGCAAAACAGCCATGATGACCAAATCCCAGACGGCATATGGCAAAGCATTGGTCAAAGCATACAAGGTAACCACAACAACCACCGCAATCACTGTCCCACCAACAGAACCTTCCCAGGTCTTGTTAGGTGAGAGGTTCGGTGACAGCTTGTGTTTACCAAAGGCTTTGCCGACAAAGTAAGCAAATGAATCTGTCAACCAAACCAAAAGCATTCCGAAGAATAAGACGGATAAACCACGGAAATCAGCCAAGTAGAAATAGTGGAATCCTGTTCCAATATAAACCATGGCCAAAAATAGCGTACCAGCATCCTGGAAATTAAAGCTCTTCTTAGCAAAAACCGTTCGAGCAAGGAACAAAAAGGCCAGACCGTAAATCACGGATTGGCTATTAACCGTTGCCGGCCAAAAACCACTTTGCCAAAAATCTTTCGGCAGGATGATAGCGACAACTCCGATATAAGAAATCAGGGCTTCAAAAGAAACCAATAGCGTGTGGGTCATCTTCAAAACTTCACTCATCGCCACAATTCCCAAAGCAATGGTCAAAACTAGCAATGGTAAGTCCCCAATAATAATTAAGGGAATAAAAACAATCAAGGCCAAAACGGCCGTAATAATCCGCGTTTTCATCGGAATTTCTCACTTTCAAAATTTAAATCTTTTTTTCGTTTATGCCACCCTCTTTTGCATCCGGGTAGTGACTAGATGTCGTGATTACTGATTTTATGAGCTGACCTTACCAAAGCGACGATCACGCTTGGTAAAACTCTCCAGTGCCAATTCCAACTGTTCTTGGTCAAAATCAGGCCAAAGAACCGGCGTAAAGTAAAACTCCGAATAGGCGGCCTGATAAGGTAAGAAGTTCGAGAGTCGTTCTTCACCAGAGGTCCGAATAATCAAATCAGGATCGGCCAAGTCACCTAAGAAGCCTGTCGTTAATTCAGCAGCAAAGGCCGCTGGGTTAATGTCTTCAACCGCCATTTCGCCTTCCTGCACCTTTTTAGCCAGTACAGCTGCGGCATCAACAATTTCTTTTTGGCCACCATAGTTCAAGGCAAAGTTCAAAACCATCCCAGTATTTTGACTGGTTTGTTCCTTAGCGTCGTAAACCGCCTTTTTGGTTGCTTCGGGCAAGGCATTAATATCACCAATGGTTTCCACCCGAACGTTTTGTTCAATTAGCTCTGGCACAAAGGTATCAAAGAAAGTGACCGGTAGCTTCATTAAAAAGGAAACCTCATCCTTGGGTCGGGACCAATTTTCCGTTGAAAAGGCATAGAGTGTCAAAACCGAGACACCAGCAGAAGAGGCTAATTTAGTAACCGTCTTGACCGTCTCCATCCCTTGCTTATGACCCGCAACCCGGGGCATATGCCTTTTTTTGGCCCAACGACCATTTCCATCCATAATAATGGCTAAGTGCTTTGGAATCTTTAATTCATTTAAGACCAAGTGATGACCGACTAAATGTTTCTTTTTATGTGAAAATACCTTTGCCAACAGGCTCATCGTTTTGTCTCCGTCCGACTTTCGTCATTTAATTCATTCCTCACTATTTTACCAGAAAAAAGCGGGCAAACAAAAAAATGTCGGCTAAAATTCGCCGACATTTTGGTTACTAGTGTTGTTTTTTGATGATTGGGCAGCCAAACACTTTATTGAACCGTGACTGATTTTGCCAGGTTACGAGGACGATCAACATCCAAATGGCGGTCCAATGTTGCATAATAAGCAATCAATTGGGCTGGGATAACAGCCAAGATTGGCATTAACAATTCTTCCACTTCAGGCAAAACAAAAGCATCGCCATCCTTAGTCAAGCTCTTTGAAGCGATCACAACCGTATTAGCACCACGGGCAGCAACCTGAGCCACTTCACCACGGAGTAATCCGGCCGTTTTCTTCTGCGTCAACAATGCGAAGACCGGTGTGCCATCCTCAATCAAAGAAATCGTACCGTGCTTCAATTCCCCGGCTGCAAATCCTTCTGTCTGCACGTAAGAGATTTCTTTCAACTTCAAAGCCGCTTCCAAAGCAACCGAAGCATCCAAGCCACGACCGATATAAAAGGCTGACTTTTGGTCCTTTAAGGCCGTTTCGGCAATCTTCTTAAAGGTTTCCTTTTCGTCCGTGATAGCTGAAATTTCAACAGCAACCTTAGCCAATTCGGCCTTCAAATCAAAGCCAGGGTTCCCCAAGGCTGAAGCTAAGATGGCTTGAACCAAAACTTGGGCTGTATAGGCCTTGGTTGAGGCCACGGCGATTTCTGGGCCGGCCAAGACTGGCAAGGCAAAATCAGCTTCGCGGGTCAACGTTGAATTCATCACGTTGGCCAACGTCAAGGCTGGGAAGCCCTGCTTCTTGACGTTATCCAACACTTCACGAGAATCAGCCGTTTCACCAGACTGAGACAAGAAGATAAAGAATGGCTTAGCTGACAACATTGGTTGGTCATAAGCAAATTCCGAAGCAATGTGCACTTCCGTTGGAATCTGCGCCCATTGTTCGAAGTAACGCTTTCCAACCAAACCGGCGTGGTACGAAGTTCCAGCTGCCACAATGTACAGGCGGTCCGCTCCCTTCATCTTGTCGGTGATGGCACAACCGATTCCTTGCAACTGTCCCTCTTCATCGAAGTAATGAGCAGCAATGTTGCGAGAAACGACCGCTTGTTCATCAATTTCCTTCAACATGTAGTAAGGATAAGCACCCTTATCAGTGTCTTCTGGGTCAATTTCCAATGTAAAGTGTTCACGGTCAACTGGTTCTTCATTAGCGTCATAGACGGCCACTGAACCTGGCTTGATAATGGCGATATCTCCATCACGCAATTCGATAAATTCCTTGGTCACGTCAATCATCGCAGCGGCATCAGACGTCACCACGTTCCCATGGTCAGAGACACCAACCAAAAGTGGTGACTTCTTCTTAGCGGCAAACAAAGTACCAGGTTCCTTCGTATCAATCAACAAGAAGCCATAAGCTGAGTTGTCACCCAACAAAGAAATCATCTTCCGGAAGGCTTCAACGTTTGACAAACCATCTTCAGTAGCAAACTTGTCAACCAATTGAACAGCAACTTCCGTATCCGTTTCAGAAACAAAGTGAACACCTGGCAAGTATTCAGCCTTCAACTCTTGGTAGTTTTCGATGACACCGTTGTGAACCAAGTAAAAACGGTCATCGGCTGACTTTTGTGGGTGGGCGTTTTCAATCGTCACGTTCCCGTGGGTTGCCCAACGAGTATGCGCAATACCAGAAGTACCAATAAAGCCGTTGGCCTTCGCCTTTTCAGCTAATTTGGCAACCCGGCCCTTCTCACGAATATAGGCATCATTGCCTGCATTATCCATCAGATAAACACCGGCAGAATCGTAACCACGGTATTCCAACTTTTGCAAACCATGCAAAAGACATGGCAAAGCCTGTTCAACACCGGTTACTCCAACAATTCCACACATACAAAATTTCTCGCTTTCAAAAAAATTGGTTTGGTAATACTTTTTAAGTTAACAACTGCTATTCTATCAGTATTCATGGCTTAGTCAATCCCAAAATTAATAATTGGTATAGACTAAATGACCAACAGTAGTCAACTTTCTTCACACAGCTGATTTTCCAGGCGTTTAAATCAGTTCCAAAGCCCGGCTGACATGTGCTAAACTAGATAAAATTCAAAACGAAAAAAGGAGTGCACAATGGTACAGCAAGTCGATTACCGTCTTACCGGCGGTCAAGTCTTAAACGTTTTTAATCAGGAATTTGAGGAAAAGGATGTCTGGATTAAAGACAAAAAGATTATCTTTGTCGGTGATAACCAGGACTTGGAGGCCAAGACCACTATCGATTGCCACGATCGCTGGCTCGTGCCCGGCTTTATCGATGCGCACCTTCACATCGAATCATCTTTGCTAACCCCTTCTGAATTCGGCCGTCTTTCTCTTGAAAACGGCGTTACCCGAATCTTCGCCGACCCACACGAAATTGCTTCCGTGGCCGGTATTTCGGGTATCCAGTACATGCTCGATTCTGCCAAGAAGACACCATTGCACATCCACTATATGTTGCCATCTTCCGTGCCAGCCACGCCCTTTGAGCACGCTGGTGCCATCTTAGATGCGGACGCCCTGCGTCCCTTCTACCAACATCCAGAAATTGCCGGTTTAGCCGAAGTAATGGACTTTCCAGCAGTCGCTAACGCCCAGGACGATATGTTGCAAAAGATTGCAGATGCAAAGGAGGCCCACCGTCACGTTGATGGCCACGGGGCTGGGCTAGGTCCGGCTGAACTAGCCATCTACCGCGCCTATGGTATCGACACCGACCACGAGGCCACCAGCAAAAAAGAAGCCCTCGACCGTGTTAACGCCGGCATGGCCGTCTTCTTGCGCGAAGGAACCGTTGAACGCGACGAGCTCGCCCTCCTACCGGCCGTAACAAAGGCCAACGAAGGTCACTTCGCCTTTGCTACCGATGATAAATCAGCCGCGGACATCCAAAAAGAAGGCTCCATCAACTTCAACATCGCCTTGGCCATCGAGAATGGTCTCACACCCGAATTGGCCTACACCCTGGCTTCTTATAACGGTGCAACCGCCCACCACCTGCAAAATGTCGGTGCCTTAGCTCCTGGTTTCGAGGCCGATTTGGTCATACTGACTGATCCAAAGCAAGTTACCATTGACCAGGTCATGGTCGGTGGCCAATTCTTTCAAAATGAGCAAGAAGACGTCTTGCGCCTTCCCGGTCAGCAAATCAATTTGACCTTTAGCAAAGCCGATTTGGCCTTGCCATTAGATGCCAGTAAGCCAGCCCACGTGATTGAAATTGAGCCCCACCACATCACCACGAAGCACCAGGTCGAAATGGTGCCAGTTGATGCAGACGGTCAATTCGCACCAAACGAAACCTTTGCCAAGGTGGCCGTGATTGAACGCTACCACGACCTCGGCCACGGTCTGGGTATCATCAAGGGCCTTTCTCTAAAAGATGGCGCTATCGCCTCAACCATTGCTCACGATTCCCACAACTTGATCGTTGCTGGTGTCAATGACGACGATATGGTCTTGGCCGTTGAAACCCTCAAGAAAATCGGTGGTGGCCAAGTGGTTGTCAAAAACGGTCAGGTGACGACCTTACCATTACCTATCGGCGGTTTGATGTCTGATTTGCCTTACGAAGGATTAATTCAAAAGCAGCAGACCCTAAACGAAGCCTTTGCCAAAATTTCACCGCTAACCTTCGATCCGTTCTTGACCCTTTCTTTCATGGCCCTGCCCGTGATTCCTTCATTGAAAATTACCGACCAAGGACTCTTTGACTTCGCACAATTTGCCTTTATTCAAATTCAGGATTAAACTATTTCTCATGCAAGCTATTAATATTACTCCAACCGAATTACTTAACGTCCTCGCCGGCCAAGAAGTTACAGCTGACGAAAAGATGACCGGCCAGTTCCTCCTAGTTGCTAAGGAAAATCAGGACCTCCACCTGCCGTCAGCCATGGCGGGTGCCGTCGCCGATATCGCGCTCGGCCAAGTCCAGTTACAAACTTTGGTCCACCCCATGAAAATCGCGGTCAACTTACCCGATTGGACACCCTACCAGATTGAAGAAAGCTTCTTAACCAAGGAGCCCCATAACTGGTTTGGCCCCGAAGCCATTGTGATTGAAAAGCGTTTCGACGACTTTACAAAGGAATACGAAGGTCCTCGCGATGACCGTGGTGGCATTCCACGAACGGCGATTCCAAAGAACATCGCCGAGCCACTCCTCATCGAAGACGCCTACTGGGCGGCCTACAAGACCTTTGTCAACGATCCCGACGGTTCGTTCGCTAAACAAATCGTGCCCTTTTTCCAAGAATAATTTATCAAGCAATTTTGCGCCAACCCATTTGGGAAGGCGCTTTTTTGATGGAAATTTAGACACTGCCTGCCAAATCCCCCGTCAAATGCTCAAAAAATAAGCACTTAAAAAGCGAAACCACCATTCACTTCGGCAGTTTCGCTTTTTCTTAGCTTTATTTATTCATCAATTTTCTTGCTAACATTGACATGACGTGGACGGGCCCCGTCAGCCGGTCCAATGTAACCAGCATTTTCGAGGTCGTCAACCAGGCGGGCTGCCCGGTTATAACCAATCCGGAAGCGACGTTGGAGCAATGAAGTTGAGGCCTTCTGCTGGTCAATCACAAATTCTAGTGCTTCCTCGAACAATTCATCATCCGAATTGCCGCCACCACCGTTTTCATCCTGGGCGACTTCCTCATCGGTCACCGTCATCTTCTCATCATAAACGGCATCTTGTTCGCCCTTGACGAAATCAACAATGGCGGTCACATCCTGATTTGAAATAAAGGCGCCCTGCAGTCGCTTATGAGCCTTGCCAGGTGGGGCAAAAATCATGTCTCCGCGGCCAAGCAACTTTTCGGCCCCGTTCGTATCCAAAATTGTCCGCGAATCGATTCCCGATGCCGTTCGAAAGGCGATTCGACCGGGAATATTCGACTTAATCGTTCCATTAATCACCTTCACGTCGGGACGCTGGGTCGCCAGAATCATATGGATTCCGGCAGCTCGCGCCTTGGCTCCCAAGCGGGCAATCGAAACTTCAATTTCAGAGCCAACCGTTGCCATCAAATCAGCAAATTCATCGACAACCGCCACGATGTAGGGCAATTTCGTCATGATGGCGTTGCCGGTTTCCTTGGCATGAGCATTGTTGTCGTCAACGGCCGCATTATACTCACCGATATTGCGCTTGCCAAATTGAGCCAGCAGATCATAGCGGTTTTCCATTTCATCTACTAACTTTTGCAGCGACTTGGCTGCCTTACGTGGATCGGAAACAACGGGCGTCAACAGGTGCGGAATACCATTGTAAATCGATAACTCGACCACCTTAGGATCGACCATCATCAGCTTTACTTCGGAAGGCTTGGCCTTTAAGAGCAAGGAAATAATGATGCCGTTCAACCCAACTGATTTTCCAGAACCCGTGGATCCAGCAATCAGCAAGTGCGGCATGGCTGATAAGTCCACTGACACGATATTGCCAGTCACATCACGGCCCAATGGAACCGTTAGCAAGCCCTGGTCTAAAGTGTTGGACTGCTCAATCATCGAGCGAAAACCAACGACCGCCTGCGTATCGTTTGGCACTTCGATGCCGACGTAGGGCTTTCCAGGGATTGGCGCTTCAATTCGAATTGATTTCGCCGCTAAGGCCAAAGCCAAGTCATCCGCCAAATTCGCAATCCGGTTGACCTTCACACCCTGACCCGGCTTGAGCTCATACTGAGTAACCGTTGGTCCCAAGGAAACCGAGGACACGGTCGCGTCCACGCCAAAGGATTGTAGCGTGTCATGGACCAGACGAGACTTCGCATTCAAACTTTGCGCCTCCTTAGTCTGGTCAGTCGGCTGAGTCTTTGTTAAGAGTGAGGTTTGTGGCAACTGGTAATCATCGTCATCCACAGCACTAGCATTAAGGTGTACGTCCTCATTTCCCTGCGGAGTAACGGGTTGGGCTGGTCCAGCTGGAGTAGGTGCTGGGCTTGGCGTTGTCGGCGCCTGCCAGTTAATAGTTGGTTCAACCGGGTCGGCACCTAAATTCAATCCTTCTTCTACTGGCAAATCAGCACCATCACCGTTAATATCTTTGGCAGGGTCGGGGAAGAATGGATCTGCTGCCGGTTCATCCGCCCTTGGCTCCGTTTTACTCAAGCCAAATGGGTGGTCACCAAATTCTGTCAAATCCTGTTGTTTCTTCTCAGCCAGCAATTGACGCTGATCGCGCTTTTGACCTTGTTGCTTTTGGAACTCCGTAAAGTTTTCATGGGCCTTGGCAACACCCTTTTGTGCCAAGTCACGAGCGGGCAAACGAAAAGTGACAATTACACCCGCAATATACAAAACAACGACAATAATCGCTACACCAACGTTTGATAAGAGGGTGAAGGTTAATTGGTATAAAAGAGCCCCTAGCATACCAGCTCCAACCGGTGTTCCAGCGGATTGATTGGTCATATCCTGGCCAATCAATCGAATTACCTGGGAAGCATAACCACCACCTGGCAATTCGTTCTGTGTGAAGAACAGCATCGATGACAGCAAAACCGTTGCTAAGTAGATCATCCCCACTCCGACATAGATGCGACCTGGAATTGGATAACTTTTATCCATCACCAAATAAATCGTGGCCCAAGCAATCAGTGGCAACAAAGTAATTTGGTAAAGATTTCCAAAGAAAAAACGCACCATATCGGCTAGATAAATACCAAAAAGTCCTAATTGAAAAATCGCAAAAATTGATAATAAGATAATCGCCAGTAGGCCAACAATTTGTCCAGCAGCTCCTGCCCGACTAACTTTCTTTTTCTTTTGACTGCGACGTTTCGTCTGCTTAGCCATGAGGGTTCTCCTTTGCAAAAGACCAACTAAATAGTCTAAAAATGTCTAGTTTACTCCTTCTATCTTAGCACAGTCGCCTCTTTTGCTCCTAGTGTTTTCAGGACTGAAAACACTAGCTTTAGCGACGGTCGTCTAGACCATTTTCCTGATTTTCCCTTTACCTGCTCCTATTGTCCATGATAAACTAATTTCAACGCAAAATATTAAAATTGGAAAGGTTGATATATACCGACTAATTTTAATGTTAATTACTAGAGAATAGGCGTTTAATAGTTATTATTTTATAAATAATTATAAATTGGTACTGTTTATTTTTTAACAAATATTCTCACGAAGAGCACAGAAAGTAGGAAATTATGTTCACGCACACTCGGAAGTTACAATACAACGCCAAGCCTGATCGTCCGGACCCATTGATGGCCCGTCGTCTGCAAGAAGCATTGGGTGGCCAATGGGGTGAAACAACCGGCATGATGTCATACCTTTCACAGGGTTGGTCATCAACTGGCGATGAAAAGTACAAAGACTTACTTTTAGACACTGGAACCGAAGAAATCGGTCACGTGGAAATGATTTCAACAATGATTGGCTATTTGCTTGAAGGTGCGCCAATCTCTGATGCTGACGTTGCCGGCGATCCACTTAAGGCAGCCACATTGTCCGGTATGGACCCTGAACACGCACTGGTTCATGGTTTGAACGCCGGTCTAACAAACCCAAATGGTGCAGCTTGGAACGCCGGCTATGTAACTTCATCTGGTAACCTGGTGGCCGACATGCGTTTTAACGTTGTTCGTGAATCACAGGCCCGCCTCCAAGTTTCTCGTCTCTACAACATGACAGAGGACAAGGGAATCCGCGATATGTTGAAGTTCTTGTTGGCTCGCGAAACGCAACACCAACTTCAATTTATGAAGGCCCAAGAAGAACTCGAAGAAAAGTACGGCGTCATCGTTCCTGGCGACATGGGCGATATCGAGCATTCAGAATTCGCCCACACCATCATGAGCTTCTCTGACGGCGCTGGCTCAAAGGCCTTTGAAGGCCAGGTAGCCAAGGACGGACACAAGTTCACTTACCAAGAACACCCTGAAGCCATGGGCGGCGTTCCTGAGGTGAAGCCCGCGGACAAGCGCCTGAAGAACAACCAAGGCTAATTTTCGCCCACCAATTGGGCCCTCTCCCTTATATTTATATATGAAAGAAGCTGCTTACCTCTTCGATTTGAGAAGAAGTAGGCAGCTTTTTTGGTGGATTGAAAGTTTACTAATTTTGTCAGCAAATAAACTTTCTGATAATTTCCTTTCTATTCTAAATATTGAATTTCTAAATCATTACTATCTATGCATAACTAATTTCAAAAAAATTTAATAATTCAAATTATTGCAAATATTTAGCCATATTTATCAAAAATCTACCAAAAATAGAATATAGTAATTCTGATAAAATACCGGCAAAAATTACATTCTTGTTGCTATTCATTTTTGTCCTAAATATTACTTAAAATACTTATTTTTTACATCAAATTTCCATGTGCTGTTAAATATTATTTTTCCCTTCAAATATCTTCACGTTTACTCAATGCCCTTAAAAGCCTTTTGTATCGTCAATCGAAGAATCGTCCACATTAATTGGATAACATTCAATATGGAATATATAACTAACGACAAGAAGATGACAGCAACATAGTCCATTATTCTTTTGCCTGAATAATTAATATTGACTGACAGCGCAATCAAAGATATCAATGATACAACTCCCCACGATATCAAACTAACCAAAAACGGTGAGAAAAATACATATATTTCGTTTACTTTCCTATTGCTGTGTTCATAATCGTCATGTGCATAAAAATTTAGCATTGGTTCAGTTACAATAAGTTTGATAGCCGCCATCATAGCAAATGAAAACGAAATGGCAGTAATAGATCCACTAAAAATCACATTAAACGGAATAATTATTTTTAATTTAAAAAAATAAACCACCAACAACAATAAAGCCATCAATATTAATGTTGTAATAAAAGAAAAATCTAAAAAAATATATCTACTGGTTACAACAAGCAACCGAACGGGTCCGAGCTTGGTTATCTTCTTGTTATTCCCCTCTATCCATTTTTTCTTCATTTTCGTCTGCCTCATCAATATTTTTATACTTTGTAATGAATGCTTTCATTATTTTTTTAGTTGGCAGATTACAAGTTTAATTCGAACAACTCCGAAAAACTTCTAGTGGCGTCTG